>JAGAHD010000029.1 GCA_017627255.1 Bacteroidales bacterium | reverse complement strand
CGTGAACCCCGCGGTCTTTCCGCTGATTCCGAAACGGTACTTGATCCCGGGAGCCAGCGCCCCTCCTTCGCCCGGGGCCTGAGCCCCGGCACCCGCCGCCACAAGCAGCAGCGACAACATGCATAAGATTCGTTTCATAGTGTTGACCCTTAAAACTGTATGTTTTTCATGAAAGCGGTTTCCCACAGGAGCGGAAACCCGTTCCTTTCTGGAAGGAGAAAACTCCCTGCAGTACTTCTTCACGGAAAGGAATCGCAGCCTCAGGATCTACAATCCGCCCCTCCAAACCCTGCAGCAACAGCATCACCCTGACCGGAATGGAACAGGAAAAAGTAATAATCTCGCCATCCGCCATGGCATCTACCGCCGTTTTCGGAAGGGACATTACAAATGCAGGAGGTATGCTTCCCCCGAAACCGGACGGATCCAGGCTGAGGTGCAGGAGAAGGTCCCTTGACAAGGGACTCATTTCCTTTTCCCGTTCCCATAGGAGATCAGAAAGGTCCGAACCGGAGAGACGGCCGGCAAATGGTTTGTCTGCCGTAATGGAGCAAGTTCCTGCCGCAAAAACGGATATCTCGTTTTGTATTTGGTCACTGGATGACCTGAACAGTTCCGTACACAGTTTATCATAGCGATCATGAACGGTTTCTGCATCAGGAAATCTGGACCAGATTTCTGAATCGGGAACCTTGCTGACAGAGTGTCTCGCATACTGGTCGGAAATCAGGACAGTATGGCCGATATCCAGGCTGCAAACATTCTTAAATGGGTCATTGGCAGTCATATTATGTGAGCGTGAAAACAACAGGCCATTATCCAGCAGGCACTCTCCGGGCAGGAGCGTACATTCGACGACGTCAGGAACAGAGGAAGAATCGCAGGTGATGGCCGTCACCATGATAGCGGCGCCGGCAAGAATAATAGCAAAACGAGTACCCATTTCTTGTATGATTATGTTTAAGTTATGGAAAAGCCATATGTCATGGAGCGGTAATAATTATAATTAGAACTGGTCCCGTCCGACAGAACCGTATGCCAGCCACCAGTTAATGTATACCATCCGTCATTCAAAGGATTGTTTGGACGCCATTGGGACCACCAGCCCCAGTTGATTTTTATACCTGTCATCTGAGGTGAAGAATATGTTGTTGTGGTATAGCTAGCATACTCATTATTAGGATCATAAAAACTTGCTGGGTCGTCAGGGACCCATACGTGATGATGAGTATAACGAGTACGTGTCCTTTTATAGCCGTCGATTACGAAACAGTGTCCGCTTCCGCAAAACCGTACACCTTCTTCCCGAACGTCACTCCGACAGGAACCAGCTCATAGCCGACGTACTTGACGAAATCCAGTGCGGGGAGTTTCAGGTCCGACAGCAGCTCATACTACATAGTATGAACTGTTTCTATTCTATCTGTCTAACACCCGTCATATTCGGAGATTCATAACTATGTTCGTGGTCGATTCCTGTTCTTTCTTAATGTTTTCTTATGATGATTACGACATTATTGGAACCTCAATAATAAACCAATTTGTTTGACATGTTGACATCCATAGTATTTCTCCTCTATAGTCGATAACTGAAGATATTCCATGTTCCGTACATCGTACAAAACTATTACCCGCCCATATTGCATTAATTCTTAACGCCTTGGTTATCAAGCGCTCGATATGACGGCAATTTACCATACTGTTACTGGAAGAGACAATAAACAAATCTAGTTCTTCATTTTTACATTTTTGCAAATACTCGGGAAAAAGGGCCTCATAACAAATTAGAGGACATATTCGAATCCCTGCAGCATTACAGGTTTCCGATTCATTAATACCTGTCTTTTGAGGATATGCCATATGAGAACGAGCCGGCTCAATTTTCTCAAGTATCTTTTCTAAGGGTAGATACTCAGAAAAAGGAACCAACTTTTGCTTTCGTCGAAAATAACTTCCTTTGCCAGTCATCACACAGACAATGTTGTCATAAATACCTTGATCATAAGAAAGCAATCCTATCACAATATCTGGAATTTTTTCAGAACGCCTCCTTCGGATAATCTCTGTCACCAAAGGATGTACCGCCACTTCTGCGGAAGACACTCTTATCTGACCTTCTGGATAAACAGCCAAATCAACATCATCAGAGGATATTTCCAGAATTGATTCATAAATGTCCCGCATCTCTGGAGATTCATCAAAGGGATGCACTGCAACACGGATAAGACGCTCTTTTGATGTTGGTTGAAACCAAATCAATACAGAAAGAATAATCGGCAATAATAGACCCGCAGTTAGTAACTTCCATGAACCAGCACCTGTTGTCAAACATATGAAAAGGGCCCCCAGTGCCAAAACCCATAGTGAGCCGCCATCCATTCCTCCCCAATGAAGCCATTGCGCAAGGACCGGATAATCTCCTAATAAAAGGGCATATCGGCATAACGGATTTCCAATAGGAAGATGGGCAAAAACCACATCAGCAATCCATAGGGCAAAGAATGTAACCTCATAGGATCCCCGGGGCGCTAATAATCGTATAAGAATAAATGGAGCAATATAGACGATAGTCAAAATCAACAAGACTAAGATAGGCCCTATATCTCCGTTCTGTGACAATCTTACCAAGAAATGGTACTGAAGGACAATATAAACAAGGAGGAAGACGGTCTCTGAAAAAAAACGGACCCGGAAATCAGGAGTCTTTACTACTATCAGGCCGAACAGAAACAACGCAAGTATTGCAACTGGCAGACCTGACGGAACCGTGTACGATACAAATAGGAGCAGTCCGCAAAGAACTGCCCCAAAACTTGCTCGAAACACCGCTTTCATCAGAAGCAATACAGGAAGCCGACGCTGATGTCTCCCAGACGCTCAGCATCGATGCTCCGCAGCCCCAGTCCGTACGACTGCGATACGGGAAGGTCGTTCAGCCGGTAGCGCGTATAATACAACGACGCGAAAGACAGGTCCGCCGTCAGCAGGAAATGGTCGCTCAGCCGATACGTCACAACCGGCAGCACACGGACCTGCAGACCGTGTGTCAGCGACTCTTCCCCCTGTTCGCTCCGGGAAGAGGACCGGGATGCCGTCACCCCGCCATGCATCCAAAGGCCCCAATTCCCTTTCCCAAACACCTCATACCGTGCATAAGGCATCACGGAAAGCGACCGGGCCGTCGTCGTATTGTCGAGCCATTGACTATTCAGGCGTACCCCCGCCATCCAGCGGTCGGAGATACGGCTACCGATCTCCGGATTCACCGACAGCGTCCCCTTCCACTGGTCCCATGTGGAAGAGCGGTCTATGGAAAGGTTTCCGCCCACATAGACCTGTGCCGTGCACAGAAGACTTGACAACAACCCACAAAGAAGAGAAAGAATCACTCGTTTCATAACTATTCGTGTTTGGTATAACGTAAAAGGATAAAATCCATCATTTCTTCGGATAGGCCAAAGAGCTTATAGGAATAATCTCCCATAAAAATGTTTTCTACATTCCCTCGCATAATCGTCAGATGACATAATCCCGTATCAGGAATTCCTTCAAACATTTCCTTGGACAATAATGCTTCTCCTGTGTCAGGGAAAACATCCACGCATCGTACATATGAATCTTCTTTCTCATTGCCAAAGACCAGTGTGCCAAACCATTCCACAATGATAACGACTCCTTTATCATTTTCGAAATCTGCATTCCAACGCAAAATGAAACTCCGATAGTCACACAAAGGAAGCAAATCTCCTTCTCCTTCATATTCAGGAGAAACAATTTGAATCGCCTTGGGGACATACATGTCGACTATTTCTTCCTGTACGCCACTTTTTGTTACAAGTTTTGAACCAATTCCCATAGAGATCGTGCACCCATATAAAGATGTCCAATCCAAAGATCCTTTTCCGTCATGCAGGCTATTTAAGTTCTTTCCATTTATTGCGACATTCGACCAGACAAAAGTATCCTCTGCGGCTTTTGTCCCCTGCATTGCCCTGCTATTCCTCATGACAGGAAGAGTCGTAACCGGTTTTAACGGTGTCTCCTGGAACGAGACAACTCCCAGAGTATAATCAGTAGATGCATAATAATCTCTATAGATACTCCAGTCATTGCTAAGAACAGTATCCCTATGGATCGCTCCGGCAAACGTTTTATCAATGATGAAATGCTGTCCTGCCGGCTCAATTGATTTGGTATCATTCTTCTTACAACCGAACAGGATGGCTAACAATAATGTTGCTATAGCAATTCTCTTCATTTTTCAATACTTTTACTTAACTACATACATTTCAGGTTTTTCCCATTTAATGGAATCCATAGTCCGACCGCCAACATAGACTCCTTTTGAAAGAGCTGGGGGACAAGAGTATGACACTGAAGCTTTCTCAATAGTGGAAGATGGCGTTATGCTAACACTCCCATCTGATTGAAGAAGAATTAACCCCGAAGAATTACCGCCATTCCCATCGTCGAATCCGCCATGGTCGCGTCCAGGTAACGTTCCTGGATCAAATCCGATTGTAGAAACGGCTGTCAAATCCATAGAAATAGAATAATCCGGATCCTCTTCAATTGCCGTTGCAAACGCACTGATTCTATATTGCAGAACTTCATTTTCCCACACAAAACGAATATGATGAGCAAACGTTCGAATACTTTTTGCCTTGATAACTATCTTGTTAATATCAACATCATAAGGAGGAACACCATGAACCGTATTTCCTGATATTTGGGACGGAGATGTTATTGTCCTCTTTGCCGGAGTAGTACACTTGGAATGGTGAACCTCAAAAGACATCGAAGGCCTGCGGGAGACATCAGTCATATCGTTCATATGTTGTACTATTGTTGACAAAGATTGAATATCGAATGACAAACTATTCAAGTTGGATATTTCCCAATGGTATTGATGTAGTTCAAATAGATCATCATATAGCTCTGCGGCAGTATACCCCTTCCCGTATAAACTACCACGCAAATGAACTGACGCAAAGGGAAAATCTTCCATCATACCCCTCCAAGCATTACACAATGTCGTATCTTCATGAGTGATAACTCCATTCGAATCCCAGTTGCCACTTTTACTAGGACAGGCTATGGCAACTACACCTCCTATAAGGAAAACGAGTAAAAGAAATTTCTTGTGTTTCATTGCTTTTTCGTTTTATTAAAGAACAAACTCCCCTTCAAATTCATCCCCGTTTGCCAGCGTGAAGGTCACCTGCCAGAGGCCGGCAGAACCGGAAATGGGCAGATAGAAAATCCCGCTTCCGACGAGTTGCCAAGTGGCGGAATCTCCGGTGTCAAGGTTCTCCACGGAGGCGTCGGTCATCCCGGAGACCCCCGCCATGTAAACAATCAATTCATCCGTCGTGGTATCATACTCACATTCGATACGGATGGATGAGGGCACACGGGGACCGGATGGATCTTGTAATCCTTCTTGTGTTTTGACATGTACTGGAATTGTGTCGGAAGCAGAAGATGTCTCCGCTTGAAGAGGAGTGGCAAGGGCTATCGTGGCCCAAGCAGCAAACAATAGTGTTTTATTCATAAGAGATAGATTTTGTTAGCCGCAAAGGTATTGAAAAAAGAGGTTTGATACCTCGAATAATTAGTTATGTTTTGTGCTTTTAAATCATTTATAATGAATATCTTATCATAATAATCGGTTATTTTTGACAGATTAAAGAGAAACTCTATTACATTAAGGCTTGCCTTCTCCAAAAAAATGAGTACATTTGCCCTCGAGATCATTCTTAGCTTCATATAGGTAAAAGAATGCCTCATCCTGTCATTCCATTACCGGAACTGCGACATTTTTTCCTAAGGAGACAGGATTGATGGGATGGGTCGTGCCTTTTGCACGCTGACCATCGTCTCCCAAGGTGTCGCAGCCGCCGGTAAGATGGAACGGCCGTGCTTTTTCATCCGGTCGGTCCATACAATAATATGGGCTACCGGATTTTTGATAGATTTTGTTATTCCTGCAAGTGCGGGAACCGGTAGCTTTATGATGAAAAGACTTTATTGGCTTCTGTTATTGCTGGGCTTGTCAGCTTGTGCCCCAAAGGGACGGCAGACATTGAACCTTGCGGAGGAGTACCTGCAGCAAGGACACGCAGACAGTGCCCTGGTGCTTCTCGGGAACATGAATCCATCTTCCTTGCTTCTCAAGGGAGACCTGGCGGAATATGCCTTGCTGAAAAGCATGGCGATGGATAAATGCTACATTGATACAGACAGCGATTCCCTGATCCTTCTTGCCGTCAATCATTTCAATAAAAGAGGGGCACACCGGGAAAGGATGCTTTCTAATTATTACTATGGACGCGTCCTAATCAATGCCGGACGGGATGCAGAAGCGGCTGTTGCCATGGAGAAGGCGGCAGGACAAGCGGAATATCTGGAAGAATGGTTGTATGCCGGACTGGCAGAAAGAAATCTTTCCGAATTATTCGCCAATCATTTTGAAAATGAACATGCGGTGGAACACGCACTCAAATCCGTTGCATTTTTTGAAAAAGCGGGAAATTCGCTTTATCTGGTCAGCGGGAAAAGAACGCTTGCTATCGCGCTGGGAAACAACGGACAAACCGAAGAGAGTCTCGCATTATTTGAATCCCTCCTGAAAGAAGAATCTTCACTGACTCCCAGCATCAAGCGATCCTATGCGCACCGGCTTTTCTTGGAAGATACCCAAAATGCAGGACGGGTTTTGGAGCTATTGAAAGAAGGTCTTTCCGGATCCTATACTGCCAATCACTTTGGATCAATGGCATACGCATCCTGTTTATTAGGAAAGAACGAAGAGGCTCAACTCTATTTGAAAACCGCTGATTCGCTGGCCGTCGGTACACAAGATCGAGGAGCACTGGCTTATGATAAATATCGCATCGCCCTCTTCCAGAAGGATTCCACACGAGCCTTGAGGTTTCTGGAAGAAACGGTCAACCTGCAGGAAGCTATGGACAGGGAACTCCTCCAGCAATCTTTCAGCGGGGCCCAGAAAGAAATCTATAAAAAAGAGGTGGGTATTCAGGCAGAACGGGTACAACAGCAAAAAAGACAAATGCTGGCCGGCGGAGTCGTCCTTATTCTGTTGGCGGTTGCTCTTTATGTCCGGAATACACAAAAAAAAGCCCGGATTCTTGGCTTGATGGCACAAATGGAATCCCTGTCCGGAAGCGTCGAGCGGCTCCGGGCTGAGAAAAACAAGAGTGCCTCTTATTTCTTGACCAAGCAAATGGAACAGTTGCGGATTTTGTCTGAAGAGTTTTGGGACAGTAGTGACGATAAAAAACGGCAAAAAAGCTCTTACAAAGCCTTCCAAGACCAGTTGAAAGCCTTTCGAAAGCATGATTCCACCCTCGCGGATCTGGAAGGACAGGTGAATCAGTACAAAGACGGACTGATGAGTCTGTTCAGACAAGAGTTTCCGGTGCTATCCTCCCATACCTACAAGATGGCCTCCTTGTTTTTTGCAGGCATTCCCTATGATTTGATCCATTTCCTGACCGGAACCAGCATTGCAACACTAAAAAGCGGAAAATCCGTCTTGAAAAAAGAAATCATGACATCAGATGTTCCACACCGGAACTTGTTCCTTCTCGAGTTGGATAGTGCGCAAAAACGTCCCGCCGGACGGCCCCGGAAAGATACTGTAACGGTAGCTGAATACTAAAACCTCTCCTCCCTAAGGAACAACCCATTCTACCAAGATCGGAAGATGGTCAGAGACACCGCCGGTGTAGCGGGGTCCCAAATAGGTCCGGAGGGGTTTTTCGCCGGAATGGACCGTATCGCGGGTGAGGAGGAACGGGATGCGGATGATCCGCATCAGGAGGCAGGGCGCGGATTGACGGACCTTCCCGGATACATAGGCGTGATCGATCAGTTCCCAGCGACCGTCGTATTTGATGGTGCCCTCTCCGCGGCGGAAAAGGCACGCATGCAGCGGAATCAGGGGCGGGGACAGGACTTTCAGGACCGGATCGTCAGGCGTCGTGTTGAAATCGCCGATGGCGAGAATCCGGTCGCAACCCACCTCGATAAGCGAATCGACCAGGCTCCGGAGCCTCCGTACCGCCACGGAGCGCCGAGGCGCAGAAAGGGCCGCACCGCCGTATTTGGAGGGATGGTGGTTCACCAGGACGGCGAAATCCGGATCTTTGTCCGCACCTGAATGCATCCGGAAACGACACAGGAGAATGTCTCGGGTCGGGACGGGAAGAGAATCGTAGAGGTGGCAAGGGGCCGCCTCAACCAACTCCAGCCTGGAGGTCCGGTAGAGCAAGGCGACGTCGATGCCGCGACTGTCAGGAGAATCAAAGTGGACGTATCGGTAGTCCAGTTTCCGAAAGGGTGTATCTTGGAGCAACCTTCTCAGCACAAAGGCGTTCTCTATCTCGGCAAGGCCGATGATCTCCGGTAGTCTACCGGTTTCGCCGGCGATCCATAACAGCGATTTCGCGGTAGCCTGGCATTTGGCTCCAAACCTCTTCCGGGTCCAATGGCGCTTGCCCAACGAGGAGAATTCCGCGTCGGAGACCGAGGTGGAATCGTTTCTCCAGTCAAAGAAATTCTCCAGGTTCCAGAACACTACGGACAGCGTATCCGCCCCCCGCGCCGGAAGAGCCAGCAAACATACCGCCAAAAAGATGAGGATCCGTCTATTCGTCATGCCTGCAAAATAGGCATTCCGAGCGGAACGGATCCCCCTCAAACAGAAATATTATTCTTACGATTGCACGGAAAAAAGCATCCGCACAAGGAAATTATACGTTAAACAGGAAATGCATGATGTCTCCGTCCTGGACGACATAGTCTTTCCCTTCAATACCCATCTTTCCGGCAGCACGGACGGCCGCTTCGGTCTTGTAATGGACAAAATCATCGTATTTGATGACCTCGGCACGAATAAATCCCCGCTCGAAATCCGTATGGATCACACCGGCGGCACGGGGAGCCTTGTCCCCGGCCTGGATTGTCCAGGCGCGGCATTCATCGGCTCCGGCCGTGAAGAAAGTCCGGAGTCCCAGCAGGCGGTAGGCTCCCTGGATCAGGCGTACGACACCGGATTCCTCCAGTCCCATTTCTTCCAGGAACATCTGGCGGTCCTCATATTCCTCGATTTCAGCGATTTCTGCTTCGGTCTTGGCCGCAATCACAAGGATTTCAGCCTGCTCGTCCGCGACGGCAGCCCGGACGGCGTCCACATAGGCATTGCCCGAAGCGGCGGATGCTTCGTCCACGTTGCAGACATACATGACCGGTTTGTTGGTCAGGAGGAACAAGTCCTTGGCCATCTGGGCCTCTTCGGCATTCTCCGGCACGACGACCCGGCAGGATTTGCCCTGCAGGAGAACCTCACGGTATTTCAGCAGGAGCGAGAGCAGTTTCTTCGCTTCCTTGTCCCCGCCCGTCACAGCCATCTTCTCCACCTTCTTGATCCGGTTCTCCACGGTTTCCAAGTCCTTGATCTGAAGCTCTGTATCCACAACCTCCTTGTCGCGGACCGGATCGACGGAACCGTCAACATGAACGATGTTTCCGTCATCAAAACAACGCAGCACATGCAGGATGGCATCCGTTTCGCGGATGTTCGCGAGGAACTGGTTGCCGAGTCCCTCCCCCTTGGAGGCGCCTTTCACCAACCCGGCGATATCCACGATTTCGACCGTCGCCGGAATCGTCCGCTTGGGCTGGCAGATTTCTGTAAGGACTTCCAACCGCCGGTCCGGGACATTGGTGGAGCCGACATTCGGTTCAATGGTACAAAACGGGAAATTGGCGCTCTGGGCCTTTCCGGAGCTGACACAATTGAATAAAGTGGATTTGCCAACGTTGGGCAATCCGACAATTCCGCATTTGAGTGACATAGTTTGATCCTAAAAAAGGCCCGGCCTTCACGGGGCCAGGCCTTCGGTTTCTGGTTCGGTTGACGATTAATAGAAACGGGCGCGGTTGTCCTTGACGTCCGCATCGTCCATCATGACCGGGAGGAGCATCTGGGCGGCGTAAGCCTGCATCTGCTGATGATAGGCCTTGGCATCGTCCTCGGTGTAGTAGGATCCGGTCTCGCGGCCGGTCACCTTGAACACGTAGACACCGTAGCTTCCGGCGACAGGGCCGCTGATGACACCTTCCTTGGCGGCGGCAATGGCTCCGAGGAACTTCGGATCCAGGCTGCGGGAGGACATGGAGGCAAAGGCCACATCTTCCTGGGTGCTCACGGTTGTTCCCAACTTCTCGGCAATCGCCTCAAGGTCGGTCATACCGGCAATTTCCTGGGCGATATCCGCCTGGCGCTTGAGGGCGTACTTCTCGAAATAGAGCTGGTTCCGGATCTGGTTGGCCACCTTGTTGACATCGGCATATCCTTCCTTGGAAGCGTCTTTGACGGCAACCACGAAGAAATAGTTGTTGTCCACGGTGATGATGTTGGAAACCTTGCCCGGCTTGTTGTCGAATGCCCAGCGCGTTACCTCCTTGGCATGATCGATGGAACCGTAGGTATCCGTCGCCTCGGTGATGGTCATGCTGTGGGAATATGTACCGATGGAGTCACAGGCAGCCTTGTAGTTCTTGTAATTGCCGCCGGAGAGGGTGGCAAGACGGTTGGCGTCATTGTAGAACTTGTTGAAGGTTTCCTTGCTGGCCAGGGTCTCCTTCTCGAAGATAGCGACCTGCTTCTTGAGGACAGGCTTGGTGGTACGGGCGACCTCGACCACATGGGTACCGTAGTTCGTATTCAGGATGAACGGCTCGCCGACCTTGGCGGTAAGGGTGGGTTCAAAGCCCTGGATCATGTAGTTCTGGGTCATCCAGCCGATATTTCCGAGCTGGTCTCCGTCGTTGGAACCCTGGTCCGCGGAATAGAGGGCGGCCAGCGTGGAGAAATTGCCACCCTTCTTGATGACCGTCACAAGGCTGTCAGCCAGATGCTGGGCATCCGTTCCCTGAAGGAGGATATGGCGGACATAGACAGAGTCAGGAATCTGGGCGACATTGGTGACGCGCACGGCGTAGAACGTGTTGCCGGAGGTATAAACCGGAGAAACGCCTTCGTTGTGCTCAGCGACGAAGGTATCCACGTCACGGTTGACCGTAGCCAGTTCGCCTTCCTTGTACCAACGGTCGCTCCACTGGCGGTCGGAGTTGCGCTGCAGGAAGGAACGGACGTTCTCTGCGGCAGCGAATTCGTCATAGAGTTTCAGGAAATCCGCGTTGGTGGCAGCAATGTCTTCCTTGGAAGGAACCACCTCGAACACGGCATATTCGATATCGCGGGAAGCGTTCTGCTTGAACAGGTCCTTGTGATTGTTGTAGTAGTCACGGATTTCGGAATCGGAAACCACCACGGTGCTGTCAGTAGCATACGTGAGGGGAACCATCACGAAATCAACGTCCGCCGTCGTGTTGTTGTCGGCGATCATGTTGGCCACCTGAAGCGCGTTCTCGCTGTTGGAAAGGGAGAACAGGGCGTTGTACTTGGTGGAGTACTGGTTGGTGACCACATTGTTCTGGAGATAGTCCCAGAGCAGGGCGCCCCTGCCGGTCTCGTCCTCCTCCACTTCCTGGAGGAAGGCAACGAGGCGGTCGGAAGAGAAGTTGCCGTTCTCGTCCATGAACATGGAAGCAATCACCGGCGAAACGGACTCACCATTGGTGAGATCCTTGATTTCATCCCGTCCGACATTGATGCCGCCGGCCTGGGCGTTCTTGATAAACAGGTTCTGGAACACCAGGTTCTGCCAGGCCATGTCACGGATCTGGCGCTGTTCCTGCTCGCTGGAAGAAGAGGTTCCGGACAGCATTTCGCTGACGGTGGAAAAACGCTCGACTTCCCGCTGGAAATCGGTATAAGACACAGACTTGCCGTTGATCTTACCCACATCATAACGGGAAGATACAGACTGAACCGTCTGTATGATCTGGCTCGGGTCAACGATGAACAGCAAAAGCGGGAGGGCCACCAAGATGGAAAGGACGATGCCCCATCCACGAAGTTTCTCTAAAACTGCCATTTTATTTTTGTTTTTATAAATAATCCCAAAAAAATCAGCCTATCAATCCAATAAGCCCGCAAAGATAGTGATTTTATCCGGATTTACCACTATTTTTTTCAGAGAGTGCTATTTCGCCTTCCGGACGGGACGCATGACCGGACCGATCAGATTGACCGAATCGACCAGAACCTTGGTCGTATCCTCGATGACGACGACATCCCAGTCGAACGGATGCATGATGATGGCGTTGCGGGCCATCTCGTCCGACCGCATCCCATATCCCTGCATGAATCCCGACGGAGAAAACATCTTCACATAACAGTCCGTGAAGATTTCTTTTGCCGACTGGTCCCAGTAAATGGTGTCTGTCTCCATGGTTTCCTGCTTCCGGATGTTGCGGACAACCGCATTGCCGAAAGCGGACCATTTCTCATAGGCCTTTACCTTGGAGCGGTCGTGGCGGGCCTGACGGGCCGTGATGGTCGTTTCAAGCGAGCCGTCTTCCGCATAACCGAACACGGCGATTCCCTGCGGAAACAGGTCGTAGGAGTTGGTATCCTTCTCGAAAACCTGCATGACAGGAGCCTCCACGCGCATTTTCAACCTTCCGTTCTCGGTTTGGACAAAGAACATGCTGTCAACGGTCTGGAGGGGAGTCTGGTCCAGGTCCAGCTTCTCTGCTTCGGACAAGTTTCCCTTGCAGGAATATACGACGAAAGCAACCGCCAGGGCGGTTGCCATCGTCATTCCTATGCGATTGCGTATCACTGTCAATTATCTGACGCGGACGGTAGTGGAAGTGGTCATACCGCCGCAGGAGACCGTATATCCCTGGCCCTTGCTCAGGTCATACATGAAAATTTCGCTGGCTTCCGGATAGTAGATGCTGACACGGCCGAGGGCGGCGCCGGCCTCTTCGGACAGGGAAGCGTCGATGTTGCGGGCTTTCTGGTAGTAGTCAGCCGCAGCCCAGTAGCGGGCATACTTGTCGACATCGCCGCCGCAGGTGGCGGAAGCCCAGAGATTACCCATAATCATGTAAGCCTTGCCGGCATAGCCATGATCCAGGTTGACTGCCTTGTTGGCGTTCTCGAAGGCGCGGGAACGCATGTTGTTCGCGTAGCAGAAGCGGGCAAGTTCGTAGTAGTACTGGGCGTCAACCTCATCGTCGGACTCCTCGGAAGCGATGGCCTCTTCCAGGTAGCTGGCTGCATCGGCCACGTTGCCGCGGGCGGCATTCAGCTTGTACAGGCCATAGGCGCTGCGATAGGACGGATCCAGCTTGTGCATCTGGGTCACAGCCTTGAAATAAAGGTCATTGTTGGAGCAGTCGTCCGCATTGTTCATGAGCTTCACAATATTGGTAACGACGGAGAGGTTCTCCGGATCAGCCTCGAAGCGCGGGCTGAAAATCTCGATGAGATTATCGCAGGATGCCACCTTACTGTCGGCAAACACGCTTTCGATGGTAGCCTTCGCGTTGGCATTGTCCTCTTCCTCGGCTTCGCTCTTGGCGGTGGCACCGGTAATGGCTTCCGTCACGGTGTCGTACATCGCGATCACTTCATCAGCCTTCAGTTTGCCTTCCTTGTAGAGGTTGATCGCAGCCTGCAGGTTGTTCACCAGGAGGCCGCCCTTGGTCTCGCTGCCGAGTTCCTTGATGATCGGAGTCAGGTTGTCATACAGGTACTGCGCGTCGTCGCTCCTGTAATTGATCATGTACTGGCCCTTGTTGTTCAGGATGGTCGTCTTCTGGTCCACGCCACGGGCGGTACGCGGATAGTGCGCCAGGCGCTGATCCTGCAGGGTCAGCAGCGTGTCCACGAGTTCCGAGAAACGGGCCGGATTCTTGCGGTTCTTCGTAATCTCACGGTTGATAAGGGTGGAACCGTGTACGAAAAGGTTCTGCGAAGCTGTAGCAGGGCAGAGGGAATATGCCTTTCTCCAGTTCGGAAGGGCGGAATCATAATTCTTCTGTTTGTAATACTCCTGATAATACGAGAGATACTTGATGCACTCTGCGCTATCAGCACCGTACTTTCCCTGGGCAGATGCATTCTGTCCCATGAAGATTGCCGTCACGGCAAAGAAGATAAGGGTTAATCTTTTCATATCGTTTTTTGGTTTTATATTTTTTCTACCAAATATTGTTCCAAACTATCTATACTGTGTTTTCCTGAACCAAATGTCGTATATATTGAACCCGACATGGAAGCCCAGATAGTTCTCGCCTACCAGGTTGCTTCCGAATCCGCGGCGGGCCAGGTCGACCCCCAGCGTAATTCCGTTGGCTCCCTGGAAGACAGGGAGTGTCATACCCATGGAAATACCGATTGTGCTGACGTTCTTTCCCCCCACTTTGTAGTAAGACTGGTCGAAATAGGCACCGGCCCGGTACGTACAGCGCTTCAGGAAGTAACGGATATCGTTGCGGTTGGGCGTAAACTCGAATCCGGTTCTCACCGACTGGGCGACCGAGGCTGAGAAAGGAACGGATCCGTTGTTGCGGAATCCCCGCACGGCATCGAAACCGCTCGAAGACCAGTCGGAACGGACATAATCCATCTCCCATGACCATTTGTCGGGATTCTTGAAAGAAAAACCGACACCGAGTTCATCCCCGAAACTGACATTGTCGTCCGAGATTTCATGCTGGCCGAGATCCATTTCGGAAATATTGCTGTATCCGGTGGCATGCCCTTTCATCTTCGCTTTGAGCCGGTAGGTCGCACCCAGGGTAAGGTAGGTGGAATGGCTCACGGGCTGTTCCCATTGCACTCCCAGTTTCACGGTATGGGCTGTGATTTGAAGGGAATCGCCCAGAACCGGACTCCGGTAGCTGGCGTCATTGAACGTGACGGAAGATTTTTTATTCAGGGAACCGAAAAGAAGGGTGTACTGGGCACCGATGGAAAGCCGGTTCCAGAAAGTGATTCCGCCGCCTGCAAAGAACTGGTTGATGCTGCCATTTCCGCTGGCTGAATAAGTCCGGTTTCCGGTATAAGCGATGTTTTCGTCCCCGTCCACGGTTTTGTCGGCATAGGACATATTGAATCCCATATCGCTGAACGGCATGATTCCAACCATGAAGGCGGTCTTTCTCCACAACGGGAAAGAAATGACGAAATCATTGATATTCATTATATTCTTCAGGTTGCGGCTGTCTCCCTGCACATACAGGGTGCTGCGGCCTGACAAACCGAAATCCGCCATGAAGGACAGGGAATCACGTTCCGTCACGGAAGCCGGATTCATGATGTTCACGAACCGTTTGGTCCGCGCGGCCACACCTACGCCGCCCATGCTACGGTTATAGGCGGTCCCTGAAAAATGCAAGTCACCGACACCGTATACCGAATAAGGGGAGAAACCGCTGTCGGTCCCGCCCTGTGCATATAACGGAAGTCCTGCCATAAACAGGACCAGAAGCAACCATAACCTATTGACCAGTCTTCTTGACATACTCGTCAGCCATTAACGCCAACCCCATCATCACGAGGTTACAAATTACAAAGATGGAACTTTTCATCCGTTTTGCAAAATAATTCGCATCGCCTCCCGTAAATATGACGATATGGTCCGGATGTAGCGCCAGATAGCCCTCAATTTCAAATTTAATGCCTGAAACGACTCCGCTTTCTATTGAAGCCGTTTCGGACAACCCTATGACATCGGGATCCCCCGGGGTGTTGACCAGCGGAAGGGACCGCGAATACCGGTTGAGCGCCTTGAAGCGGGTCCGGCATCCCAGCGAGATATTCCCTCCCAGATACATGCCGTCCGGATCGGTGAAATCGATGCTCAGGGTCGTCCCGAAATCCACAAGGGTGCATCCCATTCCCCGGAACAAGTAGCGCGCGGCCAGGATGGAAGCAGCCCTGTCATAGGAAATATAAACAGGAAGTCCGTGGCTGACAAGCAGTTCCTTGTGGTTTTTATCTAAAAGTATCAAATGGGAACACTCGTGGGAAAGGAGTCCGGCATCCGCTTCGGGAACAGGATAAACGGAACATACAACCATCACGGCAGCCTTTTCCCGCCGGGTCAGGGAAAGAATGAAATCCATGCTTTTCTCCCCCTGGTAGCGGAATGCCTTTCCGAGGGTCATTCCATCGGACCAGGCGGCTTTGACAGCTGTATTTCCTATTTCCACCAGCAGATTTGGCATAGCCCGCAAATTTAGCAAAAATCCATTTTTATTGCAACCGTTTCAGCACTTGCAGCGCCTTTTCCAGCGAATCTACTCCCCGTGTCACGGTCCTCAGTTTCCCATTGTCCTGGTTGACTTTGAAGATTGTCTGGTTGCTGTTCACCCGTTCGATAACCCGCTCGAATTCCTTGGACTTGTAATACCCTGACATCGGATTGCTGACAAAGAACATAATCTGCATTCCGTTCTTGATGATGATCTTCTCGAAACCGGTCGCGACGCCCCGGTTGCGGATTTTCACTACATCCAGCAGGTTTTTCACTTCCTGTGGAACGGGACCGAAACGGTCTTCCAGCTGACGGGCCACCCGATCGATTTCACGGTCGTCGTTCAAAGAATCCAATTGCTTGTAAATGCGGATCTTCTCCGCGGTAATATCAATATAATCATCCGGAATCAGCGCAGGCTGGTCCGTTTCGATCGTGCAGTCTTCCACAAAGGCTTCGCGGACCTGCCGCGTCGGCAGGCCAGTTTCCATGCCCAGTTCTTCCATTGCCTCCGACAGGATCTTCTGATAGGTTTCATATCCCATGTCGGTAATGAATCCGCTCTGTTCGGCTCCCAGGAGGTTACCTGCGCCGCGGATATCCAGATCCTGGATGGCAATGTTGAATCCGCTGCCCAGGTCGGAGAATTCCTCGATGGCTTTCAGGCGCCGGCGGGCATCGTCGGTAATGCTCACCAGCGGCGGAACCACCAGGTAACAGAAGGCTTTCCGGTTGGAGCGTCCCACCCGTCCCCGCAGCTGGTGCAGGTCGCTCAGGCCGATGTTCTGCGCCTGGTTGATGATGATCGTGTTGGCATTGGGGATGTCCAGGCCATTTTCGATGATGGTCGTACACAGAAGCATGTCGTAGTCTCCGGCCATGAAATCCAGCATCCGGTTTTCCAGGTCGCGGGCTTCCATCTGGCCGTGTGCGATACAGATCTTCATGTCGGGTTCCAACCTGTGCAGGATATCATGGATGGCAGGCAGTTCTTCCACTTTGTTGTGGAGGAAGAACAGCTGGCCCCCGCGCTTGAGTTCATAATCGCAGATGCTCTTGATTTCCTCTTCATTGAAAAGGATGATTTCCGTCTGGATAGGGATGCGGTTCGGCGGAGGCGTACTGATGATGGACAGGTCACGGGCTCCGAGCAGCGAAAACTGCAGGGTACGCGGAATCGGGGTAGCCGTCAACGTAAGGGTATCCACTGAAGCCTTCAACTGGCGCAGCCGTTCTTTGGCTGACACGCCGAATTTCTGTTCCTCATCGATAACCAGGAGTCCAAGATCCTTGAATTCAAAGGTGGGACCGAGAATCTTATGGGTACCTATCAGTATATCTATCTGTCCTTCTTTCAGTTTTTTCCGGATTTCACTCACTTCCTTTGCCGTCCGCAGGCGGCTCACATAATCGACCGTACAGGGAAGACCCTGCAGGCGGGAAGAAAAATTCTGGAAATGCTGTAAGGCAAGAATCGTCGTCGGTACCAGCACAGCCACCTGCTTGGAATCACAGACGGCCTTGAATGCAGCGCGGATGGCGATTTCTGTCTTTCCGAATCCTACGTCGCCGCAGATGAGACGGTCCATCGGAGGCTGGTCCTCCATATCCTGCTTGACGGCCCGGGTCGCCTTTTCCTGGTCGGGCGTATCCTCATACATGAAGGATGATTCCAATTCTTCCTGCAGGTAGGTGTCGGCCGAGAAGGCAAAACCTTTCGACGCCCTCCGGCGGGCATACAACTGGATGAGTTCCTTGGCAATATCCTTGACGCGGGATTTCGCTGCCGCTTTCATGGTCGTCCACGTCTTGGAACCCAGCTTGTTGATTTTCGGAGGTTCCCCTTCCTTGGAACGGAAACGGGAAATCTTGTGAAGTGAGTGGACGGATACGAAGACAACGTCGCTGCCGCTGTACATGAGTTTCACCACTTCATGGACCCGCCCCCTGTCATCTGTCATCTTGACCAGGCCGCCGAAGATCCCGACACCATGATCGATATGAACGATGTAATCACCTATATTGAAGGCATTCAGGTCATTCAGCGTCAGTTGCTCCGATTTTTCCACTGTCCGGCGGATCCGGACGCGATGGAAACGGTCGAAAATCTCATGGTCCGTATAGCAGCAGATCCGGTCTTCATTGTCAATGAAGCCGCTGTGGATATTCTTTCCCTTGACAAACTCAGGCAGGACCGCGTTTTCTTCCTGGAGCATGATGGAGCGGAGCCTTTCCAGCTGTGATTCCTTTTCCCCGAAGATGTAAACCTTATAATGGTCGATGATCCGGGTCCGGATATCTGCCAGGAGCAGTTCGAAATTCTTGTTGAAAACGGGTTGTGGAGCGATGCGGAAAGCAATCGATTCCACTCCCTGCCGATGCAATGGAATATCCAGATAGACATGCTTCCGGGCAATGAGTTCCGGGAAAAAAGTCCGCTCCCGGTACATGTCGGAGGAATCCAGCCAGACGGTCGTATGTTCCGGAAGGAGCGTGAGGAGGCTGATGCCTTCCTCTTCCACACCGCCGCCAGCTACCAGGTCGGGATAGATTTCCGCCACATCCACCTTTTCGACAGACAACTGGGTATTGCAGTCAAATGTATTGATTTTCTCCACTTCGTTGCCGAAGAAGGAAAGCCGGTACGGATAATTCAGGGAATAGGAGAAAATGTCAATGACGGCTCCCCGGATCGCAAACTGACCGGGAGCTGATACGAAATCTACCCGTTCGAAGTTTTCCCCGGCAAGGATTTCCACTACTTTCTCATAGGAAATCTCATCCCCTTTCCGGATAGTCAGGAGCGCTCCTTCTATTTTCTTTCCGTCGGGAACTTTCTCTTCCAGCGCTTCAGGATACGTGACGACAAAGAGCGGACCTTCCCCTCCCTTGAGAAGTTTTCCGACCGCTGCCGTACGCTGCACGCCGAGGGAGGACTTGTAATTGCTCCTCTCCACGGAAGACCCCGAGTCAGGAAGGAAAAATACGCGGTCACCTTCCACAAGGTTGTACAGGTCCGCACTGCAGTACTCCGCCGCCTCACGCGTGGGAAGGACAACCAGGTGGGTATCCTGCCGGGCCACCTGACTCAGCACGAACCACCGTGCAGACAGGAAGAGTCCGCTGCAAAAGGTTTCTTCCGAAGAATTCACCTTGCGGCGGAGAAGGTCTGTCGATTTTTCACTTATCAACATTTCCATCTATTTTCCTGTTGAAAACCTGTTTAAAACCTTGTTGACAACCTGATGAATAGAAAGAATAAAAAATGCCGCTCTTTTTTTTCACATTCTTTCCACCGGACAAAACCGTGGTTTTCAACATTTTTCAACACATTCAATATAATGGTTTACAATGATTTAGATATAGTTTTCAACATTTCAACCGCCTCAAATAAAACCATTATAAATAAAAAAATAAAAACTATATTTGTAGCTGATTGGAACCAAACCGCCAACCTGAACCGACATGAGTGAATTCGACCCGCACAGCACAATAGAGCGCAAAGATAATGAATTGGACGGAATTATCAGACCCCGGCAACTGGATGATTTTACCGGACAGAAGGAAATTGTCTCCAACCTGCAGATTTATATAAAGGCTGCAAAGATGCGCGGGGAAGCTCTGGACCATACGCTGTTCCATGGTCCTCCGGGACTTGGGAAGACGACCCTGGCGCATATCATCGCAAACGAGATGGGCGTGAACATGAAGGTCACTTCCGGTCCGGTGCTCGCGAAGCCCGGTGACCTGGCAGGCCTGCTGACTTCCCTGGAAAAGGGCGACGTGCTGTTCATCGACGAAATCCACCGTCTTCCCCCGGAAGTGGAGGAATACCTGTACTCTGCGATGGAAGATTATGTCATCGATATCATGATCGACAAGGGACCGGGTGCCCGAAGCGTGCGGATTGCACTGAATCCTTTCACGCTGGTGGGTGCCACCACCCGGAGCGGACTGCTGACGGCGCCGCTCCGCGACCGGTTTGGCATCAACTGCGCGCTGGAATATTATGATACAGAGGATCTTCGGAAGATTGTAATCCGAAGTGCCACGATCATGGATATCGAGATAGACGGGGATGCGGCTTATGAAATAGCCCTCCGCAGCCGCGGAACGGCCCGTATCGCGAATGCCCTTCTCAAGCGGGTACGCGATTTTGCACAGGTTCTCGGCGACGGGCGAATTGACCTGGAAATCGCCCGGTTCGCCCTGAACAAGCTCAAGATTGACAAGCGCGGGCTGGATATCATCGACCACAAGATCCTCCGAACCCTCATCATCAATTTCAAGGGGGGACCGGTGGGCGTTGGAACCCTGGCAACCTCGATCAGCGAGGATGCGGGAACGCTGGAAGAAGTGTATGAACCTTTCCTGATCAAGGAAGGATTCCTGATCCGGACCCAGCGGGGCCGGGTGGCGACCGAACTGGCTTATGAGCATCTAGGGATGGAGAGTTATCTTCCCCAGCGGAAATATTCGTCGGACGACAACGGGTCATTGTTTTGATAAGGATGAAAAAGTTTTCGGTTTTATTAGTCCTCCTGCTGCTGGGAGCGGCAGGGCCCTGGGCACGTGAGGCTTCGGCCTGTACGTCCGTGATTATCAGCGGAGAATTTACGGCGAGCGGACGTCCCATCATGCTCAAGCACCGGGATACCGACCATCTTGAGAACGATATCCGGTGGTTCCGGGGGGAAAAGTACGGGTTTATCGGCCTTGTCAACTGTGACGATCCGGGAAAGAAAGAGGTATGGAGCGGGACGAACAGTGCCGGTTTCTGCATCATGAATACGGCAACATACGATCTCAAGGATGATGATGTGCCTGCGGAGCTGATGGACCGGGAAGGGGAGGTGATGTACCGTGCCCTGGAGATTTGCGAGACCCTGGAGGATTTCGAACACCTGCTGGATACGTTGTCCCGTCCGCTCGGGGTTGAAGCCAATTTCGGCGTGACCGATGCGCGTGGCGGTGCAGCTTATTATGAAGTAAACAACTGGAAATGGGTGAAATATGATGTCAATGAAGAACCTTCAGGATATCGTGTGGTGACGAATTTCACCTGGTCTGGTCGGGTGGAGGACCGCAAAGGGGTGGACCGTTACGAGAAAGCATGCCGGATCCTTGCGGAAACCCAGATTCCCATCCGGGAGTGGGATCACGATTTCCTGATCAATGCCATTTCCCGTTCCGGGGCGCCGATCTTGCGGGATATTACAGCCGCTTCCATTGTCTTTGAGGACGGGGTTATGTGGGCATGCCTGGGAAGGCCGGACATCACGCCGTACGAACCGTTCACGGAGGAGGGGATGAGAGCGGAGTGAAAAATTGTCAAAGTTTTGTGTTCCATGCTTTTATATGTAGCTTTTTTTTGATACTTTTGTGTGGAATTCTAAAACTTAATGGCCTACGACGTTTTTATAAGCTACTCCAGGAAAGATGCTGAAGTAGCGGATCATATATATGAAGCGCTGGAAGCTTCAGGTATCAGGTGTTTCATTGACAGGGAAGGTATTTCCGGGGGAGCAGATTTTCCCCGGGTTCTTGCGGATGCCATCCTTCATTCCCGTTTGTTGCTTTTCCTTGCGAGCCAGCAGTCATATGCTTCTGAATTTACCCAGAAGGAACTCACTTTTGCGGTCAGCAAGAAAGGAAGCCGTTTCATTTTTCCCCTGATCATCGACGGGAGTTCTCTTCCTGAAAGTCTGGAATTTCTGCTGAGTGACATCAACTGGCGGAAGTTGTCCGGCCGGTATACGGTGGAAAAGGAATTGGTGGAGGACGTGAAAAAACGCCTCGAGGATCCACATTCCGGAGAAACGCTGCAGGACCGTGACCGGGGAATTGTGAAAAAGTATTCGATGATGGGAATTTCACTTGTCGCCATTGCCGTCATCGGTCTGTTGTCTTTTCAAATGTATTCATCAGGAAAGGTGCGGAAGGCACGTTCTGCGGCCCAGGAGGCTCAGACAACCTGTCAGCAGTGGATCCGGAACGCTGGAAACCTTTTGTCCCGTTCTGATTCCCTGAGAGACTGTTCCCGTCCGGTGGATACTTTCGAGGAGGAACTTCAATGCATCCGGAACGCTTCTGTCCTGTTGGACAAGGCTGATTCAGTACGGGAGGTTTTTCTGCAGGATGTGGATTATTCCCATTTTTTCCTTCAGATGTCAGACGCTTCCGATCGGAATGGTATTTCCCATCGGTTGGATTCGATGTTCGGAATATGGAGCCGGTATGCCCGTTCCAATTATGAACAGTACTGCAAAGATCCCAATCCGATTTACCGTGACATTACGCTCCATTATACGGAAATGGCGCTCCGGATCCGTCCGGAAGAAGGTGAAATGCTTGAAATAAAGAATAAATGCAAAATATGAAAAAGTTATTGATTTTCATGGTAGGATGCCTGATTCTTTCGTGTTTGCAGCTTCCTGCCCAGAACAGGGATTTTTCCTCGATACTGCAATTGGCGGAATCCCAGTACAAGAAAGAGTTGTTTGAAAAAGCCAAGTCAACCCTGGTTGCCGCGAAGAAGAATACGGCGGGCATCACTGCCGACCAGATCAGCGAAGCGGACAGGCTGATTGCCAAGTGCGAGATTGCGATTGCAGCGAAAAACCGCCTGGTCCTCTCGCTGGATACGCTCAAGACTGATTTCTGGGGCGGAGTGGACAGCATTGGCGTCACTGCCGGACAGAAGAAAAAACTGACGGTGACTTCCCTGTCGAAAGACTGGTGCGACGTGGTGGATATTACCAGCGACTATATCATCGTACGCGTTTCTCCGAATGCGGAAAGGAAGCAGCGTCGTACCTCGCTTTCTGTCAAGATGGGAACGGTAGGATTGACGGTTCCGGTTGTTCAGGGAGGACGTCCGGAAACAAATAAACATGTGATTATCAATTCTACGCCGGATCGTGCAAAGATATCTATCGATGGCGGAATGCAGAATATCGCCCCCTGGGACCACTCACTTCTGGCCGGATCCCACCGGCTCCGCATTGAAAAGCAGGGTTACATGTCGATCGATACGACGCTGGTTCTTGCAGACGACCTGAAAGAAGAGATCCTCCGGTTCAACTTCAAGTTGAAACCCCAGTTCGGAACACTTTCCATGGATATCCGTCCGGAGGAAGGTTTTCATTTCGGATCGGATCCGGTCCTGACGCTGAATGGAGTGAAGGTAGACAATTCCCCCCGCGAATTGTATACCTTCGATGATGACCGAAACATCCAGACATATACCGTATATCAAGGGAATGTGATACCGGTGTATCCCGGTCGCGTGACCATCAATGTGAGTGCGGATAACTTTGAAAGCCAGAAAATTGACATGCTGATCCGGGAAGGAGAAAACATATCCGTTCCGGTGGTGCTCAAGGCGGAAACAGGTATTCTGAACCTGATGGATGCCGGTAATGCGCGGGATGCGGTGGCTTTCCTGGACGGACGGGAAATAGGAAAGGTGGAAGAAATTTCAAATTTACGGACGCAAGTCGGGAGACATGAACTGATATTCCGGAAAAGCGGATTCCTGCCCCGCGAGAAATCCTATGTATTGAACATCGGCAAGAACAGGGATACGACCGTGCATGTGTCCCTGGACCGTTATGCGGTGTTCATGTTCTCTTCGACTCCTTCGGATTCGAGGGTCTATGTGGATGATGAATACATCGGTAATACGCCCACTAAACCGTATACGGTGATCAAGCGGGAGGATGGCAAGGGATTCAAAGTATCCATGAGCCGGAATAATTACATGAAAGTGGACAGGGATATCATGCCTGATTTCTATGCGGACGACACCCTGTCTGTCCATTTCAACCTGTATCAGACACACCCGCTGGCCGTAGTTGCCGACGAGGAAAAAGTGCGCCTTACGGTGAAGGACCGTCGGGGAGGAGATACGGTTTTCGTCCAAAACGTGGCGCTGCCGGCTGAAATCAGCATCCCGGTCCGCAAGAAACCGTATTGGATCGAGGTGGACCGCTTCGGACAGACTGCCTACAAAGGCAGGATGCGTTTCTCCAATGAAAACAAAACCCGCCACAAAATCACCACCTGGTCGAAGAACAACATCCAGGTTATCAGCGGTAATTATTTCCTTTCCGGCAATGCGCCGTTTACGGTCGGTGTTCCGGATCCTGAGTCCGGCATGATGAGGGAATATACGAATGTCGGGAATATCAATTTACTGAAAGTCAAATTGTTTAAAGGATTCTCCACATCCATGCTGAGAGGTTCCCTGTTCATGGGAACGGATGAATCCGTGCCGCTGGCTGTCCCAAAAGCGACCAAGGGAAATCAAATCCTTCCGAATGTCGAGTATGCCATGTATCTTCCTGCGGTGAGTTGCTTGCTGATCAATGATGAATTCAGGGTCGGCGGAGCCCTCCTGGATTTTCTGGATATCGACGCCGTCGCTTCCTATGCATGGTATCCTGATGCATTCAAGTCGATTGTAGGATTCTCCTATGTTTCCGGACACGATATTTTCATCGGCGGAGAACTGTCCACGCGGTTTCCGTACCTGAATGTGAATATCAAGGCGGGTATGCAGATGTACCGCAACCTGAAGGCCAATATCTATTCTGCGGAAATCAATCCCACCTCGAACGAAACCAGGAATCAGTATTATACGGAGAATCTGCCTATTCCGGACATGTTCGTGATTTCGGTCGGTTTCTCCATCGGCGGTAAGGATTCGAAGGGAAACAATATGCTTCGTGTTTTTTAAGAAAAACAACGAAAAAAGGAATAAAAAGTCATAAATTAAAATGAATTAATCCTAATTCTATTGTGGATTCCCATAAAAATGATTACAATTGCAAGATAAAAGCTGAAAACACTATAATTCTTTACTCAAATGGCCGATACTAAACTTATCTCAAAGATTCCGGAAGGACCGCTCGCCGAAAAATGGTCGAAGCGCAAAGCCGAAATCCGGATTGTCTCTCCGAACAACAAGCGGAAACTCGAGGTGATTGTCGTTGGTACGGGTCTTGGCGGAGCCTCCGCAGCTGCCTCGTTGGGCGAGCTGGGTTACAATGTCAAGATTTTCTGCATTTCCGACTCTCCGCGCCGCGCGCATTCCATCGCGGCTCAGGGCGGTATCAATGCGGCCAAGAACTATCAGAACGACAATGACTCCATCTACCGCCTTTTCTACGACACGATCAAGGGTGGTGACTACCGTTCCCGGGAAGCGAACGTGTATCGTCTGGCCGAGGTCAGCGCTGCCATCATCGACCAGTGTGTCGCCCAGGGCGTCCCGTTTGCCCGTGAATACGGCGGATACCTGGCCAACCGTTCCTTCGGCGGTGTGCAGGTGAGCCGTACTTTCTATGCCCGCGGCCAAACCGGTCAGCAGCTGCTGCTCGGTGCCTATGCTGCCCTGAACAAGGAAATCGCCGCCGGTACTGTGAAGAGCTATCCGCGCCATGAGATGCTGGACCTTGTCGTCATCAACGGCCAGGCCAAGGGTATCATCGCCCGCAACCTGGTGACCGGTGAACTGGAGCGCTTCGGCGCCCACGCCGTGGTTCTGGCGACCGGCGGTTATGGAAATACTTATTTCCTCTCCACCAACGCCATGAATTCCAACGGTTCCGCCGCCATGCAGGCATACCGCAAGGGTGCTTTCTTCGCCAATCCGTGCTTCGCCCAGATCCATCCGACCTGTATTCCGGTCCATGGTGACCAACAGTGCAAGTTGACGCTCATGTCCGAGTCCCTGCGTAACGACGGCCGTATCTGGGTTCCGAATAATATGGAGGATGTCATCAAGCTGCGCAAACATGAGATCCGTCCTTCCCAGATTCCCGAGGAGCGTCGTGACTACTATCTGGAGCGCCGTTATCCGGCTTTCGGAAACCTGGTTCCGCGTGACGTGGCTTCCCGTGCCGCCAAGGAGCGCTGCGACGCCGGCTACGGCGTGAACGAGACCGGCCTGGCCGTGTTCCTGGATTTCGCCGACGCAATCAAGCGTCTGGGTCATCAGCGGGTAGAGGAGCGCTACGGCAACCTCTTCCAGATGTATGAGAAGATCACTTCTTCTTCCCCTTGGGAAGAGCCGATGATGATTTATCCCGCTATTCACTATACCATGGGCGGTCTTTGGGTCGACTATGACCTGCAGACTACGATTCCTGGCTTGTACGCTATCGGTGAGGCCAACTTCTCCGACCATGGCGGCAACCGTCTCGGCGCTTCCGCCCTCATGCAGGGTCTGGCCGACGGTTATTTCATCCTTCCATACACGATCGGCGACTATCTGTCCCACAAGTTTGCGGAGCCGAAGACCGATACGAATGCGCCTGAATTCGCCGAAGCTGAAAAGAAGGTCCGTGAGCGCATCGAAAAGATCTTCGCCGTGAAGGGTACCGAGACGGTGGACAGCCTCCACAAGAAACTCGGCCACATCATGTGGGAATATGTGGGTATGGCCCGCAACGAGGCCGGCCTGAAGAAGGCAATCGAGGAAATCGAGGCCTTGCGCAAGGAATTCTGGAAGACTGTTCGGGTGCCGGGCACCAACGAAGAGTTCAACCAGGAGCTCGAGAAGGCTCTCCGTCTGGTCGACTTCTTCGACATCGGAGAACTGATGGCCCGCGACGCCCTCCATCGCCGCGAATCCTGCGGCGGTCATTTCCGTGAGGAAATGCAGACTGAGGAAGGCGAAACGAAGCGCGACGACGAGAACTTCATGTATGTCGGCGCGTGGGAATACAAGGGTGAAGGTGTCGAACCTGAACTCCATAAGGAACCGCTCAAGTATGAGAACATCAAGATTGCGACCCGTAACTATAAAGACTAACGACGATTATGGAATATAACGTGAAAGTATGGCGTCAGCGAAACGCCAAAGCCAAGGGTCACTTCGAGACCTATCATGTCACCGATGTCGAGGAGGATGCCTCCTTCCTCGAGATGCTGGATATCCTCAATGACCAATTGATCCGCAAGGGCGTCGAGCCGATTGCATTCGATCATGACTGTCGCGAGGGTATCTGCGGTGCCTGTTCCCTGTATGTGGACGGACGTGCCCACGGTCCGGATGACCAGGTAACGACCTGCCAGCTGTTCATGCGTCATTTCAAGCCGGGCGCCACGATCACTGTGGAACCTTGGCGCAGTGCTGCCTTCCCGGTCATCAAGGACCTGGTGGTAGACCGTGGCGCTTTTGACAAGATCCTGCAGGCAGGCGGCTTCGTATCGGTCCGTACCGGTGCCGCCCAGGATGCGAATACAATCCTGATCCCGCACGATGATGCCGAACTCTCAATGGACGCTGCCGCGTGCGTGGGTTGCGGTGCCTGCGTGGCTACGTGCAAGAACGGTTCTGCCATGCTCTTTGTGGCCGCCCGCGTCAGTTCCCTCGCCCTTCTTCCACAGGGCAAGCCGGAAGCTGCCCGTCGTGCCCGTGCCATGGTGGCCAAGATGGATGAGCTGGGCTTCGGCAACTGCACCAACACCCGGGCCTGCGAGATGGAGTGCCCGAAGCATGTGACGATTGACCACATCGCCCGTCTGAACCGCGAATACCTCAAGGCCCGTTTCAGCGAGTAATTCCGTACGGTCATAAATAAGAGGGTGGCTCAAATTGCTTTGAGTCACCCTCTTTCCGATAAGTGAAACCAACCTTATCTGTTGAGGTTCTCGATGACCTGACGGGCGGGACGGTCGGGATCGTTCATGGCGACACAAGTGTCGTCAAGGACCATGACTTCACCCTTTTCCGGGGTGTATTTCGGCCAGGCAGGCAAGGATTTGCAGTTAGGATCTCCGGTGCGCATGAACGCCACCAGGGCATCCGACATCTTGTCCGACAGGGCCCGGGGACGGGCTCCACCGCCCGTATGGGTCAGCATGATGTCGGTATTGTGGAGCCAGAAGCAGATGTCCAGGCAGTGGAAGGACCGCAGACGTCCGTCGAACAGGGGCGGCTGCCAGCCGAACCAGGCTACGTAGACCGGAGCCCCCTGCTGGTATTTCGTGTTGGCGGAACGGACGATATTGGTACGGACTCCGGTCAGCAGGGCCCATATTTCGATAGGCCGGCACTCCGGGAAAGTCTTTGCGTAGGCTTCCACGACTTCGCGGGCATGTTCTCCGTAGTTGGGCGTCATTCTCTCTATCACATCGTCCAGGGTGACATTCTCCAGTTCCGGATTATTGCGGTTCGGATTGCTTTCGTGCTTGACGGAGCAGTATATCATAGGGATGTTGGGAATGCTTTCATCAGCCGGATCGAAGAAGGTGCCTGCCGGGATATCCAGGCCGTCACCCACCGGGCTGAAGCCGCCTCTTCCACGCCCGCCGCGCTGTTTGTTGAACTTCGCGGCAGCGGCATTGGCAAGCTCATAGTATTCTTCCCACGGCATTTCCTGCAGTTTGTCAATATCTGACGGCTTGAGACCGGCCTCTTTGAGAACGAATTCACCAAGGGCTTCCGCCTGCTCCTTGTCTGCGGCCCGGATGGAATTACCGCTGAGCGCAACGGCTTTATGTACAAGACCCTTGGCGGCAGGCATGGCTGCGACGATGCTCACTTTCGCTCCGCCACCCGACTGACCCATGATTGTCACGTTGCCAGGGTCTCCGCCGAAATTGGAGATGTTGTTGTGAACCCATTTCAGGGCGGCGATGAGGTCCAGGATGCCGACATTGCCGGAGTGGGCGTATTTTTCTCCGCCGACTTTGGCCAGGTCAGTATAACCGAACGCATTGAGACGGTGATTCACGGAACACACGACGACATCGCCGTAAGAGGCGAGTCCTTCTCCGCTATAGCCGTCTTGTTCAATGGCGCTTCCGTTGAAGAATCCTCCGCCGTGGAAATACACGAGGACAGGACGTTTCTTGGCGTCAAGACCGGGGGTCCATACATTGAGTCTCAGGCAGTCTTCGCTGGAATTGAAGAAGTTCCAGTTGTCAACGAATCCGGCTGCGGATTCCGGACTGCGGTCGTAGATGATGGCCTGGGGAGCCATGTCACCATAATTGAGGGCGAGCCGGACTCCATCCCACGGTTCCGGTTCCTGCGGCGGCATGAACCGGTTCTTGCCGGTCGTGTTGGCACCGTAGGGAATACCTTTGAACTGGTAGAGGTTGTGGAGGATGTATCCCCTGACCTTTCCGTACTGGGTGTTGGCAACAGCGATGTTTTCACCGATGAAAAGTTGCTGTCCATCTTCTTCAGCGGTGCTTTTTTTCTGGTTTCCGGAACATCCGCATATCAGGAGCAGCGAGCTCCCGAGCATTGCGGAAAAAAGGATTCTGCTGAACGTTTGCATGACTTTGTGTTTTATTTTGCTCTGAAAGAAATTTCAGCGGCCGGAAGGCCGGCGGATTCTGCCTTGACGGTAACGGTACCAGCCTTGTCGGCGGAAAGGATGGCAAGCGCCATGCCGCACCAGGTATCCCGCTCAGAGGTCTTGGTGGAAGAAAGGTCGCGCATGTTTCCGTTTTCCATGCCCAGTACTTCGGCTCCGCTGACGGTAAGTTTGATCCGGTTGTCGGCATTCTGGCAGAGATTGCCGTCCTTGTCCAGGATTTCGACGGTCACATGGGCCACATCGTCGGGATCGGTGGTGAATTCCGGACGGTCCACGCTCAGGCGGATCTTGGCGGGCTCCCCAAACGTGCGGATGATATCCGTGATTTCCTTTCCGTTCTTGATTCCGACCATCTTGACTTCACCGGGCTGGTATTCGACATCCCATTCCAGGTGGAGTTCCGAGGTTGTACCCCGATAGTCCCGGCCATTGCCGAGTCCCCATCCCTTGGTCAGGCCGAGGCGCGGGAATTCGATACCTTTCTTCCCGTAGGATTTTCCGTTGACGAACAGTTCGACACTTTCACAGTTGGTATAGCATCCGAGGCGCATGATTTCGCCTTCATGGCCGGCCCAGTTCCAGTTGGGAAGGATGTGCAGCACCGGTTCGTCGGTCCAGATGCTCTTGAAGAAATAATAACCGTCTTTCTTGAATCCGCAGTTGTCAATATAGCCGGATCCGAAACCTTTCGAAGGCCATCTTGATTCTCCGTAGTAGTCGATGCCGGTCCACATGAAGTCACCGATCACGAAATCGTGGATGAGGGTGTATTTCCACCTTTCTTCGGTGTCGACACTGCCGAATCCGCCGCCGAAGCGTCCGTTTCCGTTCCACATGTAGGAACCGCGGCTGCCACCGTTGCCACCGGCCTCGGTCGTTACGACGCGGCGGTTGGGGAAGGCGGCCTTGTCGATGTCGAACATCAGTTCCCTCCTGTCGCGCCAGCGGTCCGGATAGTTATAGCCGACGATGTCGTTTTCGAAGGCGGCGAGATACTCCGGCGTGGCGGGTGTATTGGAGGCGATTTCATCGTTGCCGGCTGTGACCAGGCGGGTCGGATCCAGTTTGTGGCACTGGGCAATCAGTTCCCGGGCGATGGCAGGACCCACTTCCGTGTACTGGTCTTTGATTTCATTGCCGATGCTCCACATCACGACGGACGGGTGGTTACGGTCGCGCATCACCATGGCGGCGAGATCGCGCTCGTGCCAGTCATAGAAGTAAAGATTGTAGTCGTAGGTATTCTTGGGGGCCACCCACTGGTCGAACGCTTCGTCCATGACCAGGAAACCGAGCCGGTCACACAGGTCGAGGAAGGTGGGATCCGGTGCGTTGTGGGCTGTACGAATGGCATTGCAGCCACTGGATTTGAGGATTTCCAGCCTTCTTTCCCAGACACGGGCAGGAACCGCGGCCCCGACGGGACCACCGTCATGGTGAACGTTGACACCGTACATCTTGACCTGTTTCCCGTTCAGGAGGAATCCCTTGTCGATCGGATACTCGATGGTGCGGACTCCGAGGACGTTGTCGACACAATCCAGCTCTTTGTCGCCGTCCAGAATATACGAGCGAAGCGTATAGAGATACGGATTATCGAGATCCCACAGGATGGGATTTTCAATGGTAATCGTCTGGACGACAGGGTGTTTGGTCCCTGCAAGGATTTCCACGACAACCGAAGATTCAGCAACCTGCCTGCCGTCAGCATCCAGCACGACGTGCTTGACGGTCCCGTTCATCCGCGACTTGAGTTTGTTGGTGACGGAAGAGGTGACTTGGATGACGGCTTTCCCGCCCTGGATTTCCTTGGTGTAATTGAAGACACCCCATTTGTCAAAATAGGTCTTGGAGGTGGATACCAGGCGGACATGGCGGTAGATACCGGAGCCGCTGTACCAGCGAGAATTGGGCTGAAGCGAATTGTCAACCTTGACGGCGATGACGTTGCCCGTGGCTTTGAGATAAGGAGTCAGGTCATAAGAGAAGCTGGAATACCCATAGGGCCACGTCCCCAGCTGATGACCGTTGATCCAGACGGTGCTGTTCATGTATACACCGTCAAACTCGATAGAATAGTTTTTGTCTTTCTTGTAATCCGGAACATTGAATGTCTTCCGGTACCATCCGGTGCCAGTCGGGTAATAGCCGACAGAGCCGCCTCCGGGATTGTTTTCGTTGATCTCTCCTTCAATGCTCCAGTCATGCGGAACGTTGAGTTGACGCCATGCCCGGTCATTGAATCCGGTGTTCTGGGCACCGGGGGTGTCGCCCAGCTTGAATTTCCAGTCAGCATCAAAATTCGTGATCTGCCGGGACTGAGCGGATGCCGCAAGGCACAGGCTACATGCCAATACGACTGTTGAAAGGAATCTTTTAAACATAGGAAGAGGGTTTGATTCTCGGCAAAAATAAAAAGATATATCCGTTTTTAAGAACACGATTCGGACAATCTTTTTACTTTTTAGACAAACATATCATTATTAATCGGATTCTGTGTATTTTTGTAGTATGAATCGCTATTTGACTACTCTGTTTTTGCTGCTGTTCCTGTCCGGAACAGCAGTCGCACAATATACATCCACCCTGTACCGGGGAAGGATGCCGGAAAACTATCCCCAGCGTCATAACGGAACTTGTTTCTGGGACCGGAAGAATTTCGTGAGGGGAGACGTGATGTATAACGGCAAACTGTATGAGGGAGTCCTGATGAATGTGGACGCCCATGCCCAGGAGTTGGAGGTACGCCCTGAGGAAGACAGGGCTCCGCTGGTGGTGGACCGCGGCCAAGTGGCATGGCTGACCCTGGGGGAGAAACGGCTGGTGAATCTCCGTTACCTGGGGTACACGGAAGCCCCGGAAGGCTTTTTCGAGGTGATCCGGGATGGGGGAAAACCGCTGTTGATGCAGGTGAGAAAGATTTTCCGGACCAGTATGAGTTATCATAACGGCCAGCCGATCGGTTATTACGACGATGAGTATGATCCGGATGCGGTCAATCTGTTCGAGCGGAGGGAATACTATTATACAATCGTGGACGGTCAGGTGGTGAAGATCCGGAAACGCGCCCTGAAGAAGGCCTTGAAGCGGGAGGACCTGTCGGAACCGCTCCTTTCCGGTTTGCTGGATACCTGGCACAGCACTCCCATCGGACAGCCGCAGATCGACGTTCCTGTAGCTCCGGGGACGGGAACCGGGCTTCCTGACGGTTATTTTTCTGAACATCAGAAGGATACAACGGTTGTGAATTATGCCCAGAATACAATACAGGCGACCTATCGGAACAAGGTGTACGTGATCGGTTCCGAGGACCGGAAGGAAGGGAAAGCACGGGTGGCCGGAATCGTAAACGAGGCGGAAACCGGCGAGCCGCTTTCCGGCGTTCTCGTATTTGATGACGTGACCGGCACCTATGTCCGTTCCGATGCGCAGGGTCGTTACTCGATTTTGCTCCCGAGAGGGGACAATACCCTTCATTTCAGCCTGGATTCCAAGGAGGAACTTGCCCTCCGGGTCATTATCGAATCGCCGGGAAACCTCGATGTGACGATGACCGAGAAAGTGACGCTCCTCAAGGCGGCCGTGGTTTCCGCCACCAGCATGGAAAACCACCGGACGGCGGAAATGGGTATCGAGACAGTGAGCATGAAAACGATCTCGAAGATTCCGTCCGCTTTCGGGGAAGGGGATATCCTCAAGGCCGTTTTGACCCTTCCGGGCGTGCAGACGGTCGGGGAGGCGTCCGGCGGCTTCAATGTGCGGGGCGGCTCGGCGGACCAGAACCTGATCCTGTTCAACGAAAACACAATTTACAATCCCAGCCACCTGTTCGGCATCTTTTCCGCCTTCAATCCTGACGTCGTGGATGGTGTGGAACTGTTCAAAAGTTCGATTCCTGCCCGCTACGGAGGCCGTATCTCATCGGTCATGACGGTGCGTACGAAGGAAGGAGACATGCAACGTTTCAAGGGGTCGGCAGGCATCGGCCTGCTGACAAGCCGGCTCCACCTGGAGGGGCCGATCTCGAAGGGAAGGACCTCGTTCATCCTGGGCGGGCGTATCAGCTATTCCGATTGGATGCTCAAAATGCTGCCCGAGGGCAGCCATTACAGCGGCGGCAAGGCCGGCTTCATGGATGTCAATGCCGGCGTTTTCCACCGGTTCGGCAACGGCAATACCCTTCAGATATCTTCCTACTATGCCCAGGACCGTTTTTCCTTCAGTAACGATACGACGTTCCGGTATCGGAACCTGGATGTGTCTGCCGTCCTCCGGCACCGGGGAGACGGGGAATCGTGGCAGGTGAGCGCCGGTTATGACCAGTTCGGAAACCGCCTCGGGCAGTATAATTGGGAATACGGTGCCTATGAACTGGACACCCGCATCCGGCAAGGTTTCCTGAAGGGGAACCGAACCCGCACCTGGGAAAACCACTCGATCGAGTACGGAGCGGATATCCTGCTGTATGCGCTGGATCCCGGGATCCTGTCCCCTGCGTCGGAAAGGTCAGGCGTCCATCTCAGCCAGTTGGATCGCGAATGGGCGTTGGAACCGTCCCTGTATGTCTCGGACGAATACCGGATTTCGGACACTTGGTCGGCGGAGGGAGGACTCCGGCTGACAGCCTTCACCTTCCTGAAAGGCTTGCGGGTTTATCCGCGACCGGAAATCCGGCTGTCCGGAAAGTATTCTCCGGCGGACAACCTATCCTTCAAGGCCGGATTCAACACCTTGAATCAGTATATACACCTGATTACCAATACGTCCGCCATTTCTCCGATGGATACCTGGAAACTCAGCGACGCGGATATCGCCCCTACGTCCGGGTGGCAGGCGGCGACGGGAGCCTACTGGACGGAGCTCAACACCGGCATCGATTTCTCCCTGGAAGCGTACTGGAAGCAGTCCTCGCATGCATTGGATTACAAGCCGGGAGCCGTCCTTTCCATGAATCCCCGCCTGGCGGAGGACCTGGTTCCGGTATACGGACGCTCTTACGGGGTGGAGGCCATGGTGAAAAAGTCAACCGGCAAGCTGACCGGATGGCTTTCCTATACGTATTCCCGGGCCCTGTTCCGGGAGATGATGGACCGGGGGGCGCAGACGATTGCGGGAGGAAAGTGGTACAATGCTCCGTATGACAAGCCGCATGTGGTCAAACTTGCCTGCAACTATGCGCTGACGCACCGGTACAGCTTCTCTTTCAATGTGGACTATTCCACCGGACGCCCGGTGACGATCCCGATCGGACAATACTGGTATGGAGGCGTTTACCGGATGGCATACTCCGGCCGCAATACGCACCGGATTCCGGATTATTTCCGCCTGGATGTAGCCCTGAACATCGACCCCGGCCATTACCTGAAGGCGTTGACTCACTCCTCCCTGACCCTGGGTGTGTATAACCTGACGGGCCGCAGGAATCCCTATTCGGTCTATTTCACCACCAATGCGAGCGGCATGATCAAGGGACACATGCTTTCGGTGTTCGCCGCTCCCATCCCTTATATCAACCTCAATATCCTGTTCTGATGAAAAAGTCCTTGCTCCTGCTGATTGCTTCGCTGGCGGCCGTTTCGGCCTGCGTGTATCCGTATAATCCGGAAGTGGAAGTGAGCGAAGAACATATTCCGGTCATCGAAGGGGATATTCTCGTTGGGGGAACCTCCCGTGTGCGGATGAGTTACATGCAGCCGCTGGGCGCCGGACATTATTTCTTCCCGCCGCCAGAGGTGTCCTCCGTCTGGGTGGAGGATATGTTTGGACGGGTCTATCCCGGAAAGGTATCCCAGGAAACGGTTTCCTTCCAGGAATTTGAAGTGGATACGCGGTCGGCCGGAGACGGCGTTTCGTTCCGGCTGCACGTGGACATGGAGGGGAACTCGTTCGTTTCCGACTGGCAGCAGGTGCTGGAGCCGCCCGTGATCGAGGACATCAAGTTTGCGAAGGACACGAATTTTGTTTACGTAAACGTGGACATGTCGGCTCCTGAGGGCTCAGACGGACTGGTGGGACTTGATTTTTCGGAGGCCTGGTCCTTCCATGCGCCCTACGAAGCGGATTTGCTGTTCGATCCGGAGACGCTCTCCATCATTGACCTGATGTTCCACCCGGAGCTCCGCGGATCGTATCACCGGTATTGTTACCAGAATTTCCACCAGGCGACGGCTGTCCTCGTGGACGCTTCCACGATGGGAAATGCGGTCCGCGACTTCACGTTCCAGACATTTCTGCGTACCGACGAACGCATTCAGGAGAAGTATTTCATCGAACTGTCCGCCCGCTCCCTTTCTCCGGAGACATACCGGTACATGAAGCATCTGGAAGAGGCTTCGTCTGTGGGCGGGGACCTCTTTTCGCCGGATCCCGGCGACATGGCGGGCAACCTTGTCTGCGAGACGGACGAAAGTATCCGCGTCCTGGGGTTTGTCACGGCCAGCCGGATCACGAAGATGAAGAAACAGATGGATCATAACCTGCGGGCCGAATACTATGTCCGGTCTCCGCTTCCGGAACTCCGGGAAATCGAACCGGAGAATTACCTGATGTATTACCGGGACATGCAGTTTGTCCCCATCAACGAAGTGTCTGATTATTCGGATGGCGGCATGCCCAGGCAGGTCATTAAATGGGGACCGCTCCGCTGCGTGGACTGCGTTGCGGCGGGAGGAACGCTGGAAAAACCTGAAATGTGGGAGGACTGATGATGAAAAAATGGATGATTTTGCTGGTGTTTGCCGGAATGGGCTTGTTTGCCCAGGCGGCGGTTCCGACAGAGAGAATCTATATTTCGACGGATCGGGAGGCGTATATTGCCGGGGATGCCGTATGGTGCTCTCTTTTCCTTACGGACGAAAAAGGCGCCCTGTCGCCGTTCAGCGCCGTTGCTTACCTCGAACTTGTTTCAACGGACGGAACGGCAGCAGAAGCGAAAATAGGCCTGTTGAAAGGAAGGGGAGGCGGCATGTTCCGGATTCCCCTGACGACACCGACCGGCCAGTACCGGTTGCTGGCCTATACAGCCCTGAATGCGGATGAAAAGGGGGACGGCTGGATGGCCGGTTCCCGGACCTTGTCCGTGTATAACACTCAGTCGACGGCGCGGGTTTCTGGCGGTGTGGAAATCCTTTCCGGCGGGGAAGTGGCTTCTCTTCCGGCACGGGAGAATGTGGGGGAATCCCTGACCGTTTCCATGACGTCCCGTGTCCGGGCGGGGGCGATCGTGCCCCTGATCCTGGAGGGGGGTACAGGCGGGGTGGACGTGAGCGTGTCCGTTTATCATGAAGACGGCCTTTCCCAGGCGGAGAACAAGGGAATCGAGGCGTTTCTCGCCGCCCTTCCCGGTACCCTCCCCGCCGAGCGGACGGGGGAGAGGATGCCGGAATATGACGGAGAAATCGTCTATGCTACCATTGAAGGCGGGAAGGAGCCGGAACAGGGTTTCCTGGGAATCCTTTCGTCGGCAGGAGCACCGGCCAACATTTATATCGACCACTCCACCACGGACCGGGAAATCCGTTTCCATACCGGAAATATTTATGGTAACCGGGAACTGGTGTGTGATGTCCCGTATGTAGAAGGGGATCCATTCATCCGCTTCCGTTCCCCTTTCGTGCATCCTTCCGTGACCGGGCTGCCTTCCTTGTGCCTGTTTCCTGACCAGTTCGCTCCGCTTGTGGCTCGCAAAGCGTCTCTCCGGAGCGAAGCGTCCGTGAGGACAGACACCCTCTCCGAGCAGCTTTCCAAAAGGGAAGAGCGTTTCCTTTCAGGCCTGGAACCGGTTCATTATCATTTGGATGACTATACCCGGTTCCCTTCTGTCCGGGAAATTCTGGTGGAGATTACTCCGATGCTCCGGCTGCGCCGCTCCCGCGGTGTGGAAGAGCTGCAGATGTCCCTGTCCGACGGTACGGACGCTGTCCGGTTCTTCTATTCGAATGTGCTGGTTATGATGGACGGGGTGGTCTTGACCGACCTTTCGCTGCTGCTGAATTTCGACGCCATGCTTTTGGAGGACATTTACATCTACCGGCATGGAATGATTATCGGTGACATCCCCTTCAACGGAATTGTGAATTTCGTGACGAAAAAGAACTATGTGACGGCGCTGGATTTCCCTTCCCATGTGAAAGTGGTTGATTTCAAGGGACTTTCCTGGCCTCTGGTTTACACGGGTGACCCCGGAGCCGGCGTTGGGAAAGACTTGCGCCAACTCCTCTACTGGCATCCTTGCCTGCAGGTTTCCGAAGGCGAACAGCGTCGGATCCAGGTGCGCGCCCCGTCCTATCCCGGTCGTTTCCGGGTTGTCGCGGAAGGTCTGTCCGGAGACGGAAAGCCTCTCCGGCAAACGTTTGAATTCGAGGTGCTGTAGCCTTCCTTACCAGAGGAAGTTGTTGAAGGGATAGCGTCCGGCGTGGATTTCCGCCACCATCTTGTACAGGTCGTTGCGGAGCTTGTCGATGCCGATCTTTTCCTTGGCGGAGATGAAGATGCAGGGCGTCTTTTCCTGTGCGATCCAGCTGTTTTTCAGCTCTTCCAGTGTCCGGTTCCTGGCCTCTTTCGGGGTGAGGGAGAATTCGTCGTACGGCTCATATGTGTAGGCGTCCACTTTGTTGAAGACGACGAAGACCGGTTTGTTGCTGGCCCCTATATCCTTGAGGGTCTGCTCCACCACTTGCATCTGTTCTTCGAAATCCGGGTGGGAGATATCTACGACATGCACGAGGATATCGGCTTCCCGGACTTCGTCCAGCGTGCTTTTGAAGGCTTCTACGAGCTGGGTTGGCAACTTGCGGATGAAGCCGACGGTGTCGCTCAGCAGGAACGGGCAGTTTTCGATGACGACCTTACGGACGGTTGTGTCCAGGGTGGCGAACAGTTTGTTTTCGGCGAACACGTCGGATTTGGCCAGCAAGTTCATCAGCGTGCTTTTCCCGACGTTGGTATAACCCACCAGGGCCAGACGGACCAAGGCTCCCCTGTTTCCCCGTTGGGTTGCCATCTGCCGGTCCACTTTCCGGAGCCCTTCCTTAAGTTTGGTGATTTTTTCCTTGACGATTCGGCGGTCGACTTCGATCTGGGTCTCACCCATACCGCCTCGGGTTCCCATGCCGCCCCGCTGCCTTTCCAAGTGGGTCCACATGCCTGCCAGCCGCGGCAGCATGTATTGGTAATGGGCCAGTTCGACCTGCATTTTCGCATAGGATGTCTTGGCCCGCTGGGCGAAAATCTCGAGGATCAGGCTGGTACGGTCTATCACGTCGCAGCATGCGATGATTTTTTCGATGTTTCGCTGCTGGGTGCCAGTCAACTCGTCGTCGAAGATGACATATTGGATCTCGTTCTCTTCGCAATAGTCTTTTATTTCATTCAGTTTCCCTGTGCCGATATAGGTTGCCTTGTCGGGGCGGTCCATGCGTTGCATGAAGGTTTTGTCTCCGATGGCACCGGCTGTTTCTGCCAGAAACCGCAGTTCGTCCAAGTATTCCGTCACTTTTCTTTCGCCCCCTTTTTCCAGGACGACGCCGACAAACACGGCTTTCTCCGTTTTATATTGACTCATATTCTCAATCCAATTGCCGCAAATTTACCTATTATTTGCTAATTTTGCCTAAAATTTGTGACCATGGTTTCTTACTTCACCGAAGATACGAAATTCTCCTTCAAGGAAAAACGGCTGACCAGCCGCTGGCTCAGGCTTGTCGCGGAAAGTGAAATCCGTCGCCTCGGCGACATTTCGATCATTTTCTGTTCCGACAATTATATCCTGGACGTCAATATGAAGTATCTTCAGCATGACTATTTCACGGATATTATCACCTTTGACTATTGCGAGGGAGACCGGCTCAGCGGAGATCTTTTCATCAGCGTGGATTCGGTACGGGAGAATGCCTCTTTTTACGGGACGGAGTTTGCTGATGAGTTGAACCGCGTCATCGTCCATGGCCTGCTTCATCTGATCGGGTATGATGACCATACGGACGAAGATGTTGCCGTGATGCGCGCCAAGGAAAACTATTATCTCTCCTTGCGGGAACTTGTATGACGGATACGTTTGACATCATCGTTGTCGGCGGCGGGCATGCCGGTTGCGAGGCGGCGATGGCCGCCGCCAATCTCGGATCGTCCGTCCTGTTGCTTTCTCCTGACCTGAACGGTCTGGCCAAGATGTCTTGCAACCCCGCCGTGGGCGGTATCGCCAAAGGCCAGATCGTCCGGGAGATCGATGCCCTCGGCGGATATATGGGACTGGTTACGGATGCCTCTACGCTCCAATTCCGGATGCTGAATCGCTCCAAAGGTCCGGCGATGTGGAGCCCGCGTGCGCAATGTGATAAACAGGCGTTTTCGCTGCAATGGCGTAATTTTCTTTTAAGTAATTATAGATTAAAGATTTACGCGGATTTTGCCGCGAGTTTTCTCTTTGAGAATTCAAAAATTGCCGGCGTCCGTACGGTGACCGGTGCGATTTTTAAATCTCGGGCGGTTGTTTTGACGGCCGGAACCTTCTTGAACGGCCGGATGTTCATCGGGCAGCATTCTTTCGAAGGGGGGCGGATCGGAGAACCGGCGGCATATGGCTTGACGGACCAGTTGCGCCAGGCCGGTATTCCTACCGATCGGATGAAGACCGGAACGCCTCCCCGGATTGATGTCCGTTCGCTGGATCTTTCTTCTTTGATGCCTCAGGTCGGGGACTCCGTTCCTGCCCGATTCTCTTTCCTTCCCGTCCCCTCTTCCATCCAGAGCGGGGCTCCTCAGCTTGACTGCTATATCCTTCATACGAATGAGCGGGTTCATGAGATTCTCCGGACAGGCTTTGACCGTTCTCCGCTTTTTACCGGTATGATTCATGGGCGCGGTCCCCGCTACTGTCCGAGCATTGAAGATAAGCTCCGGACTTTTGCCGACAAGGATTCTCACCAGCTGTTCCTGGAACCCGAGGGGCGGAATAACCCTGAATTCTATCTTCAGGGCTTTTCTTCTTCGCTTCCGCTGGAGGTTCAGCTTGAAGCGCTGCACGCGATTCCCGGGTTGGAGAAAGCAGAGGTTTTCAAGCCAGCCTATGCGGTTGAGTACGACTATTTCGATCCTTGTTACTTGCTGCCCTCCCTTGAATCCCGGGTTGTTGAGGGCCTTTTCCTTGCAGGGCAGGTCAATGGTACTACGGGTTATGAAGAAGCCGCAGCACAGGGGCTGATGGCCGGTATTAACGCTCACCGGAAGATTCACGAGTTAGATCCCTTTATTCTTCGCCGGGACGAAGCGTATATCGGTGTCCTGATCGATGATCTGATCCACAAGGGTGTTGATGAACCCTATAGGATGTTCACCTCGCGTGCTGAATACCGGATACTCCTACGTCAGGATAATGCTGATTTCCGTTTGACAGAGCGGTCTCATTCTATCGGACTCGCTTCGGAGGAGCGGTATTCTTTGCTTTGCAAAAAAAGGGAACAGGTCGAGGTTCTTTCTGCCATCTGCGAGTCCCGGAAAGTTCGGGCAGATTTGATTAATCCCTCTCTGGAAGAATGGGGGTCTACTCCCCTCAGTGATTCGCGTCGTTTGGCCGAACTCGTGTCTCGCCCCGAGCTTTCGCTGGAGAAGTTGCTACAAATTGTTCCATGTGGAACATTTTCTTCTGAGGTTATTGAATCCGTTGAGATCTCTCTGAAATATGCTGGCTACATTGAGCGTGAGAAACAGCAGGCGGAGAAGAATAATCGCCTTGAATACGTTTCCATTCCTGATGATTTCGATTTCTCTCGTGTGAATGGTCTGTCGATTGAGTGTCGCCAAAAGTTACAGCGATATAAACCTTCAACGATTGCAGAAGCTTCTCGTATTTCTGGGGTTTCTCCTGCCGATATTTCAGTTCTTTTGGTGTATTTTGGCCGTTAGTTGTTCTACGTGGAACACTCTTGCCCGGGATTCCTTGCCCTTGCCTTATGATTAAAGTCTCTTTAGGGCGGCTTTAATTAGGTCTTCTACTCTGGCGCCCGGATTCTCTTTAAGGATAGCCGGAAGAACTTTGTTGATGTTGGCTTTGGAGAAGCCCAGCATAACGAGGGCCGTCGTAGCTTCCTCTGCCAGTGCGCTGGTTTCCTGGCGGAACATCGTGCCTGCGTCTGTTCCTGCGCCTTTGACAATCTTGTCTTTCAGTTCCAGAACGAGACGTTGGGCGCTTTTCAGGCCGATTCCCTTGACGCTTTTGATCTTGTTGATATCCTCGGCCAGGATTGCGTTGCGGATTTCCTCTGACGTCAGGGAGGAAAGCATCATCCGTGCTGACGCAACACCAATGCCGGACACACCGATCAGGAGACGGAAGAGCTCCCGCTCATCTTTGGTCGCGAACCCGAAGTACAGCTCTTCGTCTTCCCGGATGTAATGGTGGATATAAGCGACTGTCTGTGTCTTCATCTGCATCGCTTCGTAGGTCTGCAGGGAGATCAGGATGCTGTAGCCGATGCCTCCGCACTCCAGAATCAATTCCGTCGGCGTCAGTTCAATGATTTGTCCTTTAATATAATCTATCATATCGCAAAATTATGTAAATTTGCAGAATTATCAAAGCACCGCGCGGTAGAGAATGCCGGACGGAAAAGATGGAAAGGAATGACGGTACAAGAGCTTAGAAATCAGTTTCCCGCACTTGCGGATTCCGTTTACGGAAAGCCGCTTGTCTATCTGGACAACGCTGCCACGACGCAGCGGCCTCGTTCCGTATTCGACCTGTGGGATACTCTGTCGGCTCATGCGAACGCCAATATTCACCGAGCGGTCCATTGCCGTGCCGTTGAAGCGACAGAGCAGTATGAAATGACCCGGGATGCGGTCCGGGATTTTCTTCATGCCGCTGCCCGGGAAGAGATCGTGTTTACTTCGGGAACGACGCAATCGATCAACTTGGTTGCTTTCTGCTTCGGGGAGGCGTTTGTGAAAGAAGGGGACGAAATCATTGTTTCCGTCTCGGAGCACCACTCCAACATCGTTCCTTGGCAAATGCTTTGCGAACGGAAAAAAGCCGTCCTGAAAGTCCTTGACATTGACGAAATGGGCGTGCTGGAGGTGGATAGCCTCCGAAAATTGATTTCTCAGCGCACCAAAATTGTTGCTATCTCTCAGATTTCCAACGTGTTAGGGCTTGTTAACCCTGTAAAGGAAATCGTACGGATTTGCCATGAAAATGACGTTCCTGTCCTGGTGGACGGTGCGCAGGGGTGCGTCCATGCTCCGGTCGATGTCCAGGACCTGGATTGCGATTTCTATGTGTTCTCCGGACACAAACTTTTCGCCGCGACAGGAACCGGTGTCCTCTATGGCAAGAAGAAATGGCTTGAGGCGATGCCTCCGTATATGGGCGGTGGCGAAATGATCGACAGGGTCCGTTTCTGCGGAACGACCTACGCTCCAGTTCCCGGCAAGTTTGAAGCCGGGACCCAGAATTTCAATGCAATCCCGACCCTGCGTCCGGCCATGACTCTGTTACGGGAGGTGCAGAATGACGTGGAACTGATGCAGTACCAGGCAGCGGTTATGGAGACGGTGTTGTCCGCCCTCCAGTCGGATTCGCGTATCCGTCTTTTCGGCGTTCCACGTAGAACGGAAAAGAAGATTCCCCTGTTCTCCTTCTGTGTGGAGGGGGCCCACCACGAAGATTTGGCGTTGATTTTGGATAAGATGGGCGTTGCCGTCCGGTCCGGCCAGATGTGTGCCGAGCCGTTGATGGATCGTTTCGGGGTGACCGGCATGCTGCGCGCCTCCTTCGCCCCATATAATACACTGGAAGAGGCGGAGTATTTCCTCCGTTCCCTGCATAAAGCCATGGACATGCTGCTATGAGTTTGGAAGAAAAGAAACAGGACGTCATCGAAGAATTTTCGATGTATGACGAGTGGCTGGACAAGTACGAGTATCTCATCGAACTCGGAAAGAACTTGGACAGTTATGATGAAAATGCCAGGACGGAAGAGCACCTGATCAAGGGGTGCCAATCCCGTGTCTGGCTGGACTGGCGCCTGGAGGATGGCCGGCTTTACTTTACGGCGGACAGCGACGCCATCATCACCAAGGGCATCATCTCCCTGTTGATCGGCGTGTATTCCGGCCGGACGCCGCGGGAAATTGCGGACGATGATTTCTCCTTCATCGACCGGATCGGCCTGAAGGAAAACTTGTCTCCGACGCGTGCGAACGGCCTGGTGTCCATGATCCGGACCATTCGCCAGATTGCGGAAACACATGTTTGAACGAATCAAAAAGAGACTGAAAGTGGGAGACGAACAGCAAAAAGAAAGCGTGTTGACCGCGGCGGACGTGAAGGAACTTCAGCCGCTGTATTCGGATGTCATCCTGGCACTCAAACAGGTCTATGACCCGGAAATCCCGGTCAACATCTATGACCTCGGCCTGGTGTATGAACTGAATATCAACAAGCAGCGCGAAGTGTCCATCGTGATGACTTTTACGGCACCGAACTGCCCGATGGCCGATGAAGTGCTTCAGGAAGTCCAGGAGAATGTTGTGCGGGTACCGGGTGTGACGAAGTGCAATATTGAGCTTACGTTCGACCCGGTCTGGGACCGGAGCATGCTCTCCGAGGAGGCCCGGGTGGAACTGGGGCTGGACTATGAGGAGGACGACTACGGCAAACTGTAGCGGATGACCTTTGTAAACGTATATTTCGGCCTCGGAAGCAACCTGGGCAACCGGCTCCGCCATATCGAGACGGCGCTGGAGCGGATGAACGCGGCTTTCGGAACCCGGTATACGTCTCTTTCCCACGTGATTGAAACGGACGCCTGGGGCTTTCAGGGCAACCGGTTCCTGAACGCCTGTGTCCTGTACCGGCTATATCGGAAGGGGACACCCGAGGAGCACGGACTGGAAATCCTGCGGGCCTGCAAGGAGATTGAACACGCTCTCGGGCGCGTGGAAGACAAGGATACCGATGAAGCGGGAAAACGGGTATACCATAACCGCCCGATAGATATTGATATCTTGTTTTATGGGTTAGAACATATTGAAACAGAGGAACTTATAGTTCCGCACCCACTAATCGCCAAACGAGATTTCGTCAAGATTCCTTTGCGGGAAATCGCAAAACCATCACTGAAATCGGCATTTCCGGAATTATTTATGTAAATTTGCATCCTTTCTGATAATTACAAGAACTAACGAGATATGACACAGGAAGAACTTTTCAAGGTACTGGTTGCCCACTGCAAGGAGTACGGTTTTATTTTCCCCTCCAGCGAGATTTATGACGGTCTGGCTGCCGTTTACGACTATGGCCAGATGGGTGTCCAGCTGAAAAACAACATCAAGAATTATTGGTGGGAAGCCATGACCCGCCTCAACGAGAATATCGTCGGCATCGATTCCTGCGTATTCATGCACCCCAAGACCTGGGTCGCATCCGGGCATGTGGCCGCGTTCAACGATCCGCTTATTGACAACCGGGACTCAAAGAAGCGGTACCGTGCCGATGTCCTTATCGAGGACTACCTGGCCAAGATCGAAGAGAAAATGAACAAGGAGGTTGCCAAGGGCCGCAAGAAATTCGGCGACAGTTTCAATGAGGAGCAGTTTCGCGCCACGAATCCCAACGTGCTTCGTGAAAAGGCGAAATACGACGAGGTCCACGGCCGCTACCTGAAAGCGGAAGAGACCAACGACCTGGCCGAATACAAGCAGATCATCGTTGACTGCGGCATCGTCTGCCCGATTTCCGGAACCTCCAACTGGACGGATGTCCGCCAGTTCAACCTCATGTTCTCTACGACGATGGGATCCACCGGAAATCCGGACTTGGACAAGATCTATCTCCGTCCGGAAACCGCCCAGGGTATTTTCGTGGAATACCTCAATGTCCAGAAGACGGGCCGCATGAAGATTCCTTTCGGCATTGCCCAGATCGGCAAGGCTTTCCGCAACGAGATTGTCGCCCGCCAGTTCATTTTCCGCATGCGCGAGTTCGAACAGATGGAGATGGAATTCTTCTGCAAGCCGGGCACGGAGATGGAATGGTTTGCCAAATGGAAGGAAAACCGTATGAAATGGCATGTAAACCTGGGGATGGGCGCCGAGAATTACCGGTTCCATGACCATGAGAAACTGGCTCACTACGCCAATGCCGCCACGGATATCGAATTCAATTTCCCGTTCGGATTCAAGGAGCTGGAAGGCATCCACAGCCGTACGGATTTCGACCTCGGCAATCACCAGAAGCTCTCCGGCAAGAAGATTCAGTATTTCGATCCTGAAACGGGTGAAAGCTACGTTCCTTACTGCGTGGAGACCTCCATCGGCGTCGACCGCATGTGCCTGGCTGTCTTGTCGCATGCGTACACCGTCGAGAAGCTTGAGAATGGGGAGGAACGCGTCGTCATGAAGATTCCCGCCCCGCTCGCTCCGATCAAGGTTGCCGTCATGCCGCTCGTCAAGAAGGATGGGCTGCCGGAACTGGCCCAGAAAGTGGTGGACGAACTCAAGTACGACTTCTCCTACCAGTACGATGAAAAAGACTCTATCGGCAAACGCTACCGCCGTCAGGATGCGATCGGTACGCCGTTCTGCGTGACGGTCGACCACGATTCCCTGACCGACGGAACGGTGACGGTCCGGGACCGCGACACGATGACCCAGGAGCGCGTGAAGATCGAGGACCTTCGTTCCCTGATCGACAAGAAGGTTTCCCTGACGAATCTGCTCAGAAACCTGTAGCGGACGCTTGCCTGCAGAATGCCCGTGCCGGGATATTTCCGGCGCGGGTTTTTTATTATATTTGCAAAGTGAAACGCTGGGCCGCATATCTCCTTCTGCCTCTCGCCGTCTGCTGCGGACGGGAGAGTCGCCAGTTCCACCGCCTGGAAACGGCGGTGGAAACCCGCCCCGACAGTGTCCTGACCGTCCTGGAAGGCATGGAACGGCCCCGGATGAACGAGGCAGACCGCTCGGCCTACGACCTGCTGTATGCCCGGGCTTTTCAGGCTTATTATTCTTATGCCAATACCTCCCTTGAGGAGAATCTGGGCCAGGCGGCCGCCTATTATGACCGGAAGGGCCCGGTGGAAAAGCAGATGCAGGCCCAGTTCCTGCTGGGAAAGACGCAGCAGGCCGCAGGCAACCCCGGCGGAGCCATCGTCAGCCTGCTCAAAGCCGAACGGGCGGCCCGCCGGCTGCAGGACCACGTTGTCCTTTGCCAGACCCACCGCCTGCTGGCCCGGATCCATGAACAGGGAGGGTCGTCGCTGGCGGCCATCCGCAACCTGGACCAGGCGATGAAGGACGCCCTGGCGACAGGCGATGCCACCCTTTCCCGTACGCTTCTGCTGGAATATGCTCAAGCATTCCACCGGGCCCGGCGGTATGATGATGCCGAATCCGCGTATTGGAATGCCTTGTATTATTCCCACGAGGCAAAAGATACGCTCAATGAGGTGCGGACCCTTGAATCCTATGCGTCCATGCGCCTGGAACGGGCGGCCACGGAGGAAAACGCCGACTTTGCCATTGAGTCGCTCGGGCGGGTCTCCCACGAGCTCGGCTATCCCCTCTCCTGCGGCGACATGGGGGTTTTCGCCTACGCGTTTGCCATTCTGAAAAATCGGCCGGAGGCGGCTTTCTGGCTCGGTGAGGCCCGTCGCAAAGCGGAGACACCTGAAGAGTTGGAGGAACTTCATCTTCATGAGTATCAGGTCTTTTCTTCCGAGGGAAATACGACTCTTGCGCTGGAAGCCCTGGAAAAAGTCCTCCAGCATCAGCAGCTTCGACAGACGCAGTACCGGTGGAATGCGGCCGTCGTCTCCCAGATGGACTACCTGCGGGAACAGGAAGCACTGGAAAGAGCCCGGCTGCGGGCGTCCCGTATGCGCCTGGCCGCCCTCGTCATCCTGTTCCTCGCCATCCTGGCTACCCTGTTCTGGTTCTTCCGGGCACGTCGTCTCCAGAACCTGCGGCTTCTGGAGGAAGAGCAGGCCGAAACGGAACGGTATATGTCCATTGCGGAGGATCTCCAGTCCAAGGTGTCTGACCTTCAGGCGAAAGTTCCTTCCGCGAAATCCGTGCAGCCGCTGGGGGGACTGGATGCCCTGGACCGCCTGTGCGAGCAGTATTATGTATATGAAGGGACGTCCAGTCTGCAGCCGAAGATCCTGAAAGAGGTCAAGTCGATCGTGGAGGGGCTTCGGAGCGATCCCAAGGTCCAGAAAAACCTGGAGCAGTCGCTCGATGAGCGCTATGGCGGGGTTATGCGGCGCCTGCGGGCCGCTTTCCCTAAATGGAGGGAAGAAGACTTCCTCCTGTATGCCTTCACGTTGTCCGGTTTTTCCAATACCACGATTTCTACGCTGCTCGAGAAGGACAAACCCTACGTCTATAACCGCCTGTACCGGATCAAGGAACGGATCAAAGGCTCCGGTTCTCCGGACGCCGCCTTCCTGTTGTCATGCCTGGAAAAATAGTCCTCTCCCATTTTTGCGAGACTCTTCCTCCCTCTTGCAACAACATTTCATTGAACTACGGTGTAATTCGTTGATACCCAGCTTTTTCTGTCTGTCTTCCGGAGAGATTTCCCCAGGGTTCCGTCATTGAAATCCTGTTTTTCAGCTGCTATCTTTGCTTCTGTAAACCATTAAAAACAAAGCAAGATGGAAACCAAGAAAAACATGCGGGCGAGCCTCGAGGACAAGAGGCTGCTCATGGCCGAAGCCGGATTGGTCCTCGCGCTTCTGGCTGTTTACGGGGCCTTTGAATATGCTGTACCCAGCCGCGGTGTCGCCCTTCTGGAAAACACGACCCGTGTTTCCGAGGACGACGACGTGATGCCGGTTATCGTAGACACGCCGCCTCCCGCTCCTGAGGCTCCTGCACTTCCTCTCCTGTCGGAAGATTTGCTGATTGTAGATGATGATGTCCTGGTGGATGTCGAATTCCAGAGCCTGGAAGAGAACGGACTTCCTGTGATCCCGGCTGATTACCGGTATCAGGAAGTGGTGGAAGAATCGGCGGAGGAAGAGACCCTGCCCTGGATTGCCGTAGAGCAGGAACCGTCTTTCAACGGCGGGGATGCGAACGCCTTTTCCCAATGGGTAAACGCGCGTTTACAGTATCCGGAAACTGCCCGTGAGAACGGGATTGAAGGCCGTGTCACCCTTCAGTTCACTGTCGGCAGCGACGGGAATGTTTTCGGCGTAAAGGTCCTTCGCGGGGTGGATGAGCTGCTGGACAAAGAGGCGGTGCGCGTCGTTTCCAGCTCTCCGAAATGGACTCCGGGCAGGCAGCGAGACCGTGCTGTCAACGTAACGTATACCTTCCCTGTCATCTTCCAATTGCGTTAGGTGAACGGCTGATTTTTGGTGGTCATCGACCTGTTTTTGTCTGTCTGCGAGATTCTTTATATTTTGTAAAATCGTAATATGCTGATAGATAATAAGTTGTAAAAGCGCACCTGCGAGATTGTTTTTCGGGTATAATTTGCGTGAAATAATAGAACTGCCGATCTTTGCACTTGAGAAAAACACTTTAAACACAAACAATATGGAAGTCAAGAAAAGCCCTAAAGCCAGCCTTGAGAACAAGAAACTCCTTTTCACGGAGATTGGTCTTGTCCTCGCGCTGCTCGTGGTGTGGGGCGCGTTCGAGTACTCCTCCAAGGAGAAGGCCGTTGCCGCTCTTGAAGACACCACCCAGGTCCTCGTCGAAGAGGAAATGGTCGCCATCCAGAATGAGACCCCTCCGCCGCCACCCGAGGCCCCGAACATCCCTGTCCTTTCCGACCAGATCGACATCGTGGACGATGACATCAAACTGGATGATGACATGTTCATGAACCTTGAGGATGACAACACCGGCGTCGAGATTCTCGACTACAAGGAGGCCGAGGTCGTTGAGGAGGAAGTGGAAGAGGAAGCCATTCCGTTCCAACTCGTTGAGCAGAAGCCGTCTTTCAACGGTGGTGATGCCAACGAATTCTCCAAGTGGGTGAACTCCAAGCTTCAGTATCCGGAAATCGCCAAGGAGAACGGCGTCCAGGGCCGCGTTACCCTGCAGTTCACTGTGGAGGCTGACGGCCGCGTGACCAATGTGAAGGTGCTCCGTGGTGTGGATGAGTCCCTTGACAAGGAGGCTGTCCG
>JAGAHD010000172.1 GCA_017627255.1 Bacteroidales bacterium | reverse complement strand
GGGCTGATGCTATACCCGATGCTGGAGCAGAACCTGCTCCCGTTCAGATAAATGGAAGTGTAGATCGGATGGTCGCCTTTCTTGTCCGGTCTCGTGAAGAGATAGAAGGTTACAGCCATAGCTTGTAAATTATATTTCCAAGACAAAAATACAAGCTATTTTTCGAAATAGCAAGCACCATCTAAAAAAGTCTAACAACAGCAACTCGCTAATTGTTAGACTTTTCCAATCTTAAGAAATGCTTGAAAAACCTCAAAAACATCTCTAGGTGCCCCGGGCGGGAATCGAACCCGCACGGCCGTTTCGGGCCAAGGGATTTTAAGTCCCTCGTGTCTACCATTTCACCACCAGGGCATGTATGGTCGGGGCGATATGCGGCTGTGCAAGGCTGTCGGGGAGTGCTATCCCTGACGTCATGCGCCGTGTACCGGTTGCCGACGTGCGTGCGGATGCAAAGATACGGATATTTTCCGGATTTGCCCTAAAAATACTTTTTCTCCTGGCGGTAGAGGGCGATGAAAATGAACAGCAGGACGGTAAAGGCCCAGAGGGACGAACCGCCGTAGCTGAGGAGGGGCAGGGGGATGCCGATGACAGGCATCAGACCGATGGTCATGCCGATGTTGATGAACAAGTGCATGAAGATGCAGGCGGCGACGCAATAGCCGTAGATCCGCGTGAAGGATTCCCGGCACCGTTCGGCATCCAGGATGAGGCGTACGATGAGAAAGACGTACAGGAGGATGACGACCAGGCAGCCGACGAACCCCCATTCTTCGCCGACGGTGCAGAAAATGAAGTCGGTGGACTGTTCCGGCACGAAGCCGAAGGTGGTCTGGGTGCCGTTAAGGAAGCCTTTCCCGAGGAGCCCGCCGGAGCCGATGGCGATTTTGGACTGGTTGACGTTGTAACCTACTCCGGCCAGGTCTTCCTTCATGCCGAGGAGGACCTCGATGCGGGAGCGCTGGTGGTCCTGGAGCACGTTCTGGAAGATGAAATCCGTGGAAAAGACGAGGAGGACGCCGGAGATGAAGGCTGCGATGGACATGCCGAGGAAGTTGTCCCGCCTGCGGAAGGAACGGATTCCGAGGAAGGGCAGGGAGGCGAGCGAGAGACCCAGAAGGATGTACAAGGGCTTCACTTTGAGGAGGAAACTCCAGATGTACGTGTCTTTTTCTCCGGCCTTCGGAACCCAGAAACGGTTGGCCATCCAGTCAAGATGGGCCTGGACCTGTCCCTGGAGGAATTCCAGGAGCCATGGGAGGAAGGACATCAGGAGGACGAATCCTCCGCCGATGCCGATCTTCCGCCAGAAGTCCTTCCGGTTTCCGTAAAAGGCATTGCCGACGGTCAGCACGCCGATGAGGATGAGGATCGACGTGTAGGGACTGAGGGTCAGGGTGGTAATGAACAGTAGGATGACCAGTCCGATGAGGCCGAGCCACCAGCCGGAGAGCCCTTCGCGGTACAGCACGAAGATGAATCCCGCGTACACAAGGGCTGAACCGGTTTCGCTTTCCGCGACGATGATCAGCATCGGGACGCCGATGATGAGCGCGGTCACGAGGAAATCCTTCCACTGTGTCATCTTGTAGTTCTGCCGGCTCATGTAGGAGGCCAGCAGCAGCGAGGTAGTGATTTTGGAGATTTCTGCCGGCTGGAACTTGACGGGGCCGAGTTCGAACCAGGAGTGTGAGCCTTTGACATCCTTGGATACGAAAATCACCACGATCAGCAGCAGGCAGACAACGGCATACAGGGGGATGGAGGCTCCTTCCCACAGTTTAGGCGGGATTACGAAAAGGATGAGTCCGGCCAGTCCGAAGGCCGTCAGGATCCAGATGAACTGCTTGCCGCTGCGCTCCGCCCAGTCGAAGATGGTGGTGGTGTCCGACGTATGGATGGATGCATAGATGTTCACCCAACCGATCAGCACCAGCAGCAGATACGTGATTACCAGGCGCCAGTCGACCGACTGCCTGAGTCCCCTTTCGTGTGTGTTCTCTCCGATCATGGCCTAGTCTTTTTTCACGCGGGACATCAGGTTTGCTTCTTTCATCCGTTTTTCGAGATCTTCGCGCCGTACCTCGCCCTTGAGGTATTTTTCCACCATGAGCGAAGCCATCGGGGCGGCGTAGGTGGCGCCGAAACCGCCGTTTTCAACGTAGGCGGCGATGGCGATCTTGGGGTTGTCCATAGGGGCGAAACAGATGAAAACGGAATTATCGGCTCCGCGGGGGTTCTGGGCCGTGCCGGTCTTGCCGCACACGTCCAGTCCGTCGATATGGGCGATCCAGGCGGTTCCGCCCATGCCGGCGCCGGAATTGACGGCCCGCCACATGCCTTTGATGACCTTGGGGAAATGGACCGTATCGACCTGCGTGTACTGCCGCTGGTAGTATTTCGGGTCGATTTCCACGCCTTCGGAGGCCTTGATGATGTGCGGGATGTAATAGTGGCCGCGGTTGGCGACAGTAGCGCACAGGTTGGCCAGGTGCATCGGGGTGGCGAGGATCTCTCCCTGGCCGATAGACAGGGAAATGACTGTCGTTGAATTCCAGCGGCCCTTCCCGTAGGCGCGGTTGTAGGTCTTGGCGGTGGGGATGCTGCCGCTGAGTTCTGCCGGGAAGTCACTCCCGAGCTTGCGCCCGAACCCGAAACTCTCCACCATGTCGTGCCAGTGATCCATGGACTCGTCAATCCCGTCGTAACGGCGGTTGTCGAGGATGTTTTTGAGCACGTAGCAATAGTAGGCGTTGCAGGACATCATGATGGACTCCTCCATGTTCAGGGGGGATTTGTGTCCGTGACAACCAAGTTTATGACCCGCGCCGAAATGGTAGCCGTGGCTGCAGGGGTACATCATCTCCGGCCGCAGTACGCCTTCCTGCAGGCCGACCAGGCCGTTGACGAGCTTGAAGACCGATCCGGGAGGGTAGGAAGCCTGCACGGCCCGGTTGTACATGGGCCGGTACGGGTTGCTGACGATTTCGTCATAATGCTTGCCGATGTCGGCGAGCTGGTCCACATTGATGCCCGGGGATGAAACGAGGGCAAGGATTTCCCCGGTGGCGGGTTCGATGGCGACGATGGCGCCCACTTTGTTCTGCATCAGTTCCTGGCCATACTGCTGGAGGTCGGCGTCAATGGTAGTCACGATGTCGTGGCCGGGAACCGCCTCCTTGTCCATCTCCCCGTCCTTGTAGGGCTGTTCGATCTGGTTGCGGGAGTTGCGCAGGAAAATGTGGTAGCCCTTCTCTCCCCGCAGGTCTTTTTCCCGGGCGGCTTCGATGCCGGTCATGCCGGCGTAGTCACCGCTCCGGTATTCCCCGGGGTGGCGGTTGATGTAATCCTGGTTCACTTCGGACACATAGCCGAGCAGGTTGCCACCGGCGTTGATGGGGTATTCCCGGATGCCGCGGACTTGTCCCTTGAATCCCGGGAAACGGTATTGCACCTCGGCGAATTTGTTGTAGGTTTCGGCTGGCAACTGCTTGAGCATGGTGACGCTTTGGAAGCCGATTTTCCGCCGGTTGCGCTCATATTCCTGCATCTTTCCCCGGATGAATTCCGGCGTCACGTCAAGGACTGTAGCCAGGGCGACGGTATCGAAAGGGGGGACCTCCCGGGGGTTGACGATGATGTCGTAGGCGACCTTGTTGCCGACGAGGATCTTGCCGTTCCGGTCGTAGATGACGCCCCGGGTCGGGTAGATGATCTCCCGGACAGTCGTGTTGTTGTCGGCGTCTTCCTTGTAGTGGTCATCGAGGATCTGGAGCGAGAAAATCCGGACCAGGAGGATGACGGCGGCCACCCCCAGGCCAATCAGAAGGCGGGTGTGTCTGTCGTCAAGGGTCATTTTCTGGTATCGGGAGCGAGTACGTCGACAAGAAGGAGGGAAACAAGGAATCCGGCTGCCAGGGAGGCGCCGAAACGGATGAGGTTGAACATCATCGGGCGGGTGCCGGCTCCGTCGGCCCAGATGTAGACGGCCAGGAACAGCGCCTGGGCCAGGAAGACGGCGAGCGCCACTTTCCCGAAGCCGCTCTTGCGGATGGCGAAGTCTTCCTTGCGGGAAAAGAGTTCCGCGCCGAAAATGAGCCGGAGAATCCCGTTGCGGGCAAAGGCGACCGGGACCAGGGCGAGTACGTTGAGGCCGAGGAGACCCTCGGACAGAAGGTCGACCACCAGTCCGGTGACGAAGGCGATGCCCATGGCGCCCACCGTCCCGACACGGATCGGAATGCACAGGACCATGACCGGGAGGATGGAGAGCATCACGTAAGGGGATACGTGGAAGTAATTGCAAATCAGCATCTGGGCGATTGCAAGCAGGACATAGACGATATAAAACTCGGCCTTTCTCATGGCAGGAACCCCTCCACTTCGTCAAAGTCGTTGTTGTGAACTACGGTTACGTAGCGGATGGCCGTGAAGTCCTGGAACAGGTCTACCCGGATCTCGTTGGTGGCGCCGTTGATGATCCGGGACTCCCCTGCGATGCCCAGGGGGATATCCGGCGGGAACATCAGGGAATGTCCGCTGGTATAGACAGTATCGCCTACGGCATACTTGAAATGGACCGGCACCTCCTTGAGGACAGCCCCGCGGGAAGAGACACCGTCCCAGACCAGCAGGCCAGCCGCTCCTTCCTCACCGAGACGTCCGCTGATGGAGATGTCGCTGTTCTGGAAGGAGAAGGCGTAGGAATAGTGGGCGCTGACGGCATCCACGATGCCGACGACCCCGCTGCGGGTGATAATGCCGGATTTTTCCTTGATGCCGTCTTCGTATCCCTTGTTCAGGATCATGTAGTTGTGCTGCTTGTTGCGGCTGATTTTCACGACTTCGGCCGGGATGTACTCGAACCCTTCGAGGTAACCGGCACGGATACCCATGGAATCGACCCGGACGGCATGGTTCAGGCTCCGGTAGGTGTCGAGCTCCCGATGCAGTTCGAAATTTTCCCGTGCCAGGTTTTCGTTGGTCTTGCGGAGGGAGAAATAGTTCTTGACTCCCTGGGTACTTCCCCAGACCGTTCCCATGAACCCGTGGGCTCCCCGGGCGATCCAGAGCTGCTGCAGGTCGGCATTGTCGGAGAGCATACGGAGTGCAGCAACCTCCATCAGGATGAAGATTGCTGCGTTGATAAGTCTCGGAACGAATTTCGACCGCTCTCTCATGACTAACGCATGAGGAAGGAGTAGTTGTCCGTATTCTTGAGGGCGATGCAGGTGCCGCGGGCCACGGCGCGGAGCGGATCCTCGGCAACGTGGAACGGGATGTTCACCTTGTCGGAGAGACGTTTGTCCAGGCCGCGGAGCAGGGCGCCGCCGCCGGACAGGAAGATGCCATTCTCCACGATGTCGGAATAAAGCTCCGGCGGAGTCTGCTCAAGTACCTGCTGGATAGATGTTTCCAAGCGGGCGATGGACTTGTCGAGGCAGTGGGCGATCTCCTGGTAGGGGATGAGGGCTTCGACCGGGTGGCCGGTCATGAGGTTCGGTCCGCGGACCAGGAACGGTTCGGGTTCGACATCCAGTTCGGGAAGCACGGAGCCGACGGCGATCTTGATCTTCTCGGCGGTGGTTTCACCGACCTTGATGACATGCTGCTGGCGCAGGTAGTTCTGGATGTCGGCGGTGAAGACGTCGCCGGCGACGCGGATGGAGTCCTGCTGGACGATGCCGCCGAGGGAGATGACGGCGATTTCGGTGGTGCCGCCTCCGATGTCCACGACCATGTTGCCCTTCGGGGCTTCCACGTCCAGGCCGATACCGAGGGCGGAAGCCATCGGCTCGTAGATCAGGTAGACATCGCGTCCGCCGGCATGTTCGGAGGAGTCGCGTACGGCCCTGATTTCGACTTCGGTGGAACCGGAAGGAATGCCCACGACGAGCTTGAGGTTCGGGGCGAAGAGGCTGCGGTGGCGGGAGTTGACCTGGCGGATGAAGCCGCGGATCATCATTTCTGCCGCATTGAAGTCGGCGATCACTCCGTCGCGGAGCGGACGGACGGTCTTGATGCCCGGATTGGTCTTTTCGTGCATGAGTTTGGCCTTCTGGCCGAGGGCAATGCACTTGCCCGTGCTATTGTCGATGGCCACGATGGACGGCTCGTCCAGCACGATCTGGTCATTCTGGAAAATGACGGTGTTGGCGGTGCCGAGGTCGATGGCCAGTTCTTGATTCAGAAATCGGAAAGCCATATCGGTTGCTTTTAAAGTCAATGATGCAATTATCGCTCAAAATTAAGAAAAAAATCTTACATTCGCGTAAAGAATGTGAGGTTATGTCGAGAAAAAGGTATCTGGTCGTTACGGCCGGCGGATCCGGGACGCGGATGGGGTCGGCGCTGCCGAAACAGTTTCTGGAACTGGACGGAAAAGCCATCCTGCAGCGGACGATCGAGCGCTTCGTGGAGGCCTGTCCGGACATCCACGTAGTCACGGTGCTGCCTGCGGAACATATTGCTTGGTGGCGGAAGTATTGCCAGGAGCGGGGCTTCAACTGCCCCCAGCGCCTGGTGAAAGGCGGCTTCACCCGTTTCCATTCCGTCAAGAACGCCCTGGCCTGGGTCCCTGACGGAGCTGTGGTCGCGGTCCATGACGGCGTGCGCCCGCTGGTGAGCGTACGGCTGCTCAGGGAGATGTTCGGAGCGATGGATGCTGTACGCGCCCTCATTCCCGTGACGCCCTGTACGGATACGCTGAAGGTGTTGGAGAAAGAGGCGGACGGGACGCTCCGGACCGTAGACGAAACCGTGGACCGTCAGCGGATCTTCGGCGCCCAGACACCTCAACTGTTCCTGTCGGAAGATCTGAAAGCCGCTTATACCCAGGGGTTTGATACGCTTTTTACCGATGACGCTTCCGTCGCGGCCCGATATGGGATACCGCTCTCCTACATCGCAGGGGAGCGGTTCAATCTGAAGATTACGACGCCGGATGACCTCCGTCTCGCGGAAGCGATTCTCTCGATTCCGGGGGATCGGTAACCGGGCGGAAATCAGTCGTCGTTTTTACGGGTATAGGTCGTATTCTTGAATTCCTTGACCCAGACCTGGCGTTCGATCGGTTCGTCCAGCGAAATCATCGTGTCCGTGGACTGGATGTAAGGGATTTTCTGGATCGTGTTCAGCAGAACCTCCATGAGGTGGTCGTTGTCCAGGCAGTACACCTTCGCGAGGATGGCATACCGGCCGGTTACGAAATGGCACTCCACGATTTCGGGAATTTTCTTCAGGTGAGAGATGACCTCCGGATACTTGGTGGATTCAGAAAGGGAGATGCTGATGAAGGCGCAAACGTTCAGGCCAAGGGCCTGGGGCTTCACCAGGAGACGGGATCCGGTAATGACTCCATTTGCTTCCAAACGCTTGACTCTCTGATGAATAGCAGCTCCTGAGACACCGCATTCACGGGCGATTTCAAGGAATGGCATACGGGCGTTTTTGACAAGGAAGGCAAGGATCTTCTGGTCAATCTGGTCGATGTGATAAGTAGCCATGGGGATTCTTTTTAAAACTAACCGCTACAAAAGTAAAAATTTTTTTTATACATTATTACTTTCGTAGCGGGAAAATTGTGTTTTTTTAGAAAAAACCGGCTTTATCTTGCCGTTTTATTATCCTTCCGAGGGATTCCTTTCCGGGTTTCTTTCACTTTTTCACGTGCTTTTTTCCTTTGGAGGTGGGTTCGGAATGCTCAATAATAGCCTGGCAGTCAGCTGCAGTAAGCGAAGAGGCGTCGGTTCCTTTCGGAATGCGATAGTTTCCGGTTTCGGATTTCAGGTAAGGACCGTAACGGCCGTTGATGACCTGGACGGAACCGAAATCGGCGATGACGGCATTGGCCGCCGGAGCGGATCCGGCTTCGTCGATGAGCGCGATGCACTCGTCGAGGGTAATCTTGAGCGGGTCCTTCCCGCGAGGCAGCTTGACGTTGCGTTCGCCGTATTTGAGATAGGGGCCGAAACGCCCCTTGGTGGCGATGATGGGGATTCCGTCTTTTTCGCCGACGGTGCGCGGCAGTTCGAACAGTTTCAGGGCTTCTTCGAGGGTGATGGTCTCAATCAGCTGTCCCTTGCCGAGGGAGGCGAACTGGCGGGCTTCCCCCTCCCCTTTCTGGACATAAGCCCCGAACTTGCCGAAGGCGGCCGTGACTTTCTGTCCGTCCGGGGCAGTGCCGATCTCGCGGCTGACGTGGTTGTATTCCCGGTTGGACAAGACGGATTCCACTTGCTGGTGGAATGGCTGGTAGAAATCGGAAATGGTTGATCTCCAGGCTTTTTCTCCTTCAGCAATCTCATCGAAATCTTTTTCGACGCGGGCAGTGAAATCATAGTCGAGGATTTCGCCGAAAT
>JAGAHD010000171.1 GCA_017627255.1 Bacteroidales bacterium | reverse complement strand
GAAACGGCCCGCCAGCGGCTGGTCCGAAGACAACGTCACGCTATGGATATCATTCCGGTTCGTAAGCGTGAACCAGAATCCCGAATACAGGTTCTGGAACGAAATCCCCAGCGTCTCCGAACGGCCGATCGCCATGGCGTACCCGTCATTGAAGGTTCCGGCCACCGCAGTCTGCTCCGAAGGAAGCGTCGCCGTAATCGTAGCCGTCTCGGATACGCCCTCCGGCTCTGAATAGACGTTATCCTGGCTGTAAGGATAGAATCCCCAGATGTAGTCCTTCGCCGTTCCGTCGCTCGCACCCGTAATTACCGAAATACGCCCTTTGAATTTGGCAATCTTTACCGGCTCCGTATTCTGGGCGACAAAACGCTCATGTTCTCCGGCGCTGAAGATGCTGATAGCATCGCCCGGACTCCAGTACACCTTGGTATCCGTTCCGTGTTGGGTTCGGGTAGGGGCGTCCCCGAGGGTAGCCGTGATCTCCAACTCGCTCCGACCGGGCCCGGGAGCTGCCATGTCCAGCACCTCCCGCTGGCAGGCGGAGAGGAGCGGCATCAGGGCCATCGTCAGAAAAAACAAAACTTTTCTCATAATATATGTGGCAGATTAAAAATTATTCTGTGACGAAAATTTGTTTCAGGATAGTTGAAGGGTAGTCACTGAAAGGCTTATATGCACTCCATGCCTCAAGATAGGCTTTCGCAACCGTGCCTTTCTTCAATGTCACCGTCTTCAACTTCGTTCCGGTAAATGTATCGTCCGAGATTTCCGGAGGGGTCTGCTTCCCCATGAAAAGGTTCAGGTCCGGAACGACCGCACCGGAAGGCTGCTCATCATAGGTGAAGAGTTTTTCGGTCAGGGGCTGGTCCAGGAATGAACCAATCGTGACGGTGGTCAGTTTGCTGCCTGCCCCGAAAGCGCCGGCCCCGATAGTCTTGACTCGCGGAAGACTGAGTTTGGAGAGCTGATGGACACCATCAAAGCACCGTTCGCCCACAGACTGTACCTTCGGGACCTCGATGGAAGAGAGGCTGGTGCAGCCGTCAAAGGCATGCGCATCCAAAGTTGTTACAGCTGGAAGGTTGAGGGATGTAAGTGCTGTGCAGTCTTTAAAAGCACTCGTATTGATACGGGTCACACCGGAAGGAAGGGAGACATAATCCATCGTATCCATTCCTTCGAAAGCACGGCCGTCCACAGTCAAAATGGCTTCGGAATAGTTCAGGCAAAGGATTCCCTCTCCCGACAAGGAGGAGGGAATTTCCGTGACCGGAAGGAGCCTGGAGCCCAGCGTACCGGGCTGCAGGTTCGTATACGATTCGACGGACAGTATGATCCCGCGGAATCCCAGCAGGAAAGCGGGCAGATGGTTCGTCGAAACGCCGTGCGCCCAGACCTCATCGGAAGCCTGGTAAGCCCAGACCTTATCCATCAAGGCAGACCAGTTGTCTCCGGCAGAGGAGACCTGCGCCGCTTTACTTCCGGGAAGTTCGAGGCGAAGATCATTGTGACAATAAGCAAACACCGATGGCCCCCCCAGTTCCGGAAGCCGATCCGTACCGTCCGCTTCAAACCGGACTGACTGCAAATTGCTATTTATATAGAATGCCCCGTTTCCAATGCTTGTAACAGAACCCGGGATTGTTATCTCCTGCATACCGCATCCATAAAAAGCACTCTTTCCAATGGTTTCCAGTCCTTCCGAAAGGGAGACTGACATCAAACCATTGACCTGAAAGGCCGCATCTCCGATTCTCGTAACAGAGGCCGGGATCGTTATCTCCTGCAAGTTGCAACCGGAAAACGCCGCATATCCTATGTTCACCAATCCGGTCGGAAGGGAGATGTTTGTCAACTCTGTGCATCCTTCGAAGGCATACGAGAAGATAGATTTTACGCCTGACGGAACGGAATAGGACGTAAGGCCGGCAGGTGCGAAAGAACCGACCCCTTCATTGGCGATAAGGCATCTTCCGTCGCCGGAGGCAAATGGACCTTCAAATCGTGCCAAGGCAGAACAACGTTGAAACGGGTTGGAACCGATTTCGGCGGAGCCCGGGACCGTGACGCTGGTCAGCGCAGTACCCATGAAAGATCCACCGCCCAACCAGGCAAGCGATTCCGGGAAGGAAACTTCGGAGAGGGATTCACACCCCGCGAAGGCCCAGTCTCCGATACTCGTCACGCCGTCCATTTCAATCCTTTCCAGGGAAGAACAGTCCCGGAAAGCGTGGTCGCCGATAGAGGTGACACTGGAAGGCAGGATGACGGAAAGAAGACTCTTCATTTCCGGATGTACGATGGATTCGTCATCTTTGTCATAGTAGCAGAAAGCCCACTCGGGAATCTCTGTCACGTCTTCTTCAAACGTAAGGGCGATGGACCCGTCCGGCCGCCAGGAGGGCGTACAATCCATTCCGACGGGCAGTACGGCCGCAACATCTTCCTGGTCTGTCGTAATCCAGATCTGGTTGGAAGGAACGACAGAATGGAATCCGGTGCCGCTGGTCTCGATCTTCTTGTCCAGGTTCTTGCTACCCACGCTCAGGTCATTCCGTTTCAGCTCCTGATCGTAAATAGTACGGGATCCCTTCAGGGTTGGCGTGCGCACCGAGAAAGTCAAAGACTCATATTCACCGGGGAATGTAACGAAATAATAGGCCTTCCCCACCTCAAAGAATCCACCGCCCGGCGCGACCATCGTAATGCTGTTGCGACCTTCATCAATTCCCTTGATCTCGGGTTTTCCGGCAGCATCAAGTCCAGCCACGAAAAGCCCGGAGAGCGGCTTTTCGCTGGAAAGGGTCACGGACATGATATCCCCGCGGCTGACCGTGAACCAGAAACCGGAATACAAGTTCTGGAACGAGATTCCCAGCGTCTCAGAACGGCCGATGGCAATGGCATATCCGTCGTTGAAGGTGCCGGCCTTTCCGACCTGTTCCGACGGGAGCGTGGACTGGATCCAGGCAGTTCCGGAGATACCCGGTTCCGTTTCGATGTATTCATTGTCTTCCCGGTACGGATAAAACCCCCAGATATAATCCTTGGCAGTCCCGTCGCTCGCCCCGGTAATCGCTGAAGCACGGCCGGAGAACTTGGCTATCTGGACCGGTTCCGTATTCTGGTTGACGAATTCCCGGTGCTCTCCGGCGCTGAAAATGCTGATGGCATCCCCTGGCGACCAAAAGACGTGCCCGTCTCCGTTCAGCTGGGTTTTCGTCCCGCCCCCCAGCATGGCAGTAACCGTCACTTCCCTTTCTCCTACTCCACGCGCGGGTTCCGGAGAAACCCATTCCTCACGCTGGCAGGCGCCCAAAACCAACAGGGCTGCCAGGGACATGAATATCGCTTCTTTTTTCATATGGCAGACAGTCTAATAGGTTACAAAGTAGCTCTGGAGGTCTTTCCACCCGTCCGCTTCCACATAATTCTCATAGCCAGCGGCAGGGATACGGATGACACACTCGCCCGGAATCCCCTGGAAGACCTGTGTTCCCAAACTGGGAGGCGTGACATCATTCAGGGTAATGCTCTTCAGGAGGGTGCAGCCATAGAACGCTTGATCCCGGATCATGGTAAATCCGGCAGGAATCGTAATGGACCGGAGGTTGAGGCAGTCGCTGAATGCTCCGTCCCACAGCATGAACACTTCATTCAAATCGACAGTCGACAGCGGCGCTTCCGTAAAAGCATCCCTGGCGATAACCAGCACATCGTCAGGAATGCGGTAAGCCTTGTTCTTCATCCCGCCCGGGGCGAAACTGACCAGGACGTTCCTGGGATCCATATCCTCTGCCGACGGGTTCCCGTACAGCAGGCAGCGATGGTCATCCGTCGCGAATTTCCCGTAAAAAGAGTGCAGGGATGTGCATCCCTCGAAAGGATTGGCGTAATAAAAATAAGGATATCCCAATTTCTCGACCGAATCAGGGATTGTGACAGATTCCAGGTTCTCGCAATAGTAAAAGGCGAAAGACCCCAGGTTTTTCAGGGAAGAGGGAAGGTCAATCCGGGAGAAAGGACAGGCCGTAAATGCATTTTGCTCAATCGTCTCCAATCCCTCAGGCAATGTTACCTCCTGCAGGCTGATACAGGAAGCGAAAGCGTTCGGCTTGATTGTTTTCACGGAGGAAGGCAGCGTGACGGAGAGGAGATTCCTGGCATCGAAAAACGCCCCCTGCTCCACAGTGGTCAAGGGTTCCGCGAAACGGATGACCCCGTACGTGTCATTCTCAAAGGAAACGGTGGACTGATTCATCGGATCGAAATCCACGATTTCGCCGTCCGTGGTGGTATACCAGATTTCCGTGTCCGGCTGCATGGATTTGTAGCGGGACGCATAATCGCTCCAGGGAGCCGTCGTCCGATAGGCTTCCAGCAAGTTTCCGGGCACAAAGATGTCGCAGTCGGTCCCGTCAAACTGTCCGGTATCATCCCCCGTAATGAGACTTTCGGAGCGGAGAGTGATGGACTGTAGCGCCGTACAGCCTAAGAAAGCGGATGCGCCGATTTGGACTACGGAGGCGGGAAGGTCGACGGAGGTCAGGGAGGTACAATCCTTGAAGGCGCCCCACGCGATATGCTCCAGCTGGTCATTGAATGTAAGGAACGTAAGCTCCATACTTCCGGCAAAGGATTCGGGACCGATTGTTTTTACGCCTTCGGGAATCGTATAGCTGATAACACCTGCAGGAGCGAAGGCCAGCAGACATCCGTCGTCATCCACCAGGGAACAGCCGTCCGCCGAGGCGAATTTTCCATAGAAATGCGACAACTGACTGCAATATTCAAACGGCCTTTCCCAAATCGTAATGACAGAATCCGGTATCCGGACGGACCTCAGTCCGGAATACCTGAACGCCCCGTCACTAATCGTTTCAAGACTCCGGGGAAGGTCGATGCTCCCAAGGGAGGAACACACGGCAAAACAGTCACGTTGTAATGTTTTCACTGAATTTCCCATCACAACCTTCTGCAAATTTTCGGCATACATGAACGCCGCCCATCCAATACTTGTAACCGACTCGGGAAGATAAACCTCCGTTATCATGTAATTCTGATAATAGAATTTCGAAGGGATCTCCGTCAGGGCTTGTTCAAAAACAAGTGCGATCTTGCCGTCCTCCCGCTTCTGCCATGTATAGGGAAGGGTTGTGGTCGGCTCAGGAAATTCTCCGTCACTCGTCTCGATCCAGATTTCATTGTCGGGAGGGAGGATGGACTGGAACCCGGTGCCGTTGGTCTCGATCTTCTTGTCCAGGTTCTTGCTTCCCACGCTCAGGTCATTCCGCTTCAACTCCTGATTGTAAACAGTACGGGATCCGGCCATATTAGCGGTCCGGACGGTAAAGGTCAGCTCAGAATAACTCCCAGGGAGTGTGATGAAATAATAGGCTTTCCCGACTTCAAAAGCGCCTCCTTCCGGTGCCGTCAACGTAATGGAATCCGACGTCATATCCTCCACATAGGCGGCGATCCTGGGGGCCTCGCCGTCCCGGTACCCCGCAGCGAAATAACCGGCCAATGGCCGGTCGGCAGAAAGGGTCACTGAAAGGATGTCGCTCCGGCTGAGGGTGAACCAGAATCCCGAATACAGGTTATTGAAAGACAGGCCCAGCGTTTCGGACTTTCCGATCGCAATGGCATATCCGTCATTGAAGGTGCCGGCCTTGGCGACCTGCTCCGGCGGAAGATTCATGATAACGAGAGGTTCCGAGCCGGAAACAGTCAACCAGTTATCCTCATGATACGGGTAGGCGCCCCAGATATAATCCTTGGCATCCCCGTCGCTTGCACCCGTAACGACGGAAACCTCGCCCTTGAATTTGGCGATCATCTCCGGCTCCGTGTTCTGGGCGACGAACTTCGCATGCTCTCCTGCACTGAACACACTGATGGCATCACCCGGAGACCAGTAGATATGGCTGTCTGCACCCAATTGGGTCTTCGTTGCCTCGACGCCCCGCAGTTCGGCCGTAAGGATGACTTCCTGTTTCGCCGGCTTGTCAGAGAGGACATCCATCTCCTGCCGTTGACACGACAAAAGGACCAACAGGGCGAACCCTATTGGTAACAAGAAACGTTTCATATGTCTTTTTTTATTTTATGCCTTAAACATCAGTGGGGCAATCTTCGTCGTCAGTACATGCTGTAATTGGATCCTCGTTTCCGCCCTCATTGGCCGCGCAGACCGAGACGATATTGTTCTCGTAGACGACGTTGATTTCCTCAGCCACCGGAGACTCGTACAGGTTCATTTCGTTCGCTTTCATAATCAGAAAAATAAAAGGGTTAGGATGCCATGAAACTTATCATGACTTGCAAATATAGATAGATTATCGCAATATTCAGGTTTTTTCCCCGTATTTTATATACGTACGTACCCCCTTTTTTACCCGTTTCGGCCGTCGAATGGAAACGCCTTTGAGACAATGTACTGCACTATACACTCCCGACACACACAAGGAGGGAGAACAACATGTAATCGACTAGGAACAAGGTACTTCCATTCGACGGATCGTTGCGCTTCCCTAGCCGTATTGCGTATCTTTTCGAAAAGTGAGGTGCAAAAAGTTGGCAATCTGTTCAGCCGGAGCTTCGGTTTCGCGGCGAAGCAGCCTGAACAGTTCATACTTTTCCCCCGTATCCAGGGACAGGACCTGATGGATATCCGTCCAGGGACCATGCCTGAGGAGAGTGGCGGTCATCCGGACATAATGTGCGTCGGATTTCCCTACAAAGATTTCATTCAGGTCGTGTTCGCTGCCCGTCGTCGCGTGCAGGGCAGAAAGCATGTTCTCATAAGATCCGAAAAACCGGATGGCGGCAGGATAATCGATCACATTGTAGGAATGAATGATATAATCCGTGAGTTGAAGGCGCTCTTTGCTTTGGAGCGGAGCGAAAAGCCGCTGCAGTTGCGCATAGTTCAGCGGTCTGTCAACCGTGCGCTGTGCCTTTATTTCCCTCACGGCTTTCTGCAAAGGCCAGCGCGCATCTCTCAGCACCAGTTTCTCTGAAAAAGGATGGTCACTCCGGGCATACGCCAGGTAATTCCATCGGTACTCCTCTGCCCTCTCCACCAGTTTTCGTTCCACGGGATTGTTGCCCACATAGATCAGGTTGCTCCGCGCGTTCTTGTCCCCGAATTTAACGGAACTGCCGAATGATGCCTCCCATACGGCGCCATTGGTCCCGCATGCCTGGTTCCACTTTTTAGAGAAAGCGGTCAGGGATTCACGCTTGAACCTTTCCAAGTCGATCCTCCGCTCCGCCCGGATGGAATCATGCAGATGATCCGGCATCTGGCAGAGCCCCAGAACGTCGATGTGATGCTTCCGGGCCGACACGCAGTACTGGGTGAAGAATACCAAGTGATCCCTGAATGTGTAAAACAGGACCCCGCCGTCAAAAGACCGCTGATAACAATGATTGAGAATTCCCTTGTAAAAAATCCGACGCTTCATATCCCGTAAATCCAGTGTAATCGAAAACCGGCAGCCGCCGTTCCGAGAACCCGTGAACAGACTCCGGTAACGAAGATCGGAAGGATTTTCCGGATTTGCAACAGGATTCCGGGGAAGAGCGGGGTAGCGCGCGGTTTCATGATGCCCGGAGCCATTTCGCCCGTCGAATGGAAACGCATCGATATCAACCGATTACGAAAAGTCCTCCCGGAAGAATCAGAGGGAGGACATTGTGTAAACAATTAGTTTAAAGACACTTCCATTCGACGGCCGAAAAGGCGCCAAATAGCATAATCAGCTAAGAATCAGCCTGCTGTCACTCCATCCCGCTGGATAATCTCAACCAGTTCGGCGGTCGTGTTGATGTTCAGTTTTCGGAAGATGTTGTTCTTGTGCGCTTCGACGGTCCGCTGGGAGATGCCCAGCCGGTCGGCAATCTCCTTGCTCAAGAGGCCCTCGGCGCAAAGGCGGGCTACTTCCATTTCCCGTTTGGTCAGCCGGACGGCCGGTTCCCCACCGAGTTCGGAAAGCGCCTCGACGACTGTCTTCATCTCTTCATGCTTTTCTTCCAGCGTTGTGTGAGCCTCCCCGATAGAAATCACCTTATCCTTGATTTCCAGGGCTTTTTGAAGCATGTCATTGTTCTTTTTCCGGATACTGTTCAGGCGAAGGAGGATGAGGCATCCGACCAGCAGCAAGACTTGGATAAAGATTAACAGGACCAGGAGCGCCCGGTTATTCCGTTCCCGCAGCCGATGCACTTCCAATTCATGTTCTTTCCCGGCCATGTCATACTTCATCCGGAATTCAGCCATCTGACGGGCTGTCGTCTCCTGGAAAACCGTGTCGCCCAGGGCAGACGCTTCCTCCGCATACGTCAGGGCGAAAGCGGGATCGGCATCGCGGAGCAGGCGGGACAGCTGTCCGGCAAGACTCCGCTTCATCAGCATATTCCCCGTCTGGTCGCAGAGCCGGTAAGCTTCCCGCAAATAGTTTGCGGCCATGTACAGATTGCCCCGTTTTTCCGCGATCTTGCCCTGCTGCTCCCGGCAGTATGCCATGGAATGCACATTATTGCCGGCCTCGAAAACGGGAAACGCCTCCTGAACGATGTTCCAGGCCTTGTCCAATTGGCCGGTCTCGATATAGCAGTCTGCCAGCTGGGACTGGCGGATCGCCGCTTTTTCCGTTCTCCCGGCTTCCGAATCGATCCGGAATGCCTCCTGGGCAAAGTGCTCCGCCTCCCCATAACGCTTCTGCTTGGTGAGGATCTCCGACAGCATACCGTACCGGATGGCAAGGGGTTTGGACTCTCCCAATTTCTCTTCAATTTCAATTGCGTCCCGGATCAGCGTCTCAGCTTCTTCAAAGTTATTCAAGGACAGGTATATGCCGGCAAGGCTATTGAGCGAGGAACTGATCAGGGAAGGATCCCCGGACTTACGGTCCAGTTCATAACACTCCTGCTGGGCCTGAAGGGCCAGGTCGAAAATCCCCAGGCGCGTACAGGAATTGGCCAGGACGCTGAGGCAGTCGGCCAGGAGTCCTTCATTCCCGGAGTTGCGGATTTCCGGAAGGCTGGAATTGACCAGGGACGCCGCCTCCATGTATTTGTCATGGTTGAAAAGGCTGTCAGCCCGCTCATAGATCTGGGTAGGTAGCAAGGCAAGGATAAGTCCAAGGAGGAATGCACTCATCATTGTAAGTCCGGTTTACGTTACAAATTTACAAAAAAAAGCCTCCCGGTCAAGGCATTTCATGGAAACAAGGAATATTTTTTGTACTTTTGTCGGTTGATAAATATGAACTGATTATGCTTTTCTACCTTCTGCAGACAGACACGCTGGTACAGGCCGCCGAAAACCTCGCCGAGGCCGCCGCACCGATCCAGCCGACCGAGATGAACGAGAGCCTTTTCTCGATGTTTAAGATGGGCGGTCCCCTGATGTGGGTCCTGCTGGCTCTCTCCATTCTTGCCATCTATATCATCGGCCGCAAATGGTGGGTCCTGAGCCACGCTTCCAAGATCGATCCGAACTTCATGAACGACATCCGCGACTACATGAACGAAGGTAAGACCAAGTCTGCCGTCACCCTGTGCCGCAAATATGACAACCCGGTCGCCCGTATGATCGAGACCGGCATCCACCGCCTGGGACGTCCGATGACGGATATCCAGTCCGCCATCGAGAATATCGGCAACGTGGAAGTCGCCCGCCTCGAAAAGGGACTCCCGGTCCTCGCGACCATCGCCGGCGGTGCTCCGATGATCGGTTTCCTCGGTACCGTCATGGGTATGGTGCAGGCATTCTTCAACATGTCAAAGGCCGGCAACAACATCGACATCACCCTGCTGTCGGGCGGTATCTACACCGCCATGCTGACCACTGTCGGCGGCCTGATCGTGGGCATCATCGCCTATTTCGGCTATAACTGGCTCACTTCCAAGGTTTCCGATCTCGTCTACAAGATGGAAAGCTCCACGATGGAGTTCATCGATATCGTCCTTCACGAACCCGGAGAGGAATAAACTATGGCACTTAAGAGAAACACACGGGTGGACGCCTCGTTCTCGGTATCCTCGATGACGGATATCGTGTTCCTCCTGTTGATCTTCTTCCTGGTGACTTCCACGCTGATCAACCCCAATGCCCTCAAGCTCCTCCTTCCCAAGAGCACGGGCCAGATCGGAGCCAAAGCCACGGTGAGCGTCAGCATCAAGGACTGGGGCAACGACACCTATACCTACCATGTCAACGGGGACCAGGATCCGCTTTCCTATGAGGATGTGGAAGATGAACTCGTTTCCCTGCTCCAGAATGAGGAAGATCCGACTTTCTCCATCTTTTCCGACCAGAGCGTCCCGGTAGGAGAAGTCGTCCAAATCATGAATATCGCCAAGCGGAACCACTACAAGGTGATTCTGGCGACCCAACCCGAATAGCCCATGCAGCCGTATCTGCGCACCAGACAGGACCAGGACAAACGGTCCAGGATGACGGGACTCCTCGTCACCGTCGTCGTCCACGCGGCGGCGGCCGTCTTCTGCGTGACTGCCGGGCTGAAATACCTGGACCCTCCGCCTCCGGAGACCAGTTTCGTCATTGATTTCGAAGAGGAGCTCCTCGAACCGGAAAAGCCTGTCGAAACCCGCATCGGACGGCAGCCACAGGCCGAGGAAACCGACCCGTCCCGGGAAGTCGAACTGGTGCAGAAGGCGGAATCCCCCTATGTCAACGACCGTCCGAACACGACGCCCGCGACGCGTCCCGACCCCCATGGTGACGTGGAAGTCCCGACCCCCAAGACCCAGGAGCCGAAACTTGATCCCCGCGCTTCCATCCCCGGCATGAGCCAGAAGGACAGCAAGTCCACAACCCCGCATTCCGCCACCGAAGCCTCCGAAGGCTTCAAGGCCGGACAACCGGACGGAAACACCAAGGAGGGCAAGACCGAAGGAACCGCCAACGCCCACGTCAAGGGCCGCAACGTCGTCGGCTCCCTGCCGCGCCCGTCCTACAACGCCCAGATGGAAGGAACCGTCGTTGTCCAGATCAAAGTGGACCAGTACGGCAACGTCACCGAAGCCATCCCCGGAGCGGAAGGCACGACTGTCACGGACAAGAACCTCTGGAACGCCGCCCGCAATGCCGCCATGAAGGCGCATTTCAACATGAGTGCGGACGCACCGGTCCTCCAGACCGGAACCATAACCTACAAATTCAAACTTCAATAGCTCGTAATGTATTCCGATGACGTGAGTCATCAAAGCATCGTAACATCATGGAAAACAACAAGAAAGGTCCTAGGACCCATTTTACAAGGAGGCCTTCCGAAGGCCACGTCGAAAAAGTGGAATACGGCCGCCGCGAAGGTGGATACCGCCCACGCCGGGAAGGCAGCGCCACGCGCGTGTACAATCCCACCGACTACAGTACCAGCCGCTCCTTTGACGAGGGAGACCGCCCCGAGCGCCATCCCCGTACCAGCGGCCCCCGCAATCATTTTTCCGGGCGCGATGAACGCTCCCAGGGAGAGCACCGTACATTCGGGGAGCGCCGTCCCTTCAGCCGTCCTGAAGGAGACCGCCCTTTCGGCGAGAGGAAATCCTTCGGTGAGAAGAAATCCTTCGGTGAAAAGAAGGCCTTCGGCGACCGTAAGCCGTATGGCGGCAGACCCGCTAACGGACGGAATGCCGGCGGATACGGCAAGCCCTCGTTCGGCGGCCGCAAGCCCTTCCAGAAACGTTCCGAGGCCGATGCCGGCATGAGCGCCATGCTCAGCCGCAAGCCCCAGGTCAACGGCTCCGCCTACTCCGACGACGATACCGTGAAGACGCCGATCAAGGAGATTGTCCGCCTCAACAAATACATCGCCAACTCCGGCGTCTGCTCCCGGCGGGAAGCCGACACGCTGATTCTCAGCGGCGTGGTGACCGTCAACGGAGAAGTCGTCACCGAACTGGGCACCAAGGTCAACGTCCTTACCGACGACATCCGCTTCAACGGCGAGCGTCTCAAGGGCGAAGACAAGGTCTACATTGTCATGAACAAGCCCAAGGGATATGTCACCACGGCCAGCGACCCTCATGCCGAAAAAACGGTCATGGACCTGCTGAAGGGCTGTCCGACCCGCGTTTTCCCGGTCGGCCGCCTGGACAAGAATACGACCGGTGTTCTCATGTTCACCAATGACGGCGAGATGGCCGAGCGCCTTACGCACCCTTCCTACAACAAGAAGAAGATCTACCAGGTCGTCCTGGACCACGCCCTGACCGACGAGGACAAGGAAAAGATCCTGGAAGGCATCGAACTGAACGACGGGATCATCGCCGCCGACGAACTTGAGTACATCGACGCCCGCGACCACCGCCAGCTGGGTATCGAGATCCACTCCGGAAAGAACCGGATCGTCCGCCGTATCTTCGAATCCCTCGGATACGAGGTGAAGGTGCTGGACCGTGTCTACTTCGCCGGCCTTACCAAGAAAGGCCTCAAGAAGAGTGACTGGCGCTACCTGACCGAAGGCGAGGTGAACATCCTGAAGATGGGGGCGTACGTATAATGGCACATCGCGCAGGTTTCGTCAACATCATCGGCAATCCGAACGTCGGCAAGTCCACGCTGATGAACGCCCTCGTAGGCGAGAAACTGTCCATCGTCACCGCCAAGGCGCAGACGACCCGGCACCGCATCATGGGCATCGTCAACGGCGAAGATTACCAGATTGTCTACTCCGACACGCCCGGCATCCTCAAGCCGAATTACCGGCTCCAGCAGAACATGCTGGATTTCGTGGATACGGCCATCGGCGATGCCGACATTATCCTCTATGTGACCGACACGGTCGAAAAAGGGGACAAGAACCAGGACTACATCGCCAAACTGGCCCAGGTGGAATGCCCGGTCGTACTGGTCATCAACAAGATCGACCTGTCCACCTAGGAAAAGGTCGTCGAGTTGATGGAGAAGTGGCATTCCAAACTTCCCAAGGCAGAGATCATTCCGGCTTCAGCCCGGGAAAAATTCAACCTGGAGAGCATTCTGGAGGCGGTTTCCTCCCGCCTTCCGGAAGCGCCGGCCTGGTTTGACAAGGACCAGTTCACGGACAAGAATCTCCGTTTCTTCGCTTCCGAGATCCTCCGGGAGAAGATCTTCCTCAACTACGGCGAAGAGATCCCCTACTCCTGTCAGGTGGAGATCGAGGCCTTTCACGAAGGGGAGGAGCGGTATGAGATCAGCGCCGTCATTTACGTGATGCGCGAGTCCCAGAAAGGCATCATCATCGGCAAGAAGGGCGCCGCCCTCAAGAAAGTCGGCACCGAAGCCCGGCTGGAGATGGAAGACTTTTTCCAGAAGAAGGTCTTCCTGTCCACATTTGTCAAGGTGGACCCCGACTGGCGAGAGAACCGGAAGGAACTGCGCCGGTTCGGCTACGAATTTTAATTTTGGTTTCAGCACATGAGCGAAGATTTTGAAGATATCCAGGAAGAGCCCGCAGAAGAACAGCCGTTCAACGGGGAACTGAAGGAGAGCGGGCGTTTCGCCCGCCTGCTGGGCAGTGACAGCCGGAAATACAAACTGTCCGGCATGTTCAAGGACTGGTTCCTGGACTATTCCTCCTACGTGATCCTGCAGCGTGCCGTTCCGCATATCGTAGACGGGCTTAAACCCGTCCAGCGGCGCGTACTGCATGCCATGTACAAGATGGACGACGGCCGCTACACCAAGGTCGCCAACATCGTGGGACAGGCCATGCAGTACCATCCGCACGGAGACGCCTCCATCCTGGGGGCCCTGGTGCAGATTGGTCAGAAGGGCTTCGCCGTGGACTGCCAGGGAAACTGGGGAAACATCCTCACCGGCGACTCCAACGCCGCTCCGCGATACATTGAGGCACGCCTGTCGAAATTTGCGAAAGAAGTCATCTTCGACCCGAAAGTCACCTCCTGGATGACTTCCTATGACGGACGCAACCAGGAACCGACCGAACTGCCGGTCCGGTTCCCGCTGCTGCTCGCCCAGGGAACCGAGGGTATCGCCGTGGGTATGGCCTCCAAGATCCTGCCGCACAATTTCAATGAACTGCTGGACGCTTCCGTGGCCATCCTCAAGGGAGAGCCGTATCAGCTGTATCCCGATTTCCCCACCGGCGGCATGGCGGACTGTTCCAAGTACAACCAGGGTCGCCGGGGCGGCCAGGTGAAGGTCCGCGCCCGGATCGAAAAGGTGGACAAGAACACCATCACGATTACGGAGATCCCGTATGGCAAAACCTCCCATATCCTGATCGACAGCATCCTCAAGGCCAAGGACAAGGGCAAGATCAAGATCAAGAAGATCGAGGACATGACCACCGACAAGGTAGAGATCATCATCCACCTGCCGAACGATGTCTCCCCGGACAAGACCATCGACGCCCTGTATGCCTTCACGGACTGCGAGACGACCATCAATCCCAACGCCTGCGTCATCAAGGAGGACAAGCCGCAGTTCCTGTCGGTGGACGACATCCTCGAATATGACACCTGGCACACCCGGGATCTGCTGGGCCGGCAGCTCGAAATCAAGCTCGGCGAGCTGGAAGACCAGTGGCACTACGATTCCCTGGAGCGCATCTTCTTCGAAAACCGCATCTACAAGGTCCTGGAACAGAACCAGATGACCTGGGAGCAGCAGCTGGAGGACGTGT
>JAGAHD010000170.1 GCA_017627255.1 Bacteroidales bacterium | reverse complement strand
TCTCCAAGGCTATATCCACACCGTCTGGTCCGGCTTCGGCCCCTTCCTCCGCCGTTTCAATGCCGTCCGGAACGAGCAAGAGCCCGACACGGCCGAATGGAACGACGCCCAAGCCCTCCGCACCGTCATGGAAACCTTCAAAGCGTTAGGCCAATAAATATCCTATCGATTTATTGCTAAATAATTAGAGAAATCTTGCTATCTTTGGGAAACTGTACTAAAACCACCTATGAAATCCGAGAAGCAGTCTTATTGGCCGTCTCCACAAGATGTTGATGGTTTCCGTTTGAGTGACGATTTGTCGGCCTTGGCCGAAACGCTGGCAGAGAATACCCACGAGATTTGGGCGCAAGCCCGTCTCGCGGAGGGTTGGCGTTATGGTCCCAAGCGGGATGACGAGCGGAAACTTCATCCCTGTCTGGTCCCTTATGCGGAATTGCCGGAGTCGGAGAAAGAGTATGACCGGCTTACAGCCCTGAATGCATTGCGTCTGGTGGGAAAGCTCGGTTTCATGGTTCTGAAAAAAGCGCCCGAGGCCTGTCCGGCCTGCGGGGCTGATATCACAGTCGATATGGCATATTGCCCCCAGTGCGGGAGAAAGTTGAAAGGATGAAATATACAGCGTTTATCAGTCATTCCAATAAAGACGTGAAGGCGCTTCATGCCATCCGTCAGTATCTTGAAGATCGCGGCATTCCTTGTTTCGCATCCGAAAGGGACCTTCGGCACAACGCCAACTGGCAGACCCAGCTGGTCGAAGCGATGGATTCCAGTGAGATGCTCATCTATGTCCATTCGAAGAATTCGAACGTATCTGCGGAAGTCAGCCGGGAAATCAATTATTTTGCGGACAAGTGCCATCGGCCGATCCTCGTGTACCGGCTGGACGATGTCGCATACAATATTGACCGCGCCTATTATCTGCAAAGCATCAACTACATTGACTCCCTGGACAAGCCCGAGGACGGATTGGACCAGCTTGTCCAGAATGTCCGGCACACCTTGGATGGGACGTCCGTCGAATGGGAGTCGCATTCATCCGGAAATAAACGGAGAATCCGCCGGATCGCGATTTCTGCATTCGGTTTGCTGATAATTGCAGGTGGTTTGATCGGATTCCATGCGTTTGAGAAAGGAAAGGCTACGCAGATGCAGGCCGAGAGTGCGGCCATCCTGGCCCGTACGGAAAACTGGCTTTCCCGGGAAGATTCCCTGGAGTTTGTCCTGCCCGGCGTGGACGAAGCCGAGGCGCTGATGAAACAATGCGCCCAACTCCATACCGTGTCTGCTCCTGAAGGACCGGATTTCCAGAAAATCCGGGATGAGTACAGACAGGATCTTCTGGAAATCCATACGAGGAGAGTCAATACGGTCAAGGCTTTGTATGAGCCGCTCAAATATGCATCCCCAGAAAACCGGATATCGACCGAGGAAGCCATCCGAGAGAATGTGCAGGCGATTCATCAGCTGGATGAGATCCTGGATATCCCTGCAGATGAAGAAATAGAAATGATAATGACCCGCTTAAATACGACAGAATGATGAAATAAATGCTCTTTACGTTGCTCTTCCTGATCGGGGGAATGGCAATGGTCTCTGCCCAGACGGCCGGCGAAAAGAATTCCTTCGAAACCATGAAGAATGCCGCCAATGTGTACATGTTGAATGGAGACTATGCCGCAGCCAAGGCTCAGTACGAAGGGATACTGAAGCTTTACCGGCAATATGACAGTTTCATCAAGGAAATCCGTCCGGATTATGAAAAGTGCCTGAAGGAACTGGACAAAGCCGCTGCCGTAAAGAAAGAGAGCGAGCGACTGGTTTTTTCGGAGCCTTTCGTGAATTTTGCCTATACTGAAGAAGCGCACAGCGTCACCGTTACGGCCGGTAAAGGCGGACTCGGGAAGTGGGAGGTGGTAAGCTGCCCGGAATGGTGCACCTTGGACAGGGGAGGCAATAATTTGGTCATCAAGGCGCTGCGGAATCCGGACCCGACTTTGCGCAACAGTGAAATCATCATCAAAATGACCTCGGGAGGGAAGACGGTCACCCGCGGCCTTCCGGTGCTCCAGATTGCCCGTCCGCTTCAGGAACGGAGTGTCCGGATCCTTACGAATCCCGAAGGAGCACAGATCACGATAGGCAGTGATCCCACCCCCCGTATCTCTCCGGTCACGCTTACTTTGAGTGAGGGTGAAACCCCGATTCATATCCTGCGGAACGACTACTTCCCCATGGATACGTTCGTTTCCGTCAGCGCGACGGACGATCCCAAGATGACGAAAGAATACAAATTCGATCTCGTGCCGCGCTTCGCTTTGGCCAAATTGACGCTCAAAGCCGGCTCCGGGAATCTGGACGATAAGAATCCCAAGCTGTTCATCGGCGGGAGAGCCATCAACCTGGACGGCTATTATGGCAGGGGAGGCCTCAAGTCGTTCAATTCGGCGGGTACGATGATCAATCATTTCGAATTGTATCAGGATTCGGAACGCAATATCGTCATTCCGCTCGAACCTGCTACTTACCAGGTCATCGCTACTGCGAACGATTTTGAGGATTACAGCTATTCCTTTACCGTCCGGGAAGGGGAGATGATCCCCCTGGATATCGTCATGACCCCGAAAAGCGGAACCATCCGCTTCTTCAGCGGGAAGAATGCGGAAGGAACCGTGATCAAAGACGGATCGACACCTATCGGAACCATCGTTGACAAGCTCGAACTGCCGTTCACGGCAGACGACCATAAGATTTCTTTCGAAAAGCCGGATTATATGTCCGAGATTCCGACCTATGCGGTCCATGTCAATCCGGGAGAAACCATTGACTTCGAAATCAATATGGTTCCGCTCTCTTACCTGACGATCAATACGGATCCGGTGGGCGTAGAGGTGGTCATCAATGATGTGGCGGAAGGAATCCGGACGCCCGTTTACAGCAAGCCGGTCACGCTGGGTGAGAATACGATCTTGCTTCGTCAAAAGAATTATTATCCGGTCAAGCTTGTCAATACCTCCCGTATCCTCGGGGAGAGAGATACGATTTCCGTATCCTTGAAGCCCACCCATCCTCTGAAGGTACTCTCGGATTCTTTCCAGGCTCCGGGAAATCCGAATGCCGGATTCAATATCTACATCTCCTCCCTTGACGGTGGGGAAGATTTCGTCATCAATGAGTATGACCATTTTACCGATGCGGTTTTGGATCTGCCCTATGGTCGGTACAAATACGAATACCGACGCTATAGCCTCGGCCCTGATCCCGGATTCAACCAGGGGATCCGGCTTCGCGGCGAGAAGAGACGCCGTGATCTGGCCTACAAGGGTACATTCCGTTTTTCTGAAAAGAAAGATGTCCTGAACAGGATGTCCTATTCGGCGAACGGCAATTTTGCCCTGCTCACCGGTAATCTGCTCCTGATGGACCATCAGGTCACGGCCAATGAGCTGCCCTTCAAGGAAGTCGGAAACCTGGAATTCCTGAAGATGTATGTATGGCCGGGATTCTCTACGGCATTTGCGAAGGGAGTCTTTTTCAACGCGGTCGATGAGGGAACGACTCCCAAGACCCTTTTCAGCGCATCCTGCATCCTCCTGAATGGTGAACAGCGGATTGGCGGAGGCCTTCATCAGTTCCTTGACGTGGATCTGCTGGCCTCCTATTACTGGCTTCCTGCGTTGCATACCATAGAGAAGATAGACATGAGCTGGATGACATTCAACTATGTGAATATGCGGGACCTGTTTTTCGGCTTGGAATTCCATTCCCGTTTCCCTGTCCTGAATGCGAATTTCAAAATTGGGTACAGAAGTCTGAAAGGCGGCGTCAACCTGTATAATAAGAACGGCAAAAACAGTGGTTATGATGTCTCTCCTTTCGAGTTCGGAGGGATTATGGCCTCCATCGGTTTCACGCTTGGTGGCAAGGAGAGCAAGGGCGCCAATATTCTCCGCGTATTCTATCTGTAGTCCATGCCACTCTTTTTTGAAAGACTCACTGCCGGTCAAGCGACAGGAATCGTCATAATTTTTGTGCTGCTGTACGGCATCGTCACCTTGCGCATGCTCAAGAGGGGACCTAAGCTGCTATGGATTCCAGCGATGGTCATCCTCGTCCTGTCAATGTGGTTCTACTGGTATGCCTACGACTATGCTGCAGCCAGGCACTGGTTTCCAAAACTGATTCTTGCCTTGATCTCCTCGCTGGACTTGTTCCTTTTCAAGCTGGCGTCGGGATTCGGCAATCTCGTCGGTTTTTTCAACTTGAAAGCCGGCGTTCCTGCGGAAGGTGTAACGAATCCGCAAGTCCACCTGATCCTGCTGCAGGGACTGTATTTGTGTGCCATATGGACCACCTCCATCCTGGCCATCCATTTTCTGGCGGGCCGTTTGTTGAGCCGGGCCTGGTTGTGGCTCCATTCTTTGCGGGCCCCGAAGGTGCGGACCCATATCTTCTTGGGAACCGGTCCCTTGTCGATCGCGTTGGCCAAAAGTATTCCTTCCGGGGACCGGGTCCTTTTCGTAGAAGGGCCGACCCAGGATCCGGTTCCGGACAAAGTCTCTATTTTCAGACTGTTCCGGGGAGTGCGCTCTACGTCGATTACCTTGGAAAAGATACGGTCACTCCTTCCGGATGCCATCTTGCTCAAAGCGAACAAGCGGATCGGGAAAAGTGTGGAGGAGTCGTTGTTCGAAGAGCTGGGACTGAAGAGGTTACGTTACTGGGCCGACAGGGAGGATTCCTGTTTTTACCTACTGTCGGAAGATACAGATGAGAACGTCGCTGCACTTAAGCGGATGCTGCCTGTCAAGGCACAAGTTTATTATTATGCCAAAAGGGAAGGTCTGGCGCTGAAGACAGACCTTGCCTCTCCGGAGAATCTCCACATCGTCGATACCTCTTTCCTGGCGACGAAAGCGCTCAAGTTGGACGAATCTTTATATCCGATCCATCTGGTCGATATTGCGAAGGATGCGGATGGGGAACCGGCGGGTTATGTGGACAGTCCTTTCCATGCGCTGGTCTGTGGCTTTGGGGAGAGTGGCCGAGGAGCCCTTTCCTTCCTGTATGAATTTGGGGCGTTCGTGAACGGAGAAGGGAATCCCAGTCCGTTTCAGTGCGACATCGTGGACGAACGGATGGAACGCTTGTCGGACGAATTCCGCTCTTCCCATCCCGCTTTGGATGAGAGCCGTGTCCATTTCGTGTGCGAGGATGTCCGCTCCCATGCTTTCAAAGTCTTTTTAAGAGAAAGGATCGGCTCGTTGAACTATGTCTTCATCTCTTTGGGCGAAGATGGGCGGAATATAGACCTTGCCATTGAAATCCTGGCGTGCGCCTTCCAGTATCGTCCTTCTCTGGACAAGTTCCTGATCGTCGTCAAGATGGATCATGCTTCCGATTATCAGGAAACGATTCAATTCTTTAACAGCAGCTATGGTGATCGTGATTGTATCCGGATCATCGGGGATGTGGAAAAAACGTGGACCTGGGACAATATATCCGGAGAAAGCTATATCCATTATGCCAGGTTGTTCCAGGCAGCTTACGCGGCCAGTACTTCCAGCGAGGTCTTGTGGGACGACCGTATGGATTGGATCCGCAGGAAACCCGGAACGGAACTTGCCCACAAACTGGAGATCCGTCGCAAGACCGAACAGGATTTTGCCAATTATTTCCATGTCCGGGAGAAAGCCGCCCTTTGCCCACGTTCTTTTTGGGATGGACATGCGGTCCCGGAGGGGATCCCGGCTAAATACGAGGGATGCCATTTTGTCGGGGATGATTCCCGAACGGTTTCCGTACTGGATTATTTGGCGCGGTTGGAGCATCTCCGTTGGAATGCCTCTCATGAAATGGCCGGATACCGGTATGCGGAGGAAAAAAAGGAAGACCTGATGACGCATCCGGACATGCGCCCTTACGCTTTGCTGGATGAAGAGACCCGGCACCATGACTGGATTGTCGTAAAGACAACGTTAAATATCCTTGCAGACGGTATGCAGGATCAGGAGGAAACGAAATGAAAAAGATTCTTGGATTACTTTTAGTATCGATTTCCTTGTCGCTGGCGGCCCAGGAACGCGTGGCCGTGTGGCCCAAGGGGAAGATGCCCGATGCGCAGGCGCATCAGATCGCGGCCATGACCGACGAGGCGGAGCGGCCGGACTTCAATCCCGACAAGCACCGTGTCGCCTACTTGGAATGG
>JAGAHD010000169.1 GCA_017627255.1 Bacteroidales bacterium | reverse complement strand
TTTTCAGGTGGGACACGCTTCGTGGTTCTGGACGGTTTCGTGATAGGCTTGACCTCCGGATTGCTGACGAAATAACCATTCTTTATCATCCCTCGCTTAGGGAACCATGCAGACAGGCAAATCAGCGTGTGGATGGTGGTTCGGTTGGTTGATTCGGACCGGAGGACGCCTAGCTGGTTGAACTCGCGGACGATGCGGGTTGCCGTCTTCCGATCGCACTCCCATATCCGAGCAAGTTCGACTTTGGAAGCCATGAATTGCCCGGGGTGTAGGACAGCTGAAAAGTTCTTTCCGGAGACCGTGGTTTCCTCCAGGACGGCCATCCGGATGAAGGTTTTGAGGCACTTCATCCGGAGGATATCCTGCTGTTCGTCCGAAAGATAATCGAGCTGCGCTTCATTAAGGGTGATGCTGTATCTGATGTTCGTGTATTGCATAAGACCTACTATTGCTGCTGGTGCCCTCTACACACGTCCTCGCCTGCCGGATTTCACTTCCGATAAGAGGGAGCGGAAAAGCGGAGGATTGAACACATCTCAGCGAACCGGTCCCAGCATCGGTCACCGTATCTTTCGCACAGCTGGCCGTCGGTGAGGTTGGTCGTGATGACCGTCGTGAGCTGCTTGTTGTACCGGTAGACGAGCAGGTTCTGTACCGGGGTGTAGTCCACACCGTAGTACTGAAACCGCACGGGTTCGGTCCCCAGGTCGTCAATCAGAAGGATGTCGACCGTCTTGTACATTTCATAGTAACCGCCGCCTCCGTTCCGCTGCAACTGATACTGGTCGTAGATGTCAAGACCGGTACACTTGAGCAAGCTTGCGCCTGCACCGGAATAGAGCGAACCGACTGCATTGAGGATGGTGGTCTTACCGCTGCCTACCGTGCCCTGGAGGAACAGCGTCGAGCGGTATTTGGGTCCATAAAGCCATTCGACGACCTTTGCGATCTTCTTTCCCGCTTCGGCGTCGGTGATATCCTTGAATTCCATCCCCCGCTTTTCCACGATTGCGCGGTAGGCCTGCATCAGGAATTCAACAAGTTGTTTCGGGTCGCACCCCTTCAGTCTCTGGGGAATCTTCGGGGTGTCGTTAGACTCTGTCGGGTTCTGTAAAGTCTTCAGGGTGGCCGACAGTAAGTACTGCATGTCTTTGATCTGAGGTTCCATAAGTAGTTTTTCTTTTGACTCGATCTGTAGTTGTCGATGTAGTTAAACTTGTATCATCCCTATCCATGGGATTATGAATAGGCTTATCCTTTTCTTTATTGTGCGAAGAAAGGTTACAGGTGGATGTGACGTTTTGTCCCATCTCGGTGGGAGGTTTTGTCTCATCTCGCTGTGACCTTTTGTCACACCCTGGTGAGACGAAACGTCGCACCTCTTCCGTGCATACGGAATATGAATAGGTCTGGTGCCCCGGATGCTTCTCCTCAGAACGAATGAGCAGTTTTTTCCCGCAAAGACGGCCATATGCGATGCCGATATGCTTGCGGGAACAACCGATCATTTTCGCGAGGTTCCCTTCGCTCATGAACATCTCCTTCCCTTGCCGGTGAAAAGAAAACGCATGTGCGAAGACGAGTAGCTCTATCCCTTTCAGGCCAAGCCCCTCACCCATCATCCAGTTCTCAACCAGGAATCCCATCACTTCTTGGTTGACTGGTAACCGTCCGCCAGCTTGCGGGCCTTGTCGACATCGAAGACAATCCGTCGCCCGATACGGGAGACGATGGCTTCGCGAAGGACTCCTCCGCCGACAGCGGATCCGTCCTCCTCGCGCGGCGCGCGCATCAGCGCGTAAATAGTGGAATCGGAGCATCCGAGTTCCACGGCCAGGGCGTGGACGCCCAGGGCTTTCTGGCCCGCCTGCGCAGGACGGTTGGCAGCATTCGGGGAGTTCGCCAGCGCGTAATGCGTAAGCTCAAGATACTCCTCCCCGGTCATCATGTAGACGGGCTTCTCCAGAAGCCCCTCGATGGATTTGTTTTGGTTCATGGTGCTTAAGTTGTTTAATTGTTTAAAATGTGATTTAACTTTTTTTCGGTTAACCTATGCTAGTTGTTTTTTGCCACTCCAAAAAGCGAAAAGTGCCAGAAAACATAGGTTTTCGGAGCACTTCCCTTAATTAAGTTACGAATAATTTTTCAAATACAAGCACCTATACGGGACTTTTTTTATTCCTCAGAAAAAGTTAGACGTATATGGCAATAAATGTCAATAAAACGAACAATCCGCATATCATTTTGCGGATTCTTACCATTTTTTCAAAGGTTTTTCGCGGTCCCGGGAATGAAAACCGGCGCCGTATGAAAGAGAACTTTTTCTCGAACCTGCCAGAAAGATGCGAGACATCTGGACAGAACGATCCGACGGACGGGATCAGTATTTACCGTAATTTTCGTTTAGTGTACTACTCTGCCCTTTGGCGCCCAAAAGAAGGGACAAAAAAACCTCGGATTATTATTCCGAGGGTAGGTTTTCATAGAATATGTATTTTTTCTTAAGGGAGTCGCGGAACTCGCTTGGGGAACAACCTAGAACGCGCTTTACGTATCGAGTGAAGGCCGGCAACGATGAGAAGCCCATTTCTTTGGCAAGGACCGTTAACGAGACATATTCGGCGGACAGCTCTTTTCGAAGTACTCGCGCCGTGTACTCATCGATCCAGTCGCCAGCCGGACGTCCGGTAGCGTAATTGCTGACATCCGTGAGGTACTTGGGGGTTACTCCCACCTGGTCTGCATACCACGCGACATCGCGACGCTGTTTACAGTTCTCCGGGACTATATCCAGGAATTCTACAAAATGTGGCGAAGGTAATCCTTCATCCTGGTATTTCATGAACATCTGGGAAAAGTATGTCCAAATATCATAGAGTAAGACTCGAAGCAGGGAACCAGCGATTTCTTTCCCGAGGTACCCTTGAAACGTATACGAGTGTCGAATGATATTCTTGAAATCGTTCTCAATAATAGTCTTCTCCCGGGTAAGGCCCTTCATCGTGCGTAAGATGGGATTCTTTCTCATGTACTCATAGCCCTGAGCTTCGCAATCGGTTTCCGGCCTGTAAAGATCCAAGAAATAGTCTGAAACCAGGAGTACGTCCGCATCCATCTGGTCCGAGTAGTAGATGTCGTCACAGGGCTTTGATCTTGGCCATACGACAAAGTCTCCACCTTGCGCCCTATACGTTATATTGCCAGCCTCGAAGGTCACAAGATTCTTATTGCAAAGCATAAAGATATTGTAGAACTTCCTGTAATCATTCAGGTCCTCTCCGTCCTCGTAAGTATTGAAAAATAAAAAGTCCTCCATGGCATGTATTCCTGTTCAGACACAAATATACGCAATTATTTCGTAACGGAAAAATGGTTAAAACAAGGTATCCGCAGCCAAAAGAAGGGAAAGGAAAGATTCATGCTGCCCAAGTGGCCGGAAATGCTTACCTTTGTGTTTGACAAGACGTTATTACAGCAGATTTATATGACAAGATTCATCATAGTGACATTTGCGGCCTTACTGCTCTTGGCGGGCTGCGGCAACAATAAACAAGCAGACAACATGGCTATCACAGTGAATCTCCGCTACACGGGTGTGGACGGGAACGCCCTCAAGTTCGCCGAGGAAATGATCTCCAGCGGCACTGTCGATGCTATCCGGGCCGAGGAAGGCAACCTGCGCTATGAGTATTATCAATCGATGGATGATCCGGAGACCATCCTCCTCATTGACAGTTGGGTCAGCCAGGAAGCCATCGACGCCCATCACGCGACGCCGATGATGGCCACCATTGCAGCACTTCGGGAGAAGTATGACCTCCATATGACCGTGGAGCGTTACACCAGCGCCGATATGCCGGAAACAGATAATCAGTTTATAAGGAAATAGTATTCGACAAATCAGGAATTTACCATCATGAGTAAGATCTCCAACAGGCCCGACCCGAACGCTGCCTTCCCGAATCCGAATCTTCCAAGGCTTTGCTTCATCAAGAATGTGGTGAAGAATCCCCGTATTATCATCGGGGATTACACCTACTATGATGACGTGGACGGTGCGGATCAGTTTGAGAAGCACGTCACCCACTTCTACGATTTCATCGGCGACAAACTGATTATCGGGAAGTTCTGCGCTATTGCCAAGGGTATCGAGTTCGTGATGAACGGTGCGAATCACAGAATGGACGGTGTGACAACCTATCCGTTCTACATCATGGGCGGAGATTGGGGTTCTGCTATCGCTCCGGTGAAGGACGAACTTCCCCTGAAGGGTGATACAGTTGTCGGAAATGACGTCTGGATCGGTCAGAACGTGACCGTGATGCCTGGTGTCCATATCGGAGATGGAGCCATTATTGGAGCCAACTCGGTAGTTGCTTCCGACATCCCTCCGTATGCCGTTGCCGCAGGTAATCCCTGCCGGGTAATCCGGAAACGCTTTGATGACGAGTTCATTGCCTACCTTCTGGAACTGAAGTGGTGTGACTGGGACATCGAAAAGATTGAGGCCAACTTCGAGGCGCTGTCCAGTGGTGATTTGACGCTTATCAAGAAGATCGGG
>JAGAHD010000168.1 GCA_017627255.1 Bacteroidales bacterium | reverse complement strand
ATGGTCGCAAAGGCGGGACGATACACCACACCCTCATCCACATAGTGGCGGAGGGCCTTGAGCTCGGCATCCACCTTCTCCCCGAAGGCGGGATCCGGCACCATGGACTTGAAATAATCACCGATGGCGGCAAAGGCAGCCCGGGTGTCCGTCCGCTCATAGAGGGCCTGTTCCAGGACATCGATGAACATCTTCCGGACCTTGTGCTCGGATTTCACGACCAGGACGGCATCCTCCCGGGGAAGGGCGTCCAGGTATTTCGCCGAAGCGGCGGTAAGTTTGAATATGCGTGTTGCCATAGTTATTCTTCGTCAGCGTAGAAGGTTATCGTGTATTTGTCGTAATCCGTGCCGCGGAAAGTGATGACCACGTCGCGGTACAGCTTGACACTGTCAATCTGGACGGTTCCGTCCTCGGCCGTCTTCTTGGTGAACTCCGTCGTCTTGATGGTACCGGTGTAGGTGAGCTTGTCCGGATGCTTGTCCAGGATATACCGGTCCAGCCGGTGCGTCACGACCTCGTTGTCATCTTCAGTCAGGAGCTTTTCCACCAGCGGATAGGAGTCCTCTTTGAGATCGTCGATGTCCGGTGCCGTGTTGCACCCCGCCAGCAGCAGGAGCGCCAAGAGAAACAGATAGAGATGTTTCATAGTAAATGGTTTATTTCGTGGACTTTCCTACAAATTTAACGAAATTTTCCAGTTCCTAGACATCCAGCTGGAAGATTTTGTCCATCAGCTGCCACTTCGCGGTGGAGGGGGCGGAGGGGTCGCAGCCCTGGAACTGGGCGACGTAGGCCTCCCATTCGGCCTGGCGCGGGAGGGTGGCGAGACGGGCGTTGTCGGCCACGAAGTCAAAGTCATCGACCGTGTCCATGATCATGAAGAGGCGGGTCCCGAGCCGATAGATCTGCATGTCCAGGATGCCCACCTCGCGGATGCCGGCCTGGATTTCCGGCCAGACATGGGCATGGGCCTCGCAGTACTTTTCAATCATCTCCGGGTCGTTCCGGAGGTCGAGGGTTTGGCAGTAACGTTTCATGGCTCAAGTATTTACATCCCCGGGCGGCGGATCGTCAACGGAATGGCACCCTCCGGGAAGGCGTCGGGACCGGAGCAGACGAGGGCGAGATAGCCGCCACCGCCGGCGCCAGGCATCTTCCAGGCGAGGACACCGGGCATGGCGGAGTACTTGTCGATATACTCCTGCACGCCGGGCTGGATCATCGCCGGGAACATGGCAATCTGGGCCTCGAAAGAGGCCTTGTATGCCGCTGCAAAGGCGTCTAAGTCACGGGAAAGGATGGCGTTCCAACAGGTATCGGCAGCCGCCGCGAGGGCTTCGACCTTGGGCTTCGTAATGTCCTTTCCTTCAACCACGGAACATCCGGGGCGGCGCGGGAACATGGGGATCATGCAGAGATGTTGCTCGAGCCAGGAAAGGACGGCCTCATCGTAACAGGTCTCGATCTTTTCCGGCCAGAAGCGTTTGTCGTAATAGTGCCGGCAGAGGCCCGGAATACAAATGCCGATGGAATCCTGCGCCCCGGAAATAATGCCGTCGGAGCGTTCCGGATCGTTTTCGAAACAGAAGACGAGCTTGGCCAGCATCTCCGGGTCCATGTTGGGCAGCTGGTACGGCCAGATCT
>JAGAHD010000002.1 GCA_017627255.1 Bacteroidales bacterium | reverse complement strand
TCCGGACATATATCCGGTACTACAACAACGATAGAATCAAACTGAGGCTAAAAGGAAAGAGCCCGGTGCAATACCGAGCTCTCTTCCAATCTAAGGCCTCGTAACTAATGTTTAACCGTCCAACTTTTGGGGGTCACATCAAAAGGAGCGGCCTCTTTTATTTGTGCACCACAGGCTTCGCAGTGGCGGCAATTTGCCTCTGAGAGGCGTGTCCACCCCGGACACTGGCAGGGGGAGGGGCCGGAGCGAACGCAGTGAGCGGAGTCCTCTCAGAGGCAAACTGCCGGCCGCTGCGCTTTACCCTCTGGTGCACCGATAGCCTCGAAGCCTTGCCATCGAGATATAAAGAGAGGGTGACTGAAGTCGATAGACGGACAGTCACCCTCTCATAGGAATCAGGAGGACCTTACTTGATCTCGAGAACGACCACGGAGGCCGCCGGGAGGGTCATGGTGACCTTCTTGCCGGAAACCTTGGCATCCTTGTAGGCGGCCGGGGTGACGGCTGCAGCTTTACCGAATTCGTTATACCGGTCGATCCGGTCCGCTTTCAGGATTTCGCCGGAAACGCTCTTCGGTTTCAGGGAATCGAAGGAGAGTTCCACGGTGACGCTCTTGTCCAGGTACGGGTTGGCCAGGGAAACGTGAAGGGCGCCGGATGCGTCACGGGAAGAAGAAACGCTGAAATCTTCCATGATCCGTCCTTCCGCGGAGACGATGGAACCCGTACTGTATTCGGCCGGGACATAAGTCGCGTCCTGATGGACATTGTACATGCGGAACACATGGTAGGTCGGAGTCAGGACCATGCGGGCTCCGTCGGTGAGAATCATGGACTGGAGGACGTTGACGACCTGGGCGATGTTCGCCATTTTCAGGCGCTCCGTGTACTTGTTGAAGATATTCAGGGACAGGGCGGCGACCATGGCATCACGCATGGTGTTCTGCTGGTAGAGCCAACCCGGATTGGTCCCCGGCTCCACGTCGAACCAGGTTCCCCATTCGTCAAGGAGAAGGGCGACACGGCGCTGGGGGTCATAGGCGTCCATGATGGCGAAATGCTTCTTCAGGACTTCTTCCACCTCGACGGATTTGGCGAGCGTATTGTAATACTCTTCGGTCGTGAACTGGGTGGCGGATCCCTTGCTTCCGGTCCATCCCTTGCAGGTATAGTAGTGCAGGGAGAGACCGTTCATGTTGCCGCGGGCATTCTGCATCATGACCTTGGTCCAGTTGTAGTCATAGTCCGAAGCGCCGCAGGCCACCTTATACAGCTGGTTGTCACTGTAGTTGCGGGCATACAGGGCATAGCGCTTATAGACATCGGAATAGTATTCCGGAGTCATGTTGCCGCCGCATCCCCAGGATTCGTTTCCCACGCCCAGGTATTTGACTTTCCAAGGTTCCTTGCGGCCGTTCTTTTCGCGGAGCTCGGCCATGGAACCGGCGTCGGCCGTCATGTATTCAACCCATTTCGCCATTTCTTCGACCGTACCGGAGCCTACATTGGCCGAGATGTACGGTTCCGTCCCCAGCATTTCGCAGAGGTTCAGGAACTCATGGGTGCCGAATGAGTTGTCTTCGAGGGTGCTGCCCCAGTTGTTGTTGACCAGCTTGGGACGGTTTTCACGCGGTCCGATGCCGTCCATCCAGTGGTATTCGTCGGCAAAGCATCCGCCGGGCCAGCGAAGCACCGGTACCTTCAGGGCCTTGAGGGCCTCGAGGACATCGGTCCGGTACCCGTCCACATTGGGGATGGAAGAGTCGGGACCGACCCAGATTCCTTCGTAGATGCACTTTCCGAGGTGTTCGGAGAACTGCCCGTAAATTTCAGCGGGGATGACGGGCTGGTCCTGGGCGGTTTCATGGATGGAAACCTTCACCTGCGCGGAAAGGGTAAGCGCCATGGAAAGCGCTGCGACAAATGTCAAAGTTCTTTTCATATCGTGTTGTGTTGTGGATTAATCAGATACTTTCTTGCCCCACCAGGTCGCGTTCAGGTCCTTTTCCGTTCCGGCGTACACGAGGGTTTCCGTGCGGGGGCTGGCCTCCCAGTCGGCTTCGCGGGAGACGACGGCGACGACCGGTTTTCCGTCCGCGGGGGAAAGGGTGAGGTACTGCTTGGCCTCGTCGAAACTCCAGGATCCCCTGAGCGCTCCGGACATGGAGCCGTCCTTGGCAAGGAGAAGACGGGATGAGCCGTCCTGCTTGGCATAGTCGTATTTTAAGTCGATGTGTTCCCAGGCGCCGGCGATGTCATCCTTCGTGATCGTTTTCGCCTTGAGACCGGCGTAGCGTTCCGGAAGGGCGACGGGCCACAGGTTGTCAAGGTCCTCCGCACTTGCCGGGCACCATACGATGCGGCGCACATGGCCCATCATGACAGCGTTCGGGGCGTTTCCGCCGGCCGTGTCGGGAAGACGGCCCTGGGAGGCGTAGAACCAGTCACCGGTCCCTTCCTGCTGGAAAATGCAGCAATGGGAGATGCCGACCCATCCGTATCCCTGTGAGAATTTGTAAGGGTGGGTGACGATCGGGTAGCAGTCGCCGCGGCCGTTGGTGAAATTGCGGCCGGTGATGTCGTAGTAAGGCCCTTCGATCTTTTCGCTCCGCACGACACGGGTATTATACGGGACATCGAGTCCGTCATAGGCCATGAACAGATAGTAGTAACCGTCCTTGTAGATGATTTCAGGAGCCTCGCTTCCTTGCCAGCGGCTGGTGCCGGTCCGGCTGCCGATACGGACGCCGAATCCGTTGTCGGCAAGACCTTCCGGGCTGTCCGCCCAGGGGGCTCCGACGGATTTCACGGGCATGCCGGTTGCCGGATCGAGTTCCAGGAGGGCGAATCCACTGTGCCAGGAGCCATAGATCAGGCAATGTTTTCCTTCAGGGGTAATGATGTAGGACGGATCGATGGCGTTGAAATAGAAATAGGCGTTCCAGTCCGAAGTGCTTTTCCGGGACCATCCGTCTTTTCCCTTGTCGGAGGAAGAACAGGTCACGAATCCCTTGTCTTCCCATTTGCCGCCGGCAGGGTCGGAGGACTCCCGCATGCCGATGAACGCCCGCTCGGTCCAGGATCCGTCAAACGGAGAGGAGGTCGCTTTTCCGGACTTGATATAGTTGTCCACGACGATACAGTAATACATGCGGAGTTTCCCGTTGACCGTCCGGATGACCGGCGCCCAGTATCCGTACTGGGGGGAGGCAATAGGGTCAAGGCCCATTTCGGCGCGGAACTCATTGAGCTTTTCCTTGACCCAGGAAGGGACCTCGTCCATGGCACCCGGAATATACTCCCAGTTTACGAGGTCCTTGGACCGCTTGCCCGGGAAATGCTTTCCGGAGGGGGCCTTCAGATGCTCGTTGCCGTAGGAAGCATCCGTGCCGAACATGTAGTAATAACCGTTGTAGTAGGCAATAGAGGGATCGTGCACGTTGGCGAGATTCCATTTGGTATGGTAATCCCATCCGGCAATGGACCGGTAATCATCATCGTAATCGGGGATGACGACAGTCTCTTCGCCGGGACCGGGAACAGGATCCGGAGTCGGCTTGACAGGGATACCGGTCCCTTCGTCCGGCTTGGAACAAGCGGCAATCCACATGCCGCAAAGGGCGATAAGGGTGAATGAGCGAATGTTCATAAACTGAAAAATGTGGAGACGGAGAAGCCCCGCCTCCACAAAGATAATCAAAAAATGTTCAAGAAACTAATCCAGCGCCACAACCGGGTGGACTTCACCGTAAGCGGCTTTCCATGCGGCGGCATTGTCGGTGTTGTTGTTGGCCGAGTTGCCGGAAATGTTCGGGTTGGCATTACGGATATCCTGCATGATCGGGAAGTATTCGTGTCCGGGCTGGTAATACTTGGTGAAGGAGTCGTCCGTCGCTTCGCCGGCCGTCAGGTTCCGGGTGGTGATAGGAACGGTGACGTCCTTGTCAAAGAAATAGCGGCTATGCTCGGAGATTTGGGCCAGGCGGGTGCTGTCGTAGAAGAAGCCCCAGCGGATCAGGTCGATGCCACGGCCGTTCTCGCAACCGAACTCTTTCGGGCGTTCGACATTCGCGATCTGCTCGAAAAGCTTGTCCTTGGTCCATCCGGAGGTGGACAGCGGAGCGAGGGCGACCCTCGCGCGGACCTTGTTGATGTACTGGATGGCATTGGCGGGGCCGTTCACTTCGTTCTCGCATTCAGCAGCCCTGAGGAGGACATCGCTGTAGCGCATCAGACGGACATTGATTCCGCAGTGCAGGCCGGTGACCACCTTGTCATACATGTTCATGCGGCCGTTGGTGTGCTTGGTCACGATGATGCCGCCGTTGTCGTTGTTCGTACGGAGCATGGCCTGGTTCTCTTCCGTAATCGTCAGCATGTAGGCTGTGTTGCTGCGCGGGTCGCCGTTGGGGTAGGCCGCCGTGCGTGCGCCGGTATACGTAGCGTACTCGGGCTCATAGGTGAGCGCCGTCCAATACAGGCGCGGATCCAAGGTACCGTCAGTGCAACGTTCTGCCTTGAACAGGTTGTACAGCCAGTTGGACATGGAGACATCTCCCCAGCCACCGATCGATCCGGGACCGAAGTTGGCTTCCAGGGCGTGTCCCTGCGTCGCATTGGAAGAGATATTGACAGGCGTCCATTCCTCATCGGATCCGCCGGTACCGTAATCCATGAACTGGACTTCGAAGAGGCTCTCTTCATTGTTTTCGAATTCCGTCCCTTCCTTGAAATTGGCACCGTAATCATCCATCAGCTTGTAGGTGCCGTACTTCTGGTTCCCGCCGTCTGCCATGCTCAGGATGTCCTTGAGCACGGTGAGCGCTTCGCCGTATTTGTGGCGGAACATCAGGGCGTGGGCATAGTAACCGGCTGCGGCGCCGTTGGTAGCACGGCCCTTGGCCCATTCGCCGCCTTTGTCACGGGAAGGAAGGAGCTCCATGGCTTTCCGGAGATCGGACTCAATCTGGTCGAAGATCTCATCCTGGCTGACGTTCGGGGCGTAGATTGTCTCCAGGGATCCATACTGGTCGTAGTCGGTAAAGAGCGGGACCGTCTGGTAGTAGGTGGCCAGGGTGTAATAGGCGAGACCGCGCAGGAACAGGGCCTGTCCGTAAATCTGGTCGATTGTTTCACCGGTGAGGTTCAGTTTTTCGATCTTGCTGGTCACGAAATTGCAGCGGTTCACCACGTGGAAACAGTCGCGCCAGATCCACTGGTCGGTGACCTCGTTCGTTCCCGGAGAGTTCAGGTGGTCGGCCGGAAGATACCAGGCATTCTGTGGATTCCAGGTTTCATCACCGCGGACGACGTCGTGCATGTAGCCCACGCGGGCGAAGGTCCCTTCCAGGCGGATGCGGTTGTAGCAGGCAATAAGGGCTTCCTGGAGGTCGGCTTCCGTATTGCCGAAGTCATAGGTGGTCTGGTTGTTCGTATTCTTGACCGCCAGTTCCTTCTCGCAGGAAACCAGGGAACCCAGGACGGCCAGGGAAGCCAGAACTATCGTGATTCTTTTCATAATCTTATTCATTATCAAGTTGTACGGCTTAGAAGGAAAGGTTCACACCCAGCATGAAGGTGACAGGGGCCGGATAGGAGCAGTAGTTGTAACCCGGGGTGAAGACACCGCCGGCAAAGTCGATGTTGTAACCCTTGTAAGCGGTAAGGGTCGCCAGGTTCTGGCCGGACAGGTACACGCGGGCACCGCTGATGAAGCCGTTCTCTCCGAAGAGTTTTTCCGGGAAGTTGTAGCCCAGTTCAACGTTGGCGATCTTCCAGTAAGCGCCGTTCTGGAGGAAGCGGGAACTGAACAGGTCGTTGGTAACGGATCCGTCTGCCGTATTGGCGACACGGGGGACCGTCTTGCTGGGGTTGGATTCGGTCCAGGCGTTCACCAGGTCGACGCTCTTGTTGTTGATTCCATAAGAGCTGTGGAGGGCCATGTCAACGTAGTCCACCAGTTTGTGGCCGGCGGCGCCGAAGGTGGAAATGGTGAGATCGAAGCCCTTGTATTCGAAACGGGTGCTCAGGCCGAACTGGATCTTCGGCATACCGTTTCCGAGGAAGGTGCGGTCATCCGCCGTGATCTGCCCGTCAGGAATGCCGTCGGGACCGCTGATATCTGCGTAAGCGACGTCTCCGGGCTTGGCTCCGGCCTGGATCACGGGATCGCCGTTGGCATTGACGTGATTGTCAATTTCCGACTGGCTCTGGAAAATACCCTCGTAGACATAACCGTAGAAACGGCCGACTTCTTCACCAACGACGGTGCGGCACATCGCATCGTCACGGGAAGTGGTGGTCAGGCCGAGCGAGGTTACGCGGTTCTTCGGGAGGGTAATGTTTCCGGAGATGTCATATTTGAACTCGTTCTTGTAGTTGCGGTAAGCGGCGGAGAACTCCAGACCGGAGTTCACCATCGTAGCGGCATTCATGGTTACGGCAGCGTTGGTGGCGCCGGCCTCAGCCGGAACGGGCACGCTGTAGAGGAGGTCCTCGGACTTGGCGTTGTAGTAGTCAACGTTGAATTCAAGGGCTCCGCCGAACATGGAATAGTCAAGACCGATGTCCAGGGTCTTTTTCTTCTCCCAGCGGATCAGTTCGTTGACGTAGTTGGAGATAGCGGACCCGGTGACTTTGGTGCCGCCGAAGCTGTAGGTGTAGTTGCCGCGGGCCATCGTGTCCATGAAGGCATAATCACCAATGTTCTCGTTACCCAGGATACCGTAGCTGGCGCGCAGTTTCAGGAGGCTGACCAGGGACGGATCCACGGTGAAGAAAGGCTCCTTGTCGATGCGCCAGCCCAGGGAGAAGGACGGGAAGATGTCGAAACGGTTCACGGAAAGGCGGGAGCTGCCGTCGCGGCGGACCGTAGCCTGGAAAAGATAGCGTCCGTCATAGTCGTAGTTGATACGGCCGATCAGTGATGCGAGGACATGCTCGGTCTCAAAGGTGCGGGCATCGCGGTCGGTGGCGTTGTTGACCTGGAGGTAGTACGGTTCCGGCATGTTGTTGCCCCATCCGGCGAGGGTGTGGGACAGTTCACGCTGGAAGGTGATACCTGCGACGGCGTTCAGATGGTGGAGTCCCATCTTCCCGTCATAGGTGAGGTAATTCTCGACCAGGAAGTCCGAATAGCTGCGGTAACCCTGTTCCAGACGTTCGTTGCTCTTGGCCAGGTAGTTGGCATTGGAGAGGATGAACGAAGGAAGGAACGTGAAATCCTTGGCGTAGGTGCGGCTGTAGGACAGGTTGAGGTTATAGTCGAGCTTGTGGTTGTCATTCTTCAGGCCGACCATGTCCATCAGGTCTACCGTGGCGCTTCCCGTTGCAACGATACGGTCCACCGTAGTGTTGCGCTGGATCAGCGTGTTGTACAGCAGCGGGTTGGCCATACGGATGTCTCCGTGGATGTTGTCATAGTAAGTGCCGAAACCGTATCCGTCGTAGGAATAGTCGGAAGCGGCGCCGACGATCCGGTCAAGGAACCAGGTGCTTTCGTCATAGGCCTTGATGGACGGGGGCATGAACAGGGTCGTTGCCATGACCGGATACTGGGTACCGTACAGACCCTGGACAAATTCGTTCGCGTTGGAAGCGGACATGTTGTCCTGCTTGCTGTGGGAATAGACGATGCCGGTGCGAAGTTTCACGAACTTGATGTCCATGGTATTGTTGACACGGGCGGTGAAACGGTCGTAGTTCGGACCGGCGCCGACCATGGTACCGCGCTGGTTGAAGTAGTCCAGGGCGACATTGAAGGTGCTGTTCTCACCGCCGCCGGAGAGGTTCACGTTGTGGTTCTGGCGGATACCGGTCTTGAACATCTCATCGAACCAGTCGGTGTTGACCTGGGACGGGTCAAGGTAGACGTCACTCCCTTCGATATAACCGGCAGGAGCCGTCAGGTTGTTGTTGGTATAGGACTGGCGGATGTATTCACCGTACTGGGCGGCATCCATAACCTTGTAGACACCCTTGCGGATCTTGTCCACGCCCATGTAGCCGCGGTAGTCAACCCGGATAGGCTGGTTCTTCTTGCCGCTCTTGGTCGTGATGATCACGACGCCGTTTGCGGCACGGGAACCATAGATGGCGGCGGCGGAAGCGTCCTTGAGGACCTGGATGGTCTCGATGTCATTCGGGGAGAAATCCCGGATGGTCGTTCCCATCGGCACACCGTCGATGACGTAGAGCGGGGAGGTGTCGCCGAAACTGCCGAGACCGCGGATGCGGACGGCCGGATCGGCACCCGGCTGGCCGTCAGAGGTGATCTGGACGCCGGCGACCTTACCTTCCAGCATCGTTGAAATGTTGGAGTGGGAGACCTTCTTCATTTCGTCGGCATCCACGATGGCGACGGAACCCGTGAGGTCCACTTTCTTCTGGGAGCCGTAACCGATGACGACGACCTGGTCAAGAAGGGTGTTTTCAATGGCCATGGTGACGGTGCCGAGGTTTCCGGCCTTGTCAACGGTCATTTCCAGGGTCTGGAAACCGACGGAAATGAACTGGATGACCGAACCTGCGGGAACGCTCAGGGAGAAGTTGCCGTCCAGGTCGGCCGTAGTGCCGAGGGTGGTTCCCTTGACGACGATGCCCGTTCCGAGGAGCGGCTCACCGTTCTCGTCAACGACCGTACCGGTTACGGTCACGTTTTCCTGGGCATATGCCGTATAACCCTGGCGGGCGGGAAGGATGGCCGGCAAGGTGGCGAGCATGCCGCAGAGGGCGATGGTAGCAAATATTTTTTTCATACAGGTGATATCTTATAAAGTTAGTCGACAAAGACCAGATAGGACTCTTCGGTGACCAGGGCGCAGGTGACGTCGGCGCTGTCCACCGTGAAACCGGAGTATGACTGGAAGTGTGATTCTCCCTCGCTGTCAATGACGTCGTAGCGGATGCTGGCGGTGTTGTCCCCGTTATTGGTGACCGTGATGGTAACATGGGAAGCATTCAGCCGGGCGGCGAAATAGTCCCAGTTCCAGTTGCTCTCTGCAACGGCGGTCTCGAAGCTGTTGCCCCAGCCGAAATGGTCTTCACGGACGACGACATATTCGCCCTCTGCCCCGAGGCTCAGGTCCGCCTTGCGGACAATGACGCACGGGCTGTGGAAGTTGGCGAGGTTGTCGGAATATACATCCATCTCAAAGACTTTGGATTCACCGGAAGCGACGGTGAAATCAGGCGTGAACGTGCTCCACCAGCCGTTGGAGAAATCAGGTGCTCCTACGGCGTAGGCGCCTTTCACGAGATTGATGCTGCAGGTCGTTTCCACGTCTTTATAGCTAAGGGTTACCTCCTGCGGTCCCTCCTTTACTTCTACGGCGGAGAAGGTCAGGTTGGAAAGCGGCATGGGGCCGGTGGTTCCGTCCGCATAGGTGGCTGTTACCTCCATTCCGGCAGGGCGGAAATCCAGGCTGGTGTTTTCAAAGAAATAATAGGTCGTGAAAACCGGAGCCTTGGACACTTCAATGGCCGTGACCGGGTTGGTGACCTCGATGGTGGCATAGCCGGCGACAGAGGGGCCGAACTTGCCTTTCTTGGTCTTGCTGTAGGAGTAGACAATCGTTTCCCTGCCGGCCGTTTCTCCGAATCCGGGAATGTCGGCGATGTTGACGTCTTCCATGCTGACTTCCTCGCTCGTGCCGTCTGCATAGACGACGGTCGCTTTCAGGTCGGCGGAGAGAACCGTCTCCAGCGTCGTCCCTACCTCTACCTGGGCGGGGAATCCGTTAACGGTGATGGAGGTAGCGTTGAAATCCGGGATCTCCGGCACCTTGGAATTTACCAGATAGGCACTCTTGAATTCAATGTGGCTGTGGTCCACGATGAAGAAAGCGTTGATGGCGCTGCCTTCTTCCACTTTCTGGGTGTAGGTCTCGGTGATGACGGAACCGTCGGTTGCCTTGGCAGACGCTTCCACTACGCAGTATCCCTCGCGCGCGTTATCCACAGCGATGTTTACGGTAGAACCGTTCATCTTGGTGCGGAAATCTGCCCAGAAATCACCGTCGTAATCAGGCTCTTCCACTCCGTCGATGGCGGTCACGATGCCCGAGGTGATATCTCCGTCGGGGGTCCATCCCCAGCGGTCGGACCGGAGGACAAAATACTCGACATATCCCTCTGCGCCCCGTTCTGCGACGGTCGAAACGCAAAGGCACCAGTTCTGGTAATTGCCTTCGCCCAGGCTGAAATTCTTGAATTCCGCCTCAAGCCGCTTCCCGGCGGGCAGCGTGAAATACTGGCTGAATTCAGCCCACCAGCCGGCGGAGTTGTCTTCAGCACCGACGATTTTCGGAGAAAGGGCGATTTCTTCCCCTTCAATGACGGGCTTTTCCCGTTCCTGCTCGGCCTTGTACTCGGCAATCTTGGCCGCCAAGTCCTCGGGAGCTTCAATGCTGTAGGGCTCGAGGCCTGAACAGCCGAAAGCAACCGACATTACTGCGGCGCCCAGAGCGCCCAGCATCAATTTTCGGATTCTCATGCTTTGTTGATTTTGGTTAGTAATGGGTATATGATAATTATGTTGTCTGACGAATTCTCCGGACACAACAAACCACCGGCCGCCTCAGGGCAGTCGGGACCGGGAAGGAAAGCCGGAAGGGTAATCTTGTGCTGCAGCATAGCGTCTTGTGGTTAACCGCCGCAAAGATACGCACATTCAACGCGCGTACGGTGCACAATAAGCCCTAAAAGGTGGATTTTTGAACACTATTTTTTCGGGAATGAACTAGGGGAAAGCCCGAATTCCTTGGAGAAGCAGCGCGTAAAATACTTCGGATCGTTGAATCCGACTTCGTAGGCAATCTCGGAAATGTTCATGTCCTGGTTGCTGGCGAGTATTTCCCGTGCTACGGTCAGGCGATAAGTCCGGATGAACTGTCCGATTGACTGTCCCATCGTTTCCTGGAGACGTTTGTTGAGGAGTGTCTTGCTCATGCCCATCGCGGAGCAGAAGGCGGCGACGTCCAGGTCCGGATCCTTGTACTGGGAACGGACGACTTCCAGGACCTTTGCCGTAAACTGTTCATCGCGGGGCGATTCTGTAGGGCGGCGTTCCTGGGCGAAGAGGATCCTGTGTCCGGCCAACTCTTCGTTCTGGCGGCTGAGGATGCGGTTCTGGCGGGCCAGTTCCTCCGCTTTCTCCTCCACCAGGCGTTTCTGCTGGGAAATTTCGCGGGTCCGTTCTTCCACGGTCCGCTGGAGCTCAGCCCGCTGGCGCATGATGGAACGCATCCGCCAGGCTGCCCCTCCATACACAAGCCCTGCCAGGAGGGCGATGAGCAGCAACGTAAACCACCAGGTCTTGTAGAAATACGGGACCACAGTCACGGGAAGACTCAGTGATTCAGCCTGTTGCAAGGATTCCGGAAGGGTGCGGACCAGCAGTCGGAAACGCCCGGCCGGGAGGGCGGAATACCAGGCTTCGTGGCGGGACGGCGGGACGCGGCTCCATCCCTCGTCAAATCCTTCCAACTTGTATTCATAGGAGGCTTTGGCGATGGTGTTCTGGCCCGGAAGGGCGAACTGGAACAGGATACCCCTGTCCCGTTCATGCAGTTTGACGCTTCTGATCCAGGGATTCCGGATCTCCCGCTCTCCGATCCGGATTTCCGTAAAGCGGAGCGGGACACGATCCGTGACGGCGGAAATCTGGAGTGGGTCGATGACGGAAAGCCCATTGACATGGCCGAAATACAGCAGTCCGTCCGTTCCGTTGAAGGCGTTATTCCAGAAGAACTGGTTGTTTTCCAGTCCGTCTACTGTGAAAAAGGATGAAATCCGTTCTGAAACGGGATCCAGACGGTTCAGTCCATGCTCGGTGCTGATCCATATCTTTCCGTTCCGGTCCTCGCACAGGCCCCTTACCCTGTCGCTGGAAAGCCCTTGGAGGTTGGAGTAGCAGAGGAAGGACAGGGAGCCGTCTTCCGCCGTCACGCACTTGTAGACACCTCCGCCATTGCTGCCCAGCCAGAGGGTCCTGTCGGATGCTTCCAGGATGCAGCAAATCTTGTCGGCGGTCCGGGAATCCGGCGTGTCAAGTTTATAGGGATAATGGGTGAAAGGAAAGCTCCCATCCGGATTCCGGCGGCTGAGATCGAACACGTACAAGCCTTCCCTGCATCCCATCCATAGCCGTTCCGAGGAATCCAGGCAGGATCCGATGCAGCCGGTCGCCTGCACTTCCAGCGCCGGCGTAAGGACATCCGAGGAGGGGTCCCAGAAGAAAATGCCCCGGTTGGATCCGATCCAAACAAGCTGGTTCCGGGTATCGTATTCCACGGCGCCCGCATAATGCAGAAGTCCTTCCGGATCGGAGATGTGCCGGAGAATCCGCCAGGGTTTCCGTCCGGAGAGCAGATCCACGCCGCCGCCCCAGGTTCCGATAATGATCTGTCCATCAGGACCTTCGTGAAGGGCACTGACACTGTTGTGGCTGAGGGCGCTGTTGGCCGTGGTAAGATGTCCGAATCCGTTGGCGCCGGGTTCACGGATGCTCAGCCCGCCCTCCTGCGTTCCGACCCAGAGCCGTCCGTCTTCCTGCTGGAGGACAGCGTTGACGGGGCCTCCGGCCAGGGAGGAAGGATCGGCCGTGCTGTGGCTGAAGTTCGTGACTCCCAGCCGTTTGGGTGTAAGGAACAGCAGCCCCGCATTTTCTGTACCGAGCAGAATGTCCTGTCCGAAAACCCGGATGCAGTTGATCACCTCGTCGCCGACCCTTTCGAAATTGTCCGTGAAAGGGTGATACACGTTGAATCCGTACAGGGAGGTAGAGATGACCTGGTTGTCCGCGGTCCGGGCGAGTCCGGTCTGGAAATTCTGGGTGAGAGACCGCGGGTCATCAGGTGTATGCACATAATACTTCCATTCTCCGGTACGGGGCTGAAGCAGGTACAGCCCTGTTTCTGTCGAGACCCAGGCTCCCGCACCATCTTCCAGGAAATCCGACAGGTAGGTAGACGTCCCGTACTGGAACCCGGGTGCAAGAGGAGTGGCGCCCAGGGTCCCTTCCGCTGTTTCTCCTATTTTCCATAGATGACCCTGGATGCCGACCCAGACTGTTCCGTCCCGGTCCATGTCCTTGCAGACCAGATTCTCCTGGTCCAGGCCTTCGTGAGTGAAGGAGAGGACCCGTTCGATGTCTCCCTCCGGGTTGAACACCGTTTTGTAGAGGGTATTTCCGGTCTTGATCCAGATGTCTCCTCGGGCGTCCCGCGTGAGGAAAGAGCAGAAAGAGTATCCGATGGCTTCCAGGCTGGGATGAGGGAGTTTCTGCGGCTTCAGGGTGGACAGGTCCAGCAGGTCCAGTCCTCCCTCGGAACCGATCCAGAGCCGGTGGAAATTGTCTTCGCAGAGGTTGCGGATGAAATTGCTTTTGAGGGGGGTAGGGGATGCGGAACTGAGCGTCAGGATATCATAACCGTCCCAGCGGCAGAGCCCGCCGCCCGACGTGGCGATCCAGAGGAATCCGGCATCGTCGCGGAGGATATCATCGATATAGTTGCAGGGGAGTCCGGCTTCCACATCGAGCCGGTTCTGGACATACCGGTCCATGAACCCCTCCAGTGCTTTCAAGGGAAAGACCGAGGCAAGGATGACCAGCAGGATCATGATGTCGGATTTTGCTCCGGCCTTGTTCTTTTGTCCACCATTTCCTCTCATTTGTCCGCAATTTTTTTCAAACTTACTGATTTTTATGTAAATTTGAAAATCTAAAGCTAATAAATGACAAGTATGATCAAAAAGTATTGCCTTCTTGCGGCGCTGGCTCTTGCCGGCTCTGCCGTTCTTTCGGCCCAGCCCAGCCGTCTGGACATCAACCTGAAAAAGGTCGGAGCACCGGTTCAGGAAACGATGTACGGTATTTTCTTCGAAGACATCAACTTCGCTGCGGACGGCGGGTTGTATGCCGAACTGGTCAAGAACCGTTCTTTCGAGTTCCCCCAGGATCCGCTTCAGGGATGGAAAGCCTTCGGGCATGTGGAAGTACGGGAAGACGGTCCTTTTGACCGTTGCCCCCATTATGTCCGCCTGATCGACCCCGGTCATGCACATAAGTGGACCGGCCTTGACAATGAAGGCTTTTTCGGTATCGGTGTCAAGGCGGGGGAGACCTATCGTTTCTCCGTCTGGGCCCGTGTGCCGGACGGCGGAAGTTCCGACTTGCGGATCGAACTGGTCAACACGGCCTCGATGGGCGAGAACCAGTTCCTGTGCCAGAAAGAGCTCCGCATCTCCGGTTCCGAATGGAAGCAATATGAGGTGATCCTTTCCCCGGACACCACCCTGCCGAAGTCCGTCCTCCGTATTTTCCTGGTCGGAGACCGTAAGACGACGGACCTGGAGCACATCTCCCTTTTCCCTACGGATACCTGGATGGGACATCGCAATGGTATGCGCAAGGATCTGGCCCAGGCTCTGTATGACTTGCATCCGGGCGTGTTCCGTTTCCCGGGCGGATGCATCGTGGAAGGAGCCGACCTTGCCACCCGTTACAACTGGAAGAATACGGTCGGTCCGGTCGAGAACCGTCCGATCAATGAGAACCGCTGGGAGTATACGTTCCCGCACCGATTCTATCCGGACTATTTCCAGAGCTACGGCCTTGGTTTCTTCGAGTTTTTCCAGCTCAGCGAAGAAATCGGCAGCGAACCGCTTCCGATCCTGAGCTGCGGCCTGGCCTGCCAGTTCCAGAATGACGACCCTGCCGCCCATGTTCCCGTTGAGGAACTCCAGCCGTACATCCAGGATGCCCTCGACCTGATCGAATTCGCCAACGGCCCCGTCACTTCCACTTGGGGAAAGGTCCGTGCGGACATGGGACATCCGGCGCCCTTCAACCTCAAGTTCATCGGCATCGGTAACGAGCAGTGGGACGCCATTTATCCTGAGCATCTGGAACCTTTCGTGAAGGCGATCCGTGCCGCGTATCCTGACATCAAGATCGTCGGTACCAGCGGTCCGGATTCCGAAGGCAAGCAGTTCGACTATCTCTGGCCCGAGATGAAACGGCTTGGCGCCGATCTCGTGGACGAGCATTTCTACCGTCCGTATGACTGGTTCCTCGCCCAGGGCGCCCGGTATGACAACTACGACCGCAAAGGCCCGAAGGTGTTTGCCGGTGAATATGCCTGTCATGCCAAAGGCCGCAAATACAATCATTTCTATGCTTCTCTCCTGGAGGCGGCTTTCATGACGAGCCTTGAGCGGAATGCCGACATCGTCCATATGGCCACGTACGCACCGCTGTTCGCCCATGTAGAGGGATGGCAGTGGCGTCCGGATCTGATCTGGTATGACAATCTCCGTTCGATGCGTACGGCCAGCTGGCATGTCCAGCAGCTCTACGGCCAGTACAAGGGCCGGAATGCGCTGACCCTGACGATGGACGGGGCCAACGTGACCGGAGCCGAAGGCCAAAATGGCCTTTTCGCCAGCGCCGTGCTGGACGGGAACAAAGTGTATGTGAAGGTGATCAACACGTCCGAGCAGCCGCAGGCGGTGGAGTTCAATTTCACCGGTCTCAAGAAAAAGGAAAGCCTCAAGGGTGCAGGATGCGTCAAGCTCGCTTCCGACCTGCTGTATGAGGACAATACCCTGGACGAGCCGGACCGGATCGCTCCGGTGAAGGCCCCGTTCTCCGGTGAAGGGAAGACCCTTTCCGCTACGGTGGATCCCCTCTGCTTCACGATTTTCGTCTTCGAGCGATAGCGTCTTCCCTCGTATTCCATGAAAAAAGGTCCTCTTAACGGAGGACCTTTTCCTGTATCGGCCAGCCTGTGATGGTGGCGATGACCGGAACGAGGCTGTAGGCTTTTTTCAAATGGCCCGAATAGTTGGGGTGCCATGAGGCTCCGAGATCCGTTTCGTCGTCGTGGATAGCGGAGGAAAAACCTGTCAGGTACACCCGGGACAGCCCGCAGGTCTGTACGACGTCCCGGATGTAGTCGTAGAGTACCTGGCTGTGCCGCGGAACGATGCAAAGGATGGGATGCTCGTCGCCGTAGTGCTGCTTGGCCGTTCTCAGGAGGCGCAGGTATCCCTCCCTGAATTCCGGGTATCCCGGCTGACGGCCGGTAGAGAAATCATTGGTTCCCAGGTAGATGAGGGTAATGTCGGGTTTCGGCCCCCGGAAATCCCAGGCAGGCTCTTTCGCGAGGTCGAACGCCTGCAGGTAGCGGTCGGGCATCGCGTATCCGCGGCCTGCATCGTTGTAGTTGCGGTCGACCCCCTGGCCGGAATGGGACACGCGGATCCCGTCGGCTCCGAAATACCGGCAGAGAATATCTGCATAGGTCTTGGCCGGGTTCTCGTCTTCCGGCCGGAAGGGATCCTCGCGGACGCTGTTTTCGGATCCATATCCGCACGTATAGGAATCACCGATGAATTCGATGACGCGTTCCCGGAGTCCTTCTGCCTGCAGCAGGCTGCCGTCTGTTTCAAAAGAACGGAAAACGGCCCGTCCCTGTTCCCCCTCCGTGCGTTTCTGGATGACGAGGTTGTGGACGTGGGGCTTCCGTTCTATTTTCGAACTGAACAGAACCACTGTCGTATCCCGGTCGATGACGACAATCCGGTCGGGGTCCGCCGAGGGCTCCCTGTCGATCCAGACATTATAGTAATTGCGTCCGGAGTCGCCCGCCGTAAGGGCGAGATACCCGCCGGTGAACCGGATCCGGGCATAGACTCCGCTCCAGTCAAAGTAGACTTCTTCCCCGTTGACGAGGGTGCGTCCGACGTAAGTGATGCGGCTGTCGGAAGCCGGTGTTTGCTCCCGGGCGGTCGCCAGGGAAGCCGATGCCGCCAGGAGGCAGAAAAAAATCAGGCGTTTCATAGGGCGAAGATACGAATTTGCCGGATCAAAGGCAACTGGCCGGAAGGCCGAAACTGCTCTTGATCTCGTTCATGACGAAACTGCTTTGGATGGAGCCAAGACTCTCGATTGTCCCGAGTGTGTTAATAATGAAATCATTATAGTATTGCATGTCGGGAGCATAAATCTTCAGCAGATAGTCGAATTCCCCGGAAATGTTGTAGCATTCCGCGACTTCCGGAATGCTCCTGACCCGTTCCACGAAATCATGGGCGATCTCTTTGCCCATGCGTCGGAGCCTGACGCTGCAGAACACCAGGAACCCCCTCCCCAGTTTGGAGGCATCCAGGACGGCTGTGTACCGCCGGATGTATCCCTCTTTCTCCAGCCGGTGCATGCGGTCAAAGACGGGCGTGGTCGAAAGATGTACTTTCAGGGCAAGGTCCTTGACGGTGATACGGCCGTCTTCCTGGAGGTGTTTCAGGATCAGGATGTCGGTCTTGTCGAGTGTTTCCATCATGGTGCAATCGTTTTTTTCTGAAAAGGACTCCTTTTCAGGTTTAAAATATATGTAATAACTGCAAAAATAGTAAAAAACAGGTGAAAAATATTATTTTTTCAAGAAACTTGTATGATATTTCTGCGTTTCATACCTTTGTGCCAGGATATTTACATAAAACGAACCTTTCAAATCCACTGTCTTATGCGTACAAGCAACCTTCATTTTGAGACGCTTCAGCTCCACGTGGGGCAGGAGCAGGCTGATCCGGCCTCCGATGCACGTGCCGTTCCGATTTACCTGACCTCATCCTATGTTTTCCACGATTCCGCCCATGCTGCGGCCCGATTCGGACTGACGGATCCCGGAAACATCTACAGCCGTCTGACCAATTCCACCCAGGATGTGTTTGAAAAGCGGATCGCCGCCCTGGAAGGTGGTGTCGGCGCCCTGGCCGTGGCTTCCGGAGCCGCTGCCATCACTTATGCCATCCTGAACCTGACGCGAAGCGGCGACCATGTCGTCTCCGCCAAGACTATCTACGGAGGAACGTATGACTTGCTCGAGCACACCCTGGTTCCCTATGGCGTTACGACTACATTCGTGGATCCCTCCGACCTGTCCCATTTCGAAGAGGCTATCCGTCCGGAGACCAAACTCATTTTCATCGAGTCTTTCGGCAATCCGAATTCCAACCTGATCGATATCGAGGCCGTGGCACGGATCGCCCATTCGCACCGGATCCCGCTGGTAATCGACAATACATTCGCTACGCCCTACCTGCTCCGTCCGATCGAATACGGGGCGGACATCGTTGTCCATTCTGCGACGAAATTCATCGGCGGGCACGGTACGACCATCGGAGGGGTTATCGTGGATTCGGGAAAGTTCGACTGGAAGGCCTCGGGCAAGTTCCCGCAGTTGACGGAGCCGGACTACAGCTACCACGGAATCGTATTCGCCGATGCGGCGGGCCCGGCCGCCTATATCACCCGCGCCCGCGCCATTCTGCTCCGGGATACCGGGGCGACGCTGTCCCCGGTCAGCGCATTCATCTTCCTCCAGGGGCTGGAAACGCTCTCCCTGCGCGTGGAACGCCATGTTTACAATGCCTTGAAGGTCGTCGATTTCCTGTCAAAGCATCCGAAAGTCGCCAAAGTCAATCATCCCTCCCTTCCCGGCCATCCGGACCATGCGCTGTATCAGCGGTATTTCCCGGACGGGGGCGGTTCGATCTTCACGTTTGAAATCAAAGGCGGGAGGGAAGAAGCATTCCGTTTCATCGACAGCCTGGAGATTTTCTCCCTCCTGGCCAATGTGGCCGATGTCAAGTCGCTGGTCATCCATCCTGCGACGACGACACATTCGCAGCTGACGGAGGCCGAACTGGCCAGCCAGGGTATTTACGAGAGTACAATCCGCCTTTCCATCGGCACCGAGCACGTGGACGATTTGATCGCCGATCTCTCGCAGGCGTTTGACGCCATCTGATCAGAAGCAGCTCCTCAGCACTTCGGCAACGTTCCTGGACTTTCCCATGGTATAGAAGTGGACGGCGGGAACGCCGGCTTCCAGCAGTCCCCGGCACTGGCGGATACACCAGTCCACTCCGATACGGCGAATTGCTTCCGGGTCCCCCTCCGCTCTCTGGATTTCCCGGCTCAGGGCAATGGGAATGTCGATGGAGAAAGACTGTGGCAGGAGTTCCAGCTGGCGGAGAGTAGTCAGCGGTTTGAGGCCAGGAATGACAGGAACGGTGATTCCCGCTGCCCGGCAGCGCTCGACGAAACGGAAAAACACCGCGTTATCGAAGAACATCTGGGTAATGACATAATCGGCACCGGCATCGACTTTCTGTTTGAGGAAAGCGATGTCGGTTTCGAGGTTGGCCGCTTCGGCATGTTTCTCCGGATAGCCTCCGACCCCGACGCAGAAAGACTCGAAGGAATGGACCGCGGCGACCAGTTCCTCGGCATGGGCATAACCGTCCGGTTGCGGAGTAAAACGTTTTTCCTCGGTAAGGGAATCCCCCCTGAGGGCCATGACGTTCTCGATTCCCATGAATTGGAAATCCTGCAGCTGGTGCCGGATGTCATGGGCGGAATGTCCGGCGCAAATCAGGTGGGGGACGACTTCAACGTCGAACCGGGATTGGATGCTGGCACAGACGGCGACCGGGGAAACCCGGCTTTGAACGATGACCTTCCGGAACGAACCGTCCCCCTGGGGTACGAAGCGGAATTCGTCCCGGTGGGTGGTTACATTGATATATCGGGGCCGGAATTCCATCAGGGGAGTGATGCTCTCCAGGAGCTGGTCTTTGGTAATTCCTCCGAGCGGAGGTACGATTTCCAGCGACGGGAAAGGCCGGCCGGATTTGAAAAGTTCGGTGATTCTCATAACAGGTGGGACAGGAAGGTCCGGGCTTCGGAGTCGGAAAAGCCCCGGGCTTCGGAGTATGTGTTGAACTGGGAAGGGGAGATATGCCGGATTTCGGGGTAACCGGCTTCCGGATGCAGGAGGATGAATCCGCAGATGGAGGCGTCCGGACGCATGGCACAGGGATCGGTAAGGGTAATGCCGGTTTCACCGGGAAGGAGGCGGAGGATGTCCCGTTTCAGGCTATGGTCGGGGCAGGAGGCATAACCGGCGGCCGGTTTGGCGCACCGGGTGCCGGTTTCCTGCTCCAGGTGATGGTCGATCCATCGTGAAGCGGCTTCTGCCAGGGTGACACGGACGGCCCGGCGCATCATGCTGCCATATTCATTGCGGCAGGCCTCGCAGCCACATCCTTCCGGATGTCCGGTATCCCGGACGCAGACGGAAAAAATGCCGAAAGGCCCTCCTTCCCCGTCTTCCGGAACGAAATCGGCCAGGGACCGGCAAGCCCCTTCTTCCTGCCGGAGCATCGGCAGCCGTACCGCTCCCAGATCGATGCCCTCTCCATCCCGGCGGGCCAGGAAGAAACGGGCGCCTACACGGATGGAAACGGAATGGGTGCGGACCATTTCCCCGAGTACCTGCCTTCCTTCCGCCGTCAGTTCTTCGGATTCCCGGACGCCCCATACCGTCCGGAACAAAGACCAGTCGAACAGCGGAATGACTTCTTCCGGAGGAAGATCCTGCAGGGGAATGTCCTTCGGACAGGATCGGAGATAGGAGTCCGGAGGGAAGGGTTGCGGAGCGGCGGGAACCGTTTTCCGCCCCTCGTGCCGGGCACGGATCTCCGCCTGGAGGGCGTGCTGTTTTGCTTCGAACCCCTGCCGGTCCTGCAAGCAGCGCTTCGCCATCACAGCTCCGGCCGAGGCGTCGGGAGCGTGGAATACATGGTTGTAGAGCGGGGCTAGTTTTACGGCGGTATGGAGGTCGGAGGTCGTAGCGCCGCCGACGAAAAGCGGGATGGACAGTCCCCGGGCCGACATCTCGCGGCAGAGTTCTTCCATCTGGAACAGGGAAGGGGTTATCAGTCCGCTGACGCCGATCAGGGAGGCATGATGCGTGAGAGCCGCCTCCAGGATGGTTTCCTTGTCGACCATGACGCCGAGATCGATGACGTCGAACCCGTTGCATTTCATAACAATGCCGGCAATGTTCTTTCCAATGTCATGCACGTCCCCCTTGACGGTAGCGTGGATGACGACGGGGCGTTCCGCCGTCCGTCCGTTTTCTTCCATGAACGGTTCGAGGATGGATACGGCATCCTTCATGACCTTGGCGGATTTGACCACCTGCGGCAGGAACATTTTCCCTTCACCGAACCGTTCCCCGACTTTTTCCATTCCGGCCATCAGCGGGCCTTCAATGACCCGGACGGCTGATCCAAGTTGCTCCAGCACTTCCAGCACATCTTCCCGGAGGCGGACAGAGTTTCCGGAGAGGAGAGCTTCCTCCAACCGCTGCAGAGCCGTTCCGGTTGGCCGTTCCGTCTCCGGCTCCCCGGATTGGGCCGAGGGTATGGTTTCCTCCGATGCGGCATAGGCGACGAGCCGCTCCGTCGCTCCGGTATCGGAGCAGAGGATGACGTCTTCCACACAGCGGCGCAGGGTCGGGGGAATAACGTCATACTGCTGCAGCATGGCCGGGTTGACAATGGCCATGTCCAGACCCGCCCGGATGGCGTGATACAAGAATACGGCGTGCATGGCGGACCGGACGGGATTGTTGCCGCGGAAAGCAAAGGAAAGGTTGGATACCCCGCCGGACGTATAGGCGCCGGGCAGGTTCTCCTTGATCCAGCGGACGGCATCGATGAAGTCGATCCCGTATCGGTCATGTTCCGGAATACCCGTCCCGACGGACAGTACATTCACATCGAAGATGATATCCTGAGGGGGGATGCCGATCCCGGTCAGCAGCCGGTAGGAACGCTGGCAAATGGCGGTTTTGCGGCCGAAGTCGGTGGCCTGCCCTTCCTCGTCGAAGGCCATGACCACCATGGCGGCCCCGAGACGGTGGATTTCAGCAGCCTTCTCCAGGAAAGCCGCCTCTCCGTCCTTGAGGCTGATGGAATTGACGATACATTTTCCCTGCGCGTTCTTGAGACCGGCGAGGATGCATTCCCAGTGGGAAGAATCAATCATCAGGGCGGCCCGGGCTACAGCGGGATCGTTCTGCAGGATGCGGACGAATGTCTCCATGGCGGCCGGACCGTCCAGCATGGCATCGTCCATGTTGATGTCGATGATGCCGGCACCGTTTTCTATCTGCTGCGCCGCAATCTGAAGGGCGGCATCATAGTCTCCGGCGGCGATGAGCCGAGCGAATTTCCGGGATCCTGCCACATTGGTCCGTTCGCCGATCAGGGTGAAATTCCGATGCAGGGTATCAACGGTCCAGGCTTCCATTCCGCTGACGGTGAGGAGGTTCTCCTTTTGGGGACGGGGACGCGGCGACAGGTCTGGAAGGGCTCGGATGTGATCGGGAGTCGTTCCGCAGCAACCGCCGGCGAGGTTGACCAGTCCGTCCAGTTCCCGGAATTCCGCGGCCATCTGGTCGGGGGTCTGCCCGTAGCGGCCCAGACCGTCCGGCACGCCGGCATTGGGATAGCAGATAACCGGAAGGTCGCAGAAACGGTCCAGGTCCTGGATCAGGGGAACCATGCCTTCTGCACCGAGCGAGCAGTTGAGACCGAAAGCGGTGAGCGGATAATGCCGGACCGCATGGTAGAAGGCTTCGATCGTCTGGCCCGTCAGCGTCCGTCCGCTGCGGTCGCTGACACTGACGGATACCATGGCGGGAAAGCCCGGCGCTGCCTGCTGGAGGGCGTAAAGGGCTGCTTTGGTATTGAGCGCATCAAAGGATGTCTCGAAGAGCAGAAGGTCGGCACCTCCTTCGATCAGGGCCTCGATCTGTTCCCGGAAGGCATCCGCCATCTGGTCGAAGGACCAGGGCCTTTCGGCAGGTCGGGATATGTCCGGGGCAAGGGTGAGGGATTTGGAAGTAGGTCCGATGCTGCCTGCGACCCAGATTTCCCGTCCAGCCCGGTCGGCGGTTTCCCGCGCGATCTGCGCTCCTTCCCGGGCCATCTGCGGGGCAAGGTCTGAGAGCCCGTATTCCTGCTGGGAAATCCGGTTGGCACTGAACGTATTGGTCTCGATGATGTCGGCACCAGCCTCCAGATAGGCCTGATGGATTCCGGCAATGATATCAGGCCGCGAAAGATTCAGGCATTCATTGTCACCTTTGCATTCTTTTTCGGGAACGAACGGAAGGCCGCGGATAAAATCCGCTTCTTCCAGGTGGTGACGCTGGATCATGGTGCCCATGGCACCGTCCAGACGCAAAAGGCGCCTCCACAGTAATTCTTGTAAGTTCATTTCCCGTTCGTTCTATATGACTGTACAAATGTAGCAATTTTAGAAAAACGGAAAAACAGTTACCGGCGTGGAAAAATCAGAAATCGTAACCGAAGGAGAAATTCAAGCCGAAATGAGTCTGGTCGCACCAGAAAACACCGAGTTGGAGTGGACCGGCAATGGATTTCCGGCCAAGGTCAAGCCCAAAGGCAAAAGCCTCGGGGGCTTTGGACACCATCCCATGCAGGGTTTCGGCGTTCTGGAGGACGGCGCCTTTGGCCGTCAGGTAGGTCTTGTGGTCAAGACGGAACCGCAGGTCCACCTGGGCGGAAGCGAGGATGTCGTCATAGACGTGCATCCGCGAAGCGAATGCAAAGAACGGAATCTGGTTCTCGACATGCCTGCCGGGCAGGATCCCGCCGGCAGAAAGGACATGGGAAAAATCCATCATGCCGGCATTGCGGTTGGTCCAGCCTGCCCATAACTGCGGGATGACCGTCAGCCGGTCTTCGGTGATGACGGTACTGAAGTGAGCTGTTCCGGTGAAATACCGGGGAACGCTTCCTTCGGTGTAGGTCCCCGGATTGTCCTTGTCTTCCAGATAAATGGAATACCCGTTCACCGTGTAGCGCGCATTCACCCCGAAACGCACGCCTTCAGTAGGGAAATAGCCGTCATTGTATGTGTCCAATTTGAGATTGGCAAAGGCGGAATGCCACTGGCTCCGGAAGTCCCAGCCGACCCAGTGTTCCTCTTCGTCAATGTAGTTCTCGTAAGGCTCGAATTCCGTCGAGATACCGATCCGGGCGCTTCCGTAGACTGCGCGGGCATCTTCGATGAAAAAATCCAGCCGGGAGTGAAGGGCTTCGTACATGGCATCCAGTCCGTTGTAGTGGTACAGTATGTCATGATACGTATTCCTGAGCCCTACCCCAACGATCGGAAGGCTGGACAGAGGCTTGTAAGAAGCCTCCATGTTGAGGACAGCGTTGTTTCCGATCTTGAGTTCTCCGAGGAAACGGGGACCGCTCAGTTTCCGGGTCCCGATTCCGATATAGGAATTGATATAGACGATTTCCTCGTTGTCGGCATGGACGTTGGTGCCGATTTCATTCGTCTGGCCTTTCTGGCAGTCAAAGACAAGGGTATACGGTTCCTCGGACCCTTCCAGATGGTAGGTGACTGATTCGAAGGCACGGGTTCCGTAGATCCTGGCGACGAGGTTGTTGATATCCGTCCGGCTGTACAGGCTGTCTTTCGGAAGGTAGATAGGGCTGATTAGGGTCTTGCGTTCCCGGGGAGAAATTCCAAGGGCCGTAATTTCCTTGACGCGCACTTTGTGCCGGGCAAGATCGGTGGCCGGTCTGGAAGAAAGGGTCCTTTGATGGCGGCCGACAAGCCGGGCGACAGCTTCGAATTCATCCTTGTGCTTCAGTGCGGTTTCGTACCCTTCGCTGATGATCTTGTCAATGCTTGCATCGTCGAAAGAGAGCATATTGAACCCCTTCAGTTCATGCTGGAGCAGGATATCCGTTTTCTTACGGTTGACCTTGGCGGCATCGGAGGACATCATCGTAATCGTCTGCATGGCCAGGTTGGGAAGGGTATTCAGTTCCGTCAGGTCGCGATTGACCGGCATTTCGGAACCGATGACGATATCCGCTCCCATCGCCCTGGCGATATCGACGGGAAAATTATTCCGGGTTCCGCCATCGCTGAGCACCATGTTATCGATACGGACCGGCCTGAAATAGAAAGGGATGGCCATGGTGGAACGCATGGCGTCCACAAGACTGCCGGATGTCCAGTTTTTCTCGGACAGGCTGGCCATGTCGGTAGCCACGCAGAAATACGGGATGGGCAGATCCTGGAAGGAAAGGGAGTCCTGGTAGCCCACCGAAACGGAACTGAGCGTGTTGCGGACATTGAAACCGAACAGGAGACCGTCAGGGATTCCGAGTCCGATCCGGCCGAGGGCTTCCTGTCCCATGTCGATGGTCCGGGTATCTACTTTGTCGAAAGCCTTTTCCAGTTCAATCTGCCGCCGGATCCGCTCCATGGCATCCTCGTCTTCATAATGGAAAGGGACGATGACCGAAAAACGTTCACGGTTCTTGCGGACTTTGTACGTCAGGAAACTGTCCGGCACTTTGTCGGACATCATGACTGTCCAGTCGATATCCTTCACCAGGGAATCCAGATAGGCTTCTTCGTATCCGAGCGCGTACAGGCCGCTGACAAGGCCGCCCATGCTCGTCCCGCCGATCAGGTCAACCGGAATTCCGAGTTCCTCCATGTATTTCAGTACGCCGAGATGTGCCATGCCACGGGCACCACCTCCTCCCAGGACGACGGCGACGGTGGGACGGTGCTGCCGGATGGAATCCATCCGGGCCCGCATGCAGGCAAAGGCGCAGGAATCCGCTTGGGGGTTTGTACTGGGCATGACCAGGCTATTCTGGCCGAAGACATTGGCGCTGAGAATGAAAGCCAGCAGGAAAGTAATCCAGTTCTTCATGAATGATTCTTGCAAGTTTCCGTTACCGGTACCGAAGCCGGGAGGACCCGGACGGCGCAGGGTGATTGGAGTTTCTGTTATCTTGCAAAAATAACGAAAAAAATGCAGATATCATGCGCTCTTTTTCAAAGAACGGAGCGTTTGCAGGAATACGGAAATAACAATCAGGGCGACTCCGGCCCAGAAAGAGGGACCGACTTCCCGCCCTTCTCCGAAAATCAAGGCAGCCAGCAGAATACTGTAAACCGGTTCCAGGTTGTAGGTGATGTTGACCGAGAAGGCGGACAAGTGCTTCAGTGCATGGATCTGAAGCAGGTAGGGGAGAATGGTGAAGACAGCGGAAAGCACTACCAGTGCGGCAAGATCCCGCCGGTCCGGTATCAGGGGGGTGGCTGGCCGGTAAAGGGCGTATAAGGGTAGCAGGAGCGTCAGGAGAGCGATTCCGCCAGCGAGTTCATACAGGAGCATCGTGGTACTTTCAGCTCCCGTCGCGGCGGCACACCGAACGTTGCAGATGGCGAAAAGGGCATACAGGGCGGAGGAGAGCAGGCCGAGCAGGATGCCGGTCCGGAATCGGATATCCAGTGCGAAGATCAGGAGAATGCCGGCGATGGCTACCAGGCTGATAAGGATTTCTGCCACGGAAACCCGCCGGTGGTTGATCCAGGGATCGAGCCAGGCCGTGAAAAAACCCGTCGTGGCAAAACAGACGACACCGACGGAGACGTTGGATGCCTGGATGCTGCCATAGAAAAAGACCCAGTGAAGGGCCAGGATCCCCCCGCATCCGGCGATGGCGGCGGCAGAAGACCGGGGAATCCGCTTCAGGCTGCCCGTCAGGGCGAGCAGCATGGCCAGGACGATCAGGCTGATCAGGATCCGGTACCAAACCAGCGGCAGTTCCGACAGGCTGATATACCGGCCGAAGAGCCCGGTGCCGCCTGCCAGCAGGACGGCGAGGTGGAGCCCCGCCCACGTCTTTCCCCGTGATGTTTGCATCGTTGTCCGTTCCATTCCATGCAAATGTAAGGAAATTACGCCTTTTTTGCTATTTTTGTTCCAAAGACCCAAACCTATGGCCAAAGAGAATATTTACCTTGCCTCCAAGCCCCGTTATGAGATCCTGGACGGACTGCGCGGCGTCGCCGCGATGATGGTAGTCATTTTCCACCTGTTTGAATCTTATTCGAAAGGTCCGGCGACCCAGATTGTGAACCATGGTTATCTGGCGGTGGATTTCTTTTTCGTCCTTTCCGGCTTTGTCATCGGATACGCCTACGACGACCGCTGGGACAAGATGACCGTCATGGGATTCTTCAAACGGCGCCTGGTGCGACTCCATCCGCTGGTTGTCATCGGCACGCTGGCCGGCGCGTGCCTGGTGTTCTTCCAGATCGGTCCCGTGTTTCCCCGCATGGCCGGTTCGCAGTTGGGACAATTCCTCCTCTGCATCGTCCTGGGTTGCCTGATGATTCCCATCACCCCTGCCCTGGATGTCCGTGGATGGGGGGAGACCTTCCCGCTGAACGGGCCCCAGTGGTCCCTCTTCCTGGAGTATCTGGCCAATATCCTCTATGTCGTCCTGTTCCGCAGGCTTCCGAAGGCGGCGCTTGCCGTCTTGTGCGCCTGCAGCGCTTTCCTGACGCTGGACCTGACACTGGGCTGGGATGTTTTCGATATCCTCAGACGCCCCCACTACAATGTAATCGGAGGGTGGAGCCTTACCGGAGAACAGCTGTACATAGGGTTTACACGGCTCCTGTACCCGTTCCTGGCAGGCCTGCTGATCTCCCGCATCCTGTCTTCACGCCGGGAGCGGACCGGATCCGACGGCGCGCTTTTCCGTCTGCGCGGCGGATTCTGGTGGTGCTCCCTGCTGCTGGTGGCGATCATGGCGACTCCCTGCATCGGAGGGCGCCAGGGTGTGCCGGACGGCCTTTTCCAAGCTGTGGCCATCCTTGTTTGCTTCCCTTTGATCATCCTTGCCGGCGCCGGTTCCACTGCGCCGGGCGCCTTCACCTCCCGTCTGAGCCGTTTCCTCGGAGAGATCTCTTATCCGCTGTACCTGACGCACTTCCCGTTTGCCCTGATGCAGTACAACTGGGCCGCCGTCCATGCAGATGCCCCTTTGTGGCAGCATATCGCCCTGGGAATCGGGGTCTTCCTTTTCTCCATCGGCCTGGCCTATGCCGTCCTCAAAGTCTACGACCAGCCTGTCCGGGACTGGCTCCGGGAACACTGGCTCAAACGCAATGACCGAAAACGCACAGTATGACGTATCCTATGAAAAAACATCTTGTCTTTGTCCTGCTGCTGATGGCGGCAGTTCCGCTTCTCCACGCCGCTCCTGCCCGCCGGGTCCTCTTCGATGCCGGATGGAAGTTCATGGAAATAGACCTTCCCGGGGCGGAATCTCCCTCATGGGATGATTCAGGCTGGACCGAAGTCGACCTTCCACATGACTGGGATATCGCCCATTCGCCTTCCGCGCTTGCCGCATCAGGCAATGACGGAGGGTATTATCCCGGGGGAACCGGGTGGTACCGCAAATCGTTCCCAACTCCGGCGGCGGAATCCGTGCGTCTTCATTTCGAGGGAGTCTACCAGCGGAGCGAAGTTTATGTGAACGGAAAGAAGGCAGGGACACATGCTTATGGCTATACGCCGTTCACAGTGGATATTACATCGTTCCTTTCCAATAGTGGAAACAATGTTGTCGCGGTTCGGGTGGACAATTCCCTCCAGCCGAATTGCCGCTGGTATTCCGGCTCTGGGATTTACCGGCATGTGTGGTTGGAAACGTCAGATGCGTTACGGATCGCAGAAAACGGGATTTTTGTGACGACGCCGGAAGTGTCCCCGGAAGAAGCCCTGGTCAAAGTGAGTGTCAGCGTTTCCAACGAGTCCGTCCGTTCCCGTAAGGCGGCTGTTTCCGTGGAAGGACAGACCCGGGAGCTGATGCTTCCTGCGGGGGGAACGGCAGCGGCAGAGTTCAGTTTCCGGATCGGAAATCCGGATCTTTGGTCTCCGGAACACCCGGCCCTTTACCGGACTGCAGTCACGCTGGTTGCGGACGGACAGGTACTGGACCGCCAGACCGTCCGTTTCGGAGTCCGCTGTTTCTCTTTTGATGCTGAATCCGGATTTGTCCTCAATGGGCGGAAAGTCCTTCTGAACGGAGCTTGTGTCCACCATGATGACGGGTTGCTGGGGGCCGCCGCTTTCGATGCGTCGGAGTTCCGCAAAGTCCGCCTGATGAAGGAGGCCGGGTTCAACCTGATCCGGACTTCGCACAATCCGTCGACCCGCGCCATGCTGGATGCCTGCGACAGTCTGGGCATGTTGGTGATTGATGAGGCTTTTGACGGCTGGAGGGAAGCCAAGACCCGATATGATTATTCCACCTTGATCGATTCCTGCTACCGGGAGGATATTGCCGCCATGGTGCTCAGAGACCGGAATCACCCATCCGTCATCTGCTGGAGCATCGGCAACGAAGTGATCGAACGCCGGACCATCGATGTCGTGACGACAGCCCGCAACCTGCGCCGGGAAGTGCTCCGCCATGACGGAACCCGTCCTGTCACTGAAGCGCTCTGCTCGTGGGATCCCGAAGACAAGGAATGGCCGCTTTTCGATCCCCATGCGGAAGCACTGGACATTTTGGGGTACAATTACATGATCCATAAGCATGCGGAAGACCATGAGCGGCTTCCCGGACGGGTGATGTGGCAGACGGAAAGCTATCCTCGCGATGTTTTTGACAACTGGAGCAGGACCTATACCTATCCCTATATCGTCGGGGATATCGTCTGGACGGGTCTCGATTACCTGGGAGAGTCCGGTATCGGCCGTTTTTATTATGAAGGGGATACTCCGGGTGAGCATTATCAGGGAACCCATTTCCCCTGGCACGGTGCCTATTGCGGGGATGTGGACATTACGGGCTGGAGGAAGCCTGTCTCCCATTACCGGGACATGTTATGGAATCCGGATTCCGCTCCCATCCTGTACATGGCCGTTCAGGAACCGGACGGATATCATGGGAGAATCCGTGAAACGAAATGGTCGGTTTGGCCGACGTGGGAATCCTGGAACTGGCCCGGCTGGGAAGGCCGGCCGGTAAAGGTGGAGGTTTATACGCATGCCCCTTCCGTCCGGCTCTTTCTGGATAACCGGGAGGTCGGTTCGGCCCGGGTAGACCGCTCCTCCGAATTCAAGGCTGTTTTCGACGTCCCGTATGCTCCTGGAACGTTGCGGGCGGTTGCCATGGATGCCTCCGGGAAGGTGACTGGGGAAGTACAGATCCAGACGGCGGGGAAACCGGCCCGACTTCGCCTGACTCCGGAAAAGAAGGTCATGACGGCAGATGGCCAGGACCTGGTTTATGTCCTGGTCGAAGTAGTAGACCGACAGGGGCGGGTCGTCCCGGATGCCGCCGTCCCTGCAGAAGTCAGCGTCAGCGGACCGGGATGCCTGATGGCGGCCGGGTCTGCGGACATGACCGATACCGAACCCCTGCCCTCCTCGAAAGTGACCACGTGGCACGGCAGGGCGATGATTGTCGTTCGCAGCGGCTTCCGGCCCGGAAAGATCCGTGTGGAAGCCCGTTCCTCCCTGCCGGCAAACCGGGTTGACCTTCAGACCCGTATGCCGTAACCCTCTGCCGCTTTTTGCCCGTCAGTGTCGTGGAGACGGGAACATGTGCCTCCTCCGGAACATCTGCCGACATTTGCCCGTCAGGGTCGCAAAGCGACAGGAGGCAGATGTTCCGGAGGAGCACCTATTGAATCGAAAATACTCTCACTTGGCGGCAGAGCAGAGTCCCCAGACCAGAATGGCCGTACCCGCCAATGCGCAAGCAAGGATGAACCAACTCCCGAATCCCTGAGCGAACAGCAGGGGAGAAAGCGAAACGAGGGAGATCTCGACCGGTGCTATGTACAAGTAGGCATAGGCATAATCGTCCAGACAGCCGCTCTTTCCGTCCGGATCCGTAATCCGCAGAAGTGCGATGCCCATGGCCATCGTCCCGGTAAACCAGCCCCAGGTAAAAACAGATTTCTCGAACCACGCCTCCCGGTGGATCCGGCGTCCGGCCAGGAGGACATACATGAGCGTGAAAACAAGTCCGGCCAGCAGCAGGATCATCAGCGGAACGATGAACTGTACCACGACCCGAAGTTTGATGGAAGCGACCCCGAAAGCGACAAGATAATCCGTAAACGCCCCGCTGAGATGTCCCAGGATAGGTTTTGACAGGTACTGGTCCGTATGGGCCCGGCGAAGGATCCAGCGGATGAGAATGCCGGTTATGAAAGCACAACTGAACACCGGGAGCATCACAGCGGGCCAGACCCGGGCCACCGCCAGACTCATCCCGTAACCGAGAAGGGTAATCAGGGCGACGACCGAAAAATTGAACGTCATCGAGTCCAGTGAAATGGACGAGAAAGAGGCTTCGCCCATGCTCTGGCGCTTGTCCTTCGGAAGGATGCCGGTCCGCAGTTCCGACGGAAGGTCCTCATAGCGGGAAAGATACGTGGTATAGCCATGCCCGGCGCCCCAGGAGATGAGCCACATCCCGATGATGACGGACGCAACGATGCCTACCGTGGCGGAAGTCATAGCCAGGGACTGCATTTCTTCGACCCCGTATCGGGAGAAGGCTTCTCCCATGGCAGCAGCCGTTCCGTGTCCGCCGCAGAAACCGGCCGGCATCGCCAGGCCGAAGGCCTCATTGACCGGCCAGAAATGTCTGAGGAGGAAAAGTCCCAATGCACCGCCGATTGCCCATTGGAGCAGCATCCCCGCCTGCGAGTAGGACCACATCCGCCCGATGCGTTTCCGGCTGCTCCCCGTGTGGGTGGCCGTCAGGGGCAGCGTTGCGAATACCAGGGCGATGAGGATGCCGGCGTAGGTGCCCAGATGCTCTGACAGCGGCAGCCAGTCCAGCAGTTCAGGACCGAAGACAAGTCCGGCGAAACCGGCCAGCAGACTTGGCGGAACGAACAGTTTCTGGATGAACCGGACCTTGGCACGCAGCAGTTTTCCGACCAGCAGGAGGGCGGATACGATACCGATGTCTACAAGCAGGGTCCAGGCGGTCATGGGCTATTGGGGTTGACCGTCCAGGAAGACCTGCCGGATGAACGGGGTCTGGTACGTATAAGGAATCTTTGTCAGCGTCCATCCCGGCCAGGTCAGGATGAGGTCCGCCCGCTTGCCGGGGGTGATGGATCCGGTAATCTGGCTGACACCCATGGCATAGGCGCTGTTCAGGGTCACGGCATTCAGGGCTTGGACCGGAGTCAGCCGCATCCGGATGCAGCCGAGCGCCATTACGAAGCGCATGTCACCGGAAGGAGAGGAACCCGGATTGTAGTCAGAAGCGAGCGCGATGCCAAGACCGGCTCCGATGAATTCCTTGGCCCGACCGAACGGCAGGCCAAGGAAGAAGGATGAGCCAGGCAGCATTGTCGGCATCGTTTTGCTTCCGAGCAACGCTTCGATTTCAGCATCGGTCGTCCTTTCCAGGTGGTCGACCGAAAGGGCATCGTGACGGACACCCACCTGGACGCCGCCGCTGACGGCGAGTTCGTTGGCGTGGATCTTCGGTCGCAGTCCGTACGCCGCCCCGGCTGTCAGGATCCGGTCCGTATCCTCTACGGTAAAGAAGCCCTCGTCGCAGAAAACATCCACGAAATCTGCCAGGCGGGCGGCGTCAGGCATCATGTCCACGACGGCCTGGACGTAGCTCTCGTGGGTATAGGCCCGTCCGACGGCATGGGCTCCGAGGAAGGTGGCCCGGACAACGGCAGGAACCGCCTCGCGGATGCGCCGGATAACCCGGAGCATTTTCAGCTCGTCTTCCGGATTGAGCCCGTATCCGCTTTTGATTTCCAGGGCTCCGGTACCCTTGGCCATCATCTCCCGGACGCGCTGCATGGACTGGCGGAAAAGCTCGTCCTCGGAGGTTTCGTGAAGGAGGTCGGAGGAATTGAGGATGCCGCCGCCCCGCGCTGCGATCTCTTCGTAGCTGAGGCCGTTGATCTTGTCCAGGAACTCACCGTCCCGGCTGCCGGCATAGACGATATGGGTGTGACTGTCACAGAAGGCCGGCATAACCATGCCGCCTTCCGCGTCCACGACCTCTCCCGCTTCCGGCGCCCTGTTCAGGCGGGGCATCTCCTTCATGGGACCGAAACGGAGGATGTTCCCGTCCTCGATTTCGAGCCAGGCCTGTTCCAGGATTCCGGTTTCGGACATTTCGGCGCCCTGTTTCCGCAGGACACCCGCCGGGACGATCCCGACGAGACTTCCGATATTAATGATCGTTTTTTTCATATCGTCATGTTTTTCCGTCCGGGGAGGTAGGGAGTCCGAACCTGTGCCGCCCTCGGCTGCATGAGAGGGAGGGACCCAACCGCAGGTTGGGAGGGACAAGGGCAAAGCCCGGGGGTTCGGCCCCTCCCTACCTCCCCGGACGGAAAGGAATTACAGATACTGTTCGTTGCGGAGGAACTGGACTGACTTTTCAATCAGCGGATGCATGTAGGTGTCATCGGAGATGAACGGGACCACTTTCCGGTAGTCTTCGAAAATGCGCTCGAGGGTAGGAGAGGATTTCGCAGGACGGCGGAATTCCAGGGCCTGGGCGGCATTGAAGAGCTCGATGCCCAGGACCGTTTCCACGTTGTCCACGACCCGGACCAGCTTGGTCGCGGCATTGGACCCCATGCTGACATGGTCTTCCTGGCCCTGCGAGGAGGGAATGGAATCGCAGGAGGCCGGCCAGCAGAGCCCCTTGTTCTGGCTGACGATCGACGCGGCGGTGTACTGCGGGATCATGAAGCCGCTGTTGAGGCCGGGGTTGGCGACGAGGTATTTCGGCAGTCCGCGAAGTCCGTGGATGAGCTGGTATGTACGGCGCTCCGAGATACTGGCGAGTTCGGACATGGCGATGGCAAGGGCATCCATCGGGATGGCGATAGGCTCGCCGTGGAAGTTGCCGGCTGAGATGACCATGTCCTCGTCCGGGAAGATGTTCGGGTTGTCCGTCGCGGAGTTGATCTCGTTTTCGATGACAGACTTGACATACATGATGTTATCCTTCACGGCTCCATGGACCTGCGGGATGCAGCGGAAACTGTAAGGGTCCTGCACATGCTCCTTGGGGCGGCGGATGAGTTCGCTGCCCTCCAGGGTTGCGAGAAAGCGTTTCCCGGTCTCGATTTGGCCGGTATGAGGACGGAGGAGATGCGTCAAGGGCAGGAACGGTTCGATGCGGCCGT
>JAGAHD010000167.1 GCA_017627255.1 Bacteroidales bacterium | reverse complement strand
TTATACCAGCGTGCAGTATGCCTTCGTCGGGGCCGTACTGGGGCTTCAGCTCAATAGGTGGGGAACGGTGGACATGACGCTCGCCCTGCGGGTGGCGGCGGCGTGGCTGGCAGCTCCGGTGGTATGCGGACTGCTCGCTGCAGGCATCTGCCGGCTGGCCGGACAAGTCGCCCTCCGGCGCAACCGTCACCCGGCTCTCCAGGACCGGAAAATCTTGCGGTGGAGTGTGCTGGCTTCACTTCTGGTTGCCGGGGCGTTTGGGTGGAATAACAGCGCGCTGCTGGGTCTGTTTCCTTCCGTGATGATGGAAAACCGGCTGGTTGCGGCGGCTTTTGCCGCAGGGGCGGGTGTGCTGGTCTTTCCTTTTTGCCTGAGACCCCTGCAGAGTGAAACCTGGCGGATTTCCGACAAGGTACTGGACATCCATCCGGTGGCGGTTTTCTCGCTGCTGGCAGCGATGGGGCTGAGCCTGCTGGCTTTTTACCGGGTACCGCTTTCTCCCTCCGCCCTGCTGCTCGGCGGTCTATGCGGGGCGGGTGCCGTCCGGGGAAAGACGGAAATGGAAGTTCCGGTCCTTGTCAGAAGCCTGGCAGCCACGGCCCTCGCTCCGGTACTGGGCCTGCTTTTCTGTTACAGCTTCAATCTCAATGCGTTGGTGCTCCTGGGGCTGATCGCCTGCGTGACCGCCATCGTCATCTATACGCGTGCCCAGCAGCAAAAATCTCTCCGGGAGGCGATCATGCGTTCACGTGAACAGCAGATTTACAGCAACCAGAAGTCTCTTTCCGCCCTGGAAGTCCGGTCAGAAATGACGGAGAAAGACCTTCTTCATAAGTTGGAAGCGCGACGCCAGGAACTGGTGGACTTTGCCGTCGGGGTGAGCGAGCAGAAGGAGTTCATGGAGGGCATCTACGACCAGCTTTCCGACATGCGCCGGATGGAGGATCCCGCCGAGAAGGACCGCAGGACGGATGAAATCCTGTCCTCCCTCCGGGAGCGGATGTATTTCACCCGGGAAATGAATGACTTTTATGCCAGAAGTGAAATCCTGCACAAGGATTTCAACCTTCGGCTCAAGGAAGCCTATCCCTCTTTGACGGAAAGCGAACGGAAACTGGCCAACCTGCTCCGGCAGGGTTTCTCCAGCAAGTATATCGCCACCCTGATGAATATCACCCCCAAGAGTGTGGAAATCAACCGTTACCGGCTGCGGTCCAAATTGGGGCTCCAGCGGAGTGACAACCTGGTCCAATTCATCAAGTCCATATGAAATTCAACCCATTTTTAATAAACAATACTATGCGTAAACTAATCTGTTTGAGTGCAATACTGCTGCTGACGGCGTCGGCGGCGTTTGCCCAGCGGGCGGTCAAGTACAACCAGTACGGCGTGGCCGTTTCGTCTGATCGCCTGGACGCGGAGGCCCAGGACGGCATCTTGGTCCTTGCTTCCCCTTCCTCGGCTTACAAACTCTGGTTTGACATCCGTGTCCAGGCCGACGGAGCCGTCTTCTTCGGCGCCCCCGACTATGCCGACCCGATCGGCAACGGCACCCGCATCCGCCGCGCCCGTTTTGCCGTGAAAGGCCAGATTGACGAGAAATGGTACGGCGAGTTCGACATGGACCTTGCGAACGGCCTTGTGGAACTGAAGGATGCGATCGTCCGTTACACCGGCATCCCGAACCTGGACCTGCAGGTCGGCAACTTCAAAGAGAATTTCTCCATCCAGCGCAACACCACTTCCCGGTATCTCCAGTTCATGGAGCGTCCGATGGTGTGCTCTGCCCTGACTCCGTCGCGTCACCTGGGCGTCAATGCCAAATATGCCAAGGATTGGCTGTGGTTCTCCGCGGGAGCCTTCACCCAGGAAGTGGCCGGTGCGGAAGAGTGGACCAACGTGGCTGACAACAACAAGGATTTCGGCCGCAACTCCGGTTATTCCCTGACCACGAAGCTGGTCGTCCGTCCGCTCTATAAGCTGGACAATGCCAGCCTGCACATCGGCGCCGCCTATTCTTACCGCAAGTCGCTGGTCAGTGAAGCGACCGGTGAATGGGGCACTTACCGGGCCAGCGCGCGCAACTCTACCAGCATCAACCGCAAGAAGTACCTGGACACCAACAATCTCCCGGGTCTGGACCACCACAACCTGTGGACCGTGGAACTGGCCGGCCACTGGGGCGGCCTGCGCTATGAGGCGGCCTATATCGCCGACAACGTTCTTTTCAAGGACACGCCTGCCCTCAATTTCAATGGCTGGTACGCCCAGGCGGGCTATCTCCTGTTCGGCGGCAAGCAGCGTTATGACGCTAACGGCGCCAAGTACACCAAGGTGGAGCGTGGCCGCGAGTGGGGCGATATCGAACTGTGCGGACGCTATGAGTTCTGCAACCTGAACAGCGGGACGGTCTACGGCGGCTGCGCCGAGGCCTATACCTTGGGCTTGAACTTCTGGGTGAACAACAACGTGAAGATGCAGCTGAACTACCAGTACAACAACAACGACCGTTACGCAAACGGAAAGGACAAGCTCAATGTGGGCAAAGATACCGCCGGCAATCCGGTCAAGGATTACACCAAAGTGGCGACTCCGGCCGGGAAGGCCGGTGTGGATTACCACATGGTCGCCGTCCGTTTCGAAATTGACTTCTAGTTTCACCAATAACAGACTCTCATTATGAAAAAGATATTGTTTATCACGGCAGCTGCCCTCCTGGCTTTCACCGGATGCGTGAAAGACGAAGTCTACAAGGGCCCCTCATCGATTGACAAGGTGGTCTTTACCCCCGAGGCGCCGACCTCCACGACACCGGTGACCGTGACCGCGACGGTAACGGGTCTCCAGGCAGTTACTTCGGCCTCGCTCAAGTACAACGGTATGACGGCATCGATGTCCGGCTCCGGTTCCGATTATACCGCGGTCATCCCTGCGATGCCGGACGGAACCGAGGTGAGTTTTACCGTCGAAGTCGTCAACGAGGCCGGATTCACGACAACCTCCGACAAGTTCTCCTACAAGGTCGGCGACCCGGCCACCGACTGGACCAAGCTGAAACTCAATGAGGTCAGCGGAGCCGGCAACGATGAAGACAAGTTCTTCGAACTGTACAATGCCAGCGATTACCCGATCAAACTCACCGGCGTGACAATCAACAAGGACGAGGGTCTCTGCTGGACCGGCATTGACGGAGAGGTCGTGGCTCCCCACGGGTTCTTCGGCATCATCGGCGGCAAGGGAACGACCGAAAGAGGCTTCTCGAGCGGATTCTCCGCCAAGAAGAGCGTACGCATCGACCTGTTCGACCCGGCCGGCAACATGATCGACTTCTTCCAGCGCGGCGAGAAGGACGATTCGGGCTCATGGGGCTCTTCCTTGTCCAACAACAAGGGATCCTGGAGCCGCATTCCCGACGGAACGGGCCGTTGGATGACCACCGCCACCGTCACGCCCGGGGAAGCCAATTCCACCGAAGGCGAAGAGGACCCTGATGTGAAACAATGACTTTAACTTGTTAAAACACTGTATTTTATGGCAGAATTGAAAATCGGCGAGCAGTCCAAGCCTCGCTTTGAATTCCGCAGCTTCGGACAGAACTTCTGCGAAGCACACAAGCGGATGGCCCGTCTTTCCGTTCCCGTCCCCGAGAAGGTATGGGAGCGCCAGAGCGACGAGATCTACATCATCAGCGCCAAGAACGACATCAATAACACCAAGATCCGGAACGGCAAGATGGACATCAAGACCTATGTCCAGACGGTCGACGGGCTGGAGCAGTGGAATCCGCTCATGAAGGGCGAGTTCCCGATCTCCCGCGAGGTGCTGGAGAAGGAGGTTTTCCCGGCCTTCATGGTGGAGATGCCCAAGCTGGACAAGGACACCTATACATACGAAGAGTTCATCGCCATGGTCAAGGCCAACCCGGACCTTGCCGCCGTGCGCGTGCATAAGCAGCGTTTCGGCTATATGGTCAACAATACCATCTGCGAGGTGGGCAATGTCCTGATCAACGGCGCCAAGGTCGTGACGATCAACTCCGAGTCCACGGAGATCGAAGACATCAAGAAGACGATCGCGGACTGTGGTCTGGAGGGAGTGGAGAACATCAACTACCTCCAGGCAATCAAGCGCGTCATCGGTATGAGTGACAAACCTCTTGCAAACGAATAAGATTATGGCACAGGAAATCGAAAAAAAGTTTCTGGTGAAAGGGGACTTCAAGGCAGACAGCTTCAAGGCGACCCGTATCACCCAGGGTTATCTGTCTTCCGTTCCGGAGCGCACGGTGCGGGTCCGCGTGAAAGGGGACAAGGGCTTTATCACGGTCAAGGGTATCGGCAATGCTTCCGGCGCCTCCCGATTCGAGTGGGAGAAGGAGATTCCCGTCGATGAGGTGAAAGCCCTGCTGGACCTGGCCGAACCCGGTGTCATCGACAAGACCCGCTACCTGGTGAAGAACACTGACGGCAAGCATGTCTGGGAAGTCGATGAGTTCTACGGCGACAACGACGGGCTCACCGTAGCCGAGGTCGAACTTGCCGACGAGAACGAACCGTTTGACAAGCCCGCGTGGCTGGGAGAAGAGGTGACGGGAGATCCGAAGTACTTCAACTCCATGCTGATGAAGAATCCGTATAAGAACTGGAAGTAAGACTATGGCAACAGATACAGAGACAAAGGCGGTGCCGCAGTTCGACCCGCTGGACATGAACAATTACAAGATTGAGAAACTGCCCAAGATGCAGAAGTCGAAGTTCGAGATCTGGATGGCCCGTCTGGGCGGTCCGCTCGCGATCATCGCCTTTGTCTGGATCTGTTGGTTCTGCCATATCGGCTTCATCGACAACCTGGATACCGGCCTGCTCGCTTCGACGGCGGGCAAACGCCTGGAGGCGCTGGGCCTTGACGGCTTCATCCGCGCCAATTACGCGATGCTGGCCATCTTCGTGGCGAGCCTCATCCTGTGGATGACCGAAGCCCTGCCCAATTACCTGACGTCCCTGCTCCTGATCCTCGGCGTCGTCCTTTTCAACGTGACTACCCAGAAGGAAGCGCTCGCCCAGCTCGGCCATCCGGTGATGTGGCTGAACATCCTGAGTTTCGTGCTGGCGTCCATGCTGGTGAAGACCCGGTTCGCCAAGCGGCTGGCCCTGGCTTTCGTGATCAAATTCGGGAAAAGCGCCAAGGGCGTGCTCTGGAGTTTCCTGGTGATCAACCTCGTCCTTTCGGCCTTCATCTCCGCGACGACGGTCAAGGCGACCATCATGCTGCCGATCTTCATGGTGATCTGCGCCATCTATGGCGCCTCCAATGGACATCGGAACAATTTTGGCCGTAATCTCGTGATCCAGAACCTGTTCCAGGTGAACATCGGCGCCAACGCCTTTTATACCGGATCGGGTGCGCACCTGCTGGCCATCTCCCTTATCGCCGGGTTCGTCGGGTCCTGCGATTTTGGCTACAAGGAGTGGCTCGTCGCCGTCGGTCCGATGAGCATCATCATCCTGGTGGTGGGTCTGCTGCTGGGCATGTACGTATTCTTCCCGATGAAAAAGGAGGAGCAGAAACCGCAGATCGAGGGCGGCATCGACCGGCTCAGGGATGAACTGGCTACGATGGGCAAGATGTCCAGGGAGGAATGGAAGGCGGTCGTCATCTTCCTTGTCGTCCTGTTCCTGTGGGTCACCAAGGGAACATTCCACAACATTGACGAGACCATTGTCGCGCTGATCGGCGCGTGCCTCGCCCTGCTGCCGGGCATCGGGGTGGTGAAATGGAACGACGTGGACATTCCGTGGCACCTGATGCTGTTCTCCGCCGGCGCTTATGTCCTCGGCAGCGGACTCAACGCCACCGACCTTCCGAACACAATGGTCAACGCGGCCTTCGACTCGCTGGGGATCACTTCCGACACGCCCTTCTGGGTGCTGTATGTCATCCTGACCTTCCTGATGATGTATTCGGGACTGGTTTTCCAGAGCAAGACTATCCGGACCATGGTATTCGTCCCGATCGCCCTTGGGGTGGAGAAGCGTTTCGGCTTCCCTCCGATGAGCCTTGCACTCCCGGTTTCCATGCTCATCGAGCACTGCTATGTCCTGCCTTTCAACAGCAAACCGGCGGCGCTCCTGTACAACACCAACCAGTACAGCCAGACCGATGCGTTCAAGTTCGGCATCACGATGATGACCTTCTCGTGGGCGCTGATCCTCCTGTTCGGGGAGACGCTCCTCAAGTGGCTGCACATCACGCCGGGCCTGTTTTGATCCCTCCGGGGGCTTTCGTATTGATTTAATCATTATCTTTGCATTATGACGATTGACTGGGATTTGATATTGCGCCTGTTCCTGTCAGGCCTGATGGGCGGAGTGATCGGCTTCGAGCGGGAGTTCCGTGCGAAGGAAGCCGGCGTCCGCACGCATTTTATCGTGGCGCTCGGGAGCGCCTTGTTCATGATCATTTCCCAGAATGCCTTTACCGGCCACCAGTTTGACGCTGCCCGCGTTGCGGCCCAGGTCGTTTCCGGCATCGGTTTCATCGGGGCGGGCGTCATCATTTTCCAGAAGAACGTCGTGCGCGGCGTGACTACGGCGGCCGGACTCTGGGTGGCGGCGGCGATCGGCCTCTCCTGCGGGGCCGGCATGTATGCCGTGGCCGTTGCGGCGACCCTGATGACCGTATTCTGCCTTGAAATGATGCATTTCTTCCACCTTCGCTACGGCGACAAGGTGGTGGAGATTACCCTCTCTTCCCGCAGCGAGGAAGACCTCCTGACCATGCTCGACACCTTGAAAGAAGCCCAGATCAATGTCGAGTCCTATTCCGTGTCAGGTGACAAGATCCACCTTCAGCTGAGAATGCGCCAGAGGACTTATCTGGAATCCTTGAAGAAATTGATTTCCTCGCTGGAAGGGTTCAAGATCATCGATTTGAACTAACCAACACATAACACTATGACATCCCTTTTCTATTTCGTCCCCGCCGCTTCGGTGGTGGCGCTCTTCTTCGCCTGGTGGTTCTTCCACCGGATGATGAAAGAAAGTGAGGGGACCCCGACGATGAAGGAGATCGCCCAGTATGTGCGCGAAGGGGCCATGGCTTACCTGAAGCAGCAGTACAAGGTCGTCGTCATCGTCTTCGCCGTGCTTGCGGTCCTCTTCGCCGTGCTGGCTTACGGCTTCGGCGTGCAGAATCCCTGGGTGCCGTTCGCTTTCCTGACCGGCGGTTTCTTTTCCGGCCTGGCCGGTTTCGTGGGCATGAAGACGGCAACGTATGCCTCGGCCCGCACGGCCCATGCCACGTCCCGCTCCCTGAATGCCGGGCTCAAGGTGGCCTTCCGCTCCGGTGCGGTGATGGGATTGACCGTGGTGGGACTCGGTTTGCTGGACATTTCCATCTGGTGGTTGATCCTCAGGGCTTTCGTCCATGAGGCATCCGATGCCCAGACGCTCGTCGTGATCACGACCACGATGCTTACCTTCGGCATGGGCGCCTCGACCCAGGCCCTCTTCGCCCGCGTGGGCGGCGGCATCTATACCAAGGCGGCGGATGTCGGCGCAGACATCGTCGGCAAAGTGGAACAGGACATCCCCGAGGACGATCCCCGCAATCCGGCTACTATCGCCGACAACGTGGGAGACAACGTGGGGGACGTGGCCGGCATGGGAGCCGACCTCTATGAGTCCTACTGCGGCTCCATCCTCGCTACCATGGCTCTTGGCGCTTCAGCCTTCTTCGCCGACGGGACCGCCGTCCAGCTGCGTGCCATCCTGGCCCCGATGCTGATCGCCGCCCTGGGCGTCGTCCTGTCCATCCTCGGCATCTATGCCGTGCGGACCCGGGAGGGTGCCAGCCTGGATGACCTGTTGAAATCCCTCAGCGTGGGGACGAACCTGAGCGCCGTGCTGATCGCCGTCCTGTCGTTCGGGGTGTTCTGGCTGCTTGGCTTCCCGAACTGGTGGAAGCTGGCCCTTTCAGTCCTTTCCGGCCTCGGGGCGGGCGTGATTATCGGAAAGGCCACCGAGTATTACACGTCTCATTCCTACAGGCCGACGCGGAAGCTCGCGGAGAGTGCGCAGACCGGTTCCGCGACCGTGATCATCCACGGTGTCGGCCTCGGCATGGTCTCGACGGCTATCCCCGTCGTGACCATCGCCGCCGCCATCCTGCTGAGCTATGGCTTCGCGACGGATTTCGTCTTCGGTTCGGCTACCCTGAGCCAAGGCCTTTACGGTATCTCCATTGCCGCGGTAGGCATGCTTTCAACGCTCGGAATCACTTTGGCTACAGATGCTTACGGGCCGATTGCCGACAATGCGGGCGGCAACGCCCAGATGTCCGAACTGGATCCCGCCGTCCGAGAGAAAACGGATGTCCTGGATGCCCTCGGCAACACGACGGCGGCGACTGGCAAAGGTTTCGCTATCGGTTCCGCCGCCCTGACTGCCCTGGCCCTCCTGGCCTCCTATATCGAGGAGATCAAGATCGGCCTCGGCCACGTCGGAAAGACCGTCCTGCAGGTAGGGGACCGGAGCGTGGAAACCGTCCGGGCCACGATTACCGACATTGTGAATTACTACGATATTTCCCTGATGAACCCGAAGGTGCTCGTGGGCGTCTTCATTGGTTCGATGATGGCGTTCCTGTTCTGCGGCCTCACGATGAACGCCGTCGGCCGTGCCGCCGAAAAGATGGTCGTCGAGGTACGCCGGCAGTTCCGCGAGATGGCCGGCATCCTGGAAGGGAAACAGCGGCCGGATTACACCTCCTGCGTGCGGATATCCACCAAGGCGGCCCAGCAGGAGATGGTGTTCCCGTCCCTGCTGGCGATCATCGTCCCGATGCTCGTGGGCATCTTGCTCGGCCCTGCGGGCGTAATCGGACTTCTCGCCGGGGGGCTGGGCGCAGGATTCGTGCTCGCGATCTTCCTGGCCAATTCCGGCGGCGCCTGGGACAATGCGAAGAAATATGTCGAGGAAGGACACCACGGCGGCAAGAATTCACCGGCCCACAAGGCAACCATCGTGGGCGACACCGTCGGAGATCCGTTCAAGGATACGTCAGGCCCTTCGCTGAACATCCTCATCAAGCTGATGTCGATGGTCTCGATCGTGATGGCCGGCCTGACCGTGATGCTTCATTGAGAAGGACGCCTTCTCAGACAGGGGAATCCGTCAGGAGTTTTTGAAAAGTCTCCTCATCCAGGTCCAAGGCACGGAGCAGGGTGGGGAGATAATTTTCAGAAGTCATGATTTGAGCCGGCAGGGTATTGTCTTCACCGATCAAATAGTCTCCGCAAAATATGGAACAGGGGTATGAAAACAAGCTTTCTATCGAACGATAGGAAGGTATTTCTACCGTTTCCGAAGACCCGATCAGCGTCACGACAGCACGCTCGGACAGTCCGATCCACTGAATCGCTTCCCATCTTTCAGACGCTTCTGCCGATAGTTTCAGATAGATGAAATATCCCGGCAGGGTATTGAGTTTGATGAGGTGGGCCTGGATGACTTGTACTTCCGATGAGCGCAGGTAACGCTCCGGGAGGGGATCTTCCTGGACGGGAGATTTGCTGCAGGAGGTAAAAAGAAGGAATGTGGTCAGGAGGCCGATGAGAAGGTGACCGGGTTTCATGGCGCGTTCGTGTTGAGGTTTATCGAAGCAGGTCCTGGAAGAAAGTTTCTTCGTCCATTTCCAGGGCCCGGAGCAGGTGGGGAAGATATTCCTGTGTTACCGTGATGGCGCCGTAACCGGAGACCTTCCTGTCCTGAAGGGCCCCGTATGTTGCGAATGTGCAAGGGGGGAAGAATTTGTTCCTGAGCGTGGAGATGGTCGGCATATCCACCCGTTCGCCGCCCCCGACAAGGGTCAGGATGATGCTTCCGTCCGGTTTGCCCAGCCCATAGCCGTCCAGTCTTTTTGCCGCATCAATGGCGATTTTGAACTGGATCCAATAATGGCGGCTTTCCAACTCTCGCGCCTGGATGAAGTTGCTTATTTCGGAGGAAAGAAGGTACCGTTCTTGCTGCAGGTCCTCTTTTTTACAGGCTCCGGCAAACAGCATGATGACTGTTAAGGCCGGCAGGAGTAGAAAACGTTTCACGGGTATTCGTAAACTAGAGGAATATATGGATTCAAAGATTATCATTTTTTTCTATTTGGAATAAATAGGCCTCAGAGAGCCGAAACATATTCCCCATCATTGTCGGGAGTATCTTCATATCGTTTTCAAATCGATGATATGCTGGTGAATTTTAATTCAAAGCGTTGCACTTCAGAGTAGAATCCAGCTTATTATTTATAAAATAAAAACGAAACTCCGGCTGCCGAGTCCGGCAGGTCATACAATGCGTTCCTCACGAAAAAACCGGGGACTTTTTGCCGACGAAGAAGACGAAGATGGAATGGGGACGCGGCCTTATACCGGGGGAAAGCGAGCTACGGATGGACGAGCGTACCGACTTTCTCCCCGGCGACGAGCCGGGTGAGATTGCCGGTCGCGTTCATGTCGAACACGATGATCGGCATGTTCCCGTCGGAGCACAGGGCATAGGCCGTCTGGTCCATGACTTTGAGGTGCCGGGAGATGGCTTCGTCGAAGGTCAGTTCGTCATAACGGACGGCGGACGGGTCCTTTTCCGGATCGGCGGTGTACACCCCGTCGACACGTGTCCCTTTCAGCAGGGCGTCCGCCCCGATTTCCAGGGCGCGGAGGGCAGCCCCGGAGTCCGTAGTGAAGAACGGGTTGCCGGTTCCTCCGGCGATGAGGGCGACTCCGCCCCGCTCCAGCACTTTCACGGCATCGTCCCGCATGTAATACTTGGCGACCGGTTCCATCGGGGTCGCCGTGAAAACCTGTGCCTCGACACCTTCCTCCTTGATGAACATGGACAGGGCGAGAGAATTGATGACCGTAGCCAGCATGCCCATCTTGTCTCCGTCTACCCGGTCGAAGCCCTTTCCGACGCCCTGCAGGCCGCGGAAGATGTTTCCGCCGCCGTTGACGATGGCAATCTGGAGGCCGGCTTTCGCCGCCGCTGCGATTTCCCTGGCATATGCCGCCAGGCTGTCCGTATCAAGGCCTTTTCCGGCCGGTCCGCCCAGGCTTTCGCCGCTGAGCTTCAACAATACTCTCTTGTACATGGTTTGCGTTTTTGAAACGAAACAAAAATATCGAAATAATAGGAATTATCCAAGAAAGATGTTTATATTTGTAGCCTAAACCCAAGGAAAACTATTAACTCATCATAATGGCAAACTTTCTGACATCCTCTATCGGCAAGAAGTTCATCCAAAGCGTCAGCGGCGCCTTCCTGATCATCTTCCTGCTCCTCCACGGTACCATCAATTTCTTCTCCGTCCTGGATTCCTTCCATGGTGTGTTCGGCAAAGTGGCTGACGACGCGGTCCGTTTCTCCGAAGGAGACGGCTGGTTCCAGCTCGGCTGCGACTTCATGTCCACGCCGGTGATTGACATCATGGTCCCGATCCTGGCCCTGGGTTTCCTGATCCATATCGTGTACGGATGCTGGCTCAGCTATGAGAATATCAAGAAAAGAGGCGGCATGAAGCGTTACGAGGTTGCCTCCAAGGCGAAGAATGATTCCTGGTCCGCCAAGAACATGGCCGTCCTGGGCATCATCGTCCTGGGCTTCCTGGCTTTCCACCTGACCCATTTCTGGGCCAAGATGCAGCTCCGTGAATTCATGGGCGGCGAGGCCGAGAATCCGTACTACCTGCTGATGGCCACCTTCCGGAACGGGTGGGTCCTGGCCCTTTACATTGTGTGGTTCATCGCCATCTGGCTGCACCTCAACCACGGTTTCTGGTCCATGTTCCAGACCATCGGCTGGAACAACAAGAAGTGGCTGCCCCGCCTGAAAGTGCTTGGCATCGTCCTCAGCACGCTGATTATCCTCCTGTTCGTGTGCACGGCCGTGAATGCCTTCGTTGAGGCCCACAGCGTGACGGCTTCTCACCAGTGGACCGAGGCGCTCCTTTCGCAGATGCAATAAAAAAATTCAGTTTTTTCTTGGAAGTTCTGTTTTTATTATCCATC
>JAGAHD010000166.1 GCA_017627255.1 Bacteroidales bacterium | reverse complement strand
GTCAGAATCAGCGTGATTTACTAAAAGATTCGGTTTTGGCTGCTATCGGCCTCCCTCTGCTTCGACTCAGCACAGCCGGATCGCAGGAAAAGGGAAAGATTAGCCTCGCTTTATCAAGGAATTAATGAAAACGGTTACCTACACCGGCACCAACTATGACGAAGTCAAGCATCTCTGCGGGGACAAGGTCCTGGCGCCGTACTTCTGTATGGGCTTCTCCATTCTCTCCGTGGACACGGGCGAGGGGTTCGTCTCGGTGTACGAAGGGGATACCATCGTTCGTGAAGACGATGGCTCACTGCGGATCGAAAAGTAGGTTTGCTGAATCAATCTTCCAAGATTGTTTTTTGACAAAATTTCAATCTTTCAAGATTGTTTTGTATATTTGCATCGACGTTAAAGCATCGATTATGGAACTCAATCCTGACGTACTGTACAGAAATTCACATAGATTGGTCTCACAGGTAAGCCTTGATTTCAAGCGCGAGATCTACGACCGAATCAATTGGAAACCCCGGATCATCGGCATCAAAGGCCCAAAGGGCGTGGGAAAGTCCACGCTGCTGAAGCAGCATATCCGGGAGGCCTTCCCCGATGACAGCAAGGTTCTGTATGCCTCGCTGGACCATATCTGGTTCAACGGCAACAGCCTGGACGACCTGGTGGAATATCATTACATCCACGGAGGGACACATCTGTTCCTGGACGAGGTACACAAATACAAGAATTGGCAGTGGGGTATCAAAAACATCTATGACAACTATCCTTCCCTGAATGTCGTGTTCACGGGCAGTTCGATGCTTCAGATTGACGAAGGGAATGCAGACCTGTCACGCCGGGCAACGATGAATATAATCAACGGGATGTCCTTCCGGGAGTATCTTGCCTTCGAGGGCATCCTGTCCTGGGACAAGGTCAGCTTGGACGATATACTCTCCCGACACGTAGAAATCGCTACTGAAATCACGAACAAGGTCCACGTGCTCGATTATTTCGATGACTATCTGCACCAGGGCTACTATCCTTTCTACAAAGAAGACCCGGAAGGGTTCGATGAACGGCTCGCAGAGGTATGCAAGCAGGTTATCGAGCAGGACATCCCCGCCGTTACGGAAGTGGAGTATGCAACTGTTCAGAAACTGAAGAAGCTTCTGTATATCATCGCAGCACAGGTTCCTTTCATCCCGAAGATGGAAGATATCTACACCCAGTTGGAAGTCAACCGTGAACAGGGGCTCAAACTCTTGGATTTGCTGGAAAGGGCAGCTTTGATCGGACAGCTCAAAACCAGCGTCAAGGCTGTCAAGAAGATGTCGTCACCCGACAAATTGTTCCTGGACAACCCCAACTTGATGTATGCCCTGTCCAGTACTCCTGAGATCGGGACAATCAGGGAAACCTTTTTCTACAACCAGTTAAGCCGCGCGTGCAAGGTCAATTATCCGGACAGAGGTGATTTCCTCGTAGATGACCGCTATCTGTTCGAGGTGGGCGGTCCCAAAAAGAGTTTCAATCAGATCAAGGATGTCGAGAACAGCTTCCTGGCTATTGATGGTGTCGAGTTCGGTCGCGGTAACAAGATTCCTCTCTGGCTATTCGGCTTTCTGTATTAATCGCTATGTGAACTTCGCCTTCGCAATATAATAAAAGACGGTGCCAACCAACAGCAAGCTTACCTCGATAATTATAATTGCCCATACCCAAGCCTTGAAGGAGAGCCAGACGCTCTCCCCGTCCTTTATTCTTTTCAGTTTTTCCCGATGCTGAGACAGCATCTTCTCCATCCTCTGTTGCGCCTCCTCGATGAGTTTCTTCTCATTAGCAAAGAATTCGCCATGGATGCCTTTGACCGTCTCGATTGATTGGTCATCAAGTTGAACGGTGAACTTCTTCCCTTCGAGTTTTTCCAAAAGTTCCCGGGTATCATCCAGCGTCCACTCGATGACCCAGGATGTCTCAATTATTGAGTTCAGTTGGTCGTCCAGATCTGCCGATGCCTGAATCACCGTCACTTGATCTTTTTCAAGGGTCCAGATCACGCTGCGAAGTTGATCGATCTGCTTCTCCAGGTTTGTTGACTCCTTGCGAAGCTCGTTATCCTCATGGATTTCATTCAGCATCTCCGCGAAAGGATTACGGGATGCCTGTTCTTTTTTGTCGTTGCTCATTTTAGTGCCTTCCTCTACCTCGTCCGCGACTTCTCAAATGAAGGTTATGAGCCCGGCGCAGACATTCACGTGCCCATTCCCTGTCGTCATCAGGTTTCTTACCCCAGCCGTCAGTAGCCGAGCTGCCGCCTCCGCCTCTTTCTGGAAGATCTCATAGACGGACTTGGGTTGTCGATGGAAGAGGCCTTCCCCTTCCACCTGGATGTCTTGATGGATTTTGGCTGGAACATCCCTCAGAGTTGAGGTGGGAAGAATCTTCGCACCCTGCGCAGCAGGGAAAAGAAATCCCCCGGCGGGGACCGAGGGAGAGATTGTTGGTTTCTTCTTTCGTTAATAGAGAAGACCAAACATCCATAAAGGGATGCGGGCGCTATAACCGGTTTCGATGCCGGCGATGGCCAGGTAGCTGTCGGGGATGCCGGCAATCTGATCGAATTCCTTGCTTTCGCCACCGACTTCGAACAGGTATTTCCCGTTCACCAAGAAATCACCCTTAAGGGGCATCTGAACAGTACCGATAGCGGAAAGCTGGTCGATAAAGAAGGTCTCTCGGAGTGTGCCAACATCAATCTTAGGCGAAAGGGCGTACATCAGATTGGTGTTGCCAAGGTAGATCTTCTCTGGATTAACCAACTTTTTATAGCTCTTGAGTTCTACGGTGAGAAGCTCCAAAATCTCAGCCTTATCCAAATTGTAAAGGAGTTTCAACAGGGAATCCCGCGTCGTACCGAGAGCGGTGGACAGTCGATTCACATTGGGCTGCAGGGGAACATTCTCCGCGATGATCATCAACAGCTTCTTGCACTTCTCGATGGTATCGTAGGTAACCTTCTCGACCGCGGGAAGGTCGCTTTCAATCACAGTATCTATGACCTCCTTCAGGCGAACCAGGAAATCCAAACCTGCTTCTTTGTAGAAAGGATATACACCCGAGCGCAAATAAGCCTCGAATGCCACCAAAATCTTTGTTTTGGAGGTAATATCCATAGAGATGGTGATATGATTCTTCAGGAGATCCTCCAAAGAGATTGCATCCACATGAAGAATGTCTTCATAGGCCAGGTACTCCCGGAAAGACATCCCCTTAAGCGTATAAGAGGTTTGACGGCGGGACATATCCACCTTGGCATTATCGATCTCCAGCAAAGAGGAGCCTGTATAGACTATCCGGAGATCCTTATACTGGTCAACAAGGTTTTTGAGAATGGTGCTCCACCCCTTATACTTGTGAACTTCGTCAATGTAAAACTCCGTTATCCCCCTTTTGTAAAGGAATTCGATCAGATCCTGCAGTTGATGAGTCCCAAACCAGTAGTGGTCCAGGGAGATATAGAACGTATCATCCGGATTGCTGTATTTCTCCTTGATCCGCTGCAGAAGCATGGTGGTTTTACCTGCGCCACGCTCTCCTTTGATACCGATGACGCGGGAGTCCCAGTTGATCTGGGGATAGAGGTAACGCTTGAAATCCAGCGTAACCTGGGCGAGTTTACTGTGGTAAAACTCTACAATGGGGCGAATATCTGTCAGTTCCATACAAGTATCTTTCTGGACGCAAATATAAAAAACACTTTTGAAAAAGCGAAATCATTATGAAAAAACACTTTTAGAAAAGTGAATTTCACCAACAATAGCACTTTTAGAAAAGCTAATCGGCCTATTGTCGGCATTTGTCTTGACTACCTGGCGAAACGGTTATCACTCAGATAGATAAGGGCAGGAAAAATCTCTCGCTCCGCACTATTTCCAACGAGTTTTCGCTGTAATAACGCATTTTTTGGAACGAGTCCGTTAAAGCAACCCATCGAACTTCGCCATCGAGCTTGCCTTGATGGAATCCACGATGTCAATGTAAGGCTTCATGGCCTTGCAGTCGGTGTGGAAGCAGCCCCGGTCAGTAGCCCGGCTTCTTCCCGATGGTTGCATTCTTCAATCACCCGTTTTGGAGACTTGCAGAAATATGTCTATCTTTATACCGATAAGCCCTCGCAACAGGGCTTTACGTCCGAATTTTGCACAATCGCTAAGCACATTATGAATCGCACAATGATGAAGACTTGTTTGTTGACAAGTATGGCCGCCGGGCTGGCAGCCACCTTCTGCATGCTTGTCGGCTGCTCCCAAGAGAAAGAGAATCCGTCTGTCAAGCCGGCCCTTGTCCGGGAGGACGGGACTACGCACTTTGAAGTAGACGGGAAGCCGTTCCTGATGCTGACGGGAGAGTTGCATAACTCCACCAGCACATCAGAGAGCTATATGGAGAGCATCGGGGTATGGGAACAGATGAAACACGGGAATTTCAACACCGTGATCGCGTCCTGCTCCTGGGATGTAATTGAGGACAAACCGGGGCACTACGATTTCACCTCCGTCGACCACGTAATCCGTAACGCACGCAAGAACGGTCTCAAGGTGGTGATGATCTGGTTCGCCAGCTGGAAGAACGGAAACTCCACCTATGCCCCCAGCTATATCAAGCGTGATCCGGCCCGTTATCCGCTGGTACAGACGAGAGACGGCGGGTTCCTCAACGTACTCTCCACCTTTGGCCAAGAATCCCTCAACGCAGACAGGAACGCATTTGCGGCCCTGATGCAGCATATCAAGGAAGTTGACAAGGACTACACCGTCATCATGATGCAGGTGGAGAACGAGATGGGGATCCTGGGTTCCGTGAGGGACTTTTCCCCTGCCGCCCAGAAGGCCTGGGAGGGTCCGGTCCCTTCCGACCTGATGCAGTATCTCTCCAGCCATAAGGGACGGCTCTTCCCGGAACTGGAGAAGGTCTGGGGCGAAAACGGCTGCAAGATGTCCGGAACCTGGGAGGAAGTGTTCGGCAAGAGCCATACAAGGGCAGAGGACCTGCTTTCCGACTATCCCTACTATACGGAGGAGATTTTCCAGGCTTATCACTATGCCAAGTATGTGAATGAGATCGCCGCCGCCGGCAAGGCGGTCCACGATATCCCGATGTATGTGAACAACTGGCTCCGACAGCCCGGAATGATCAATCCGGGCGAGTTCCCTTCAGGAAGCCCGCTCCCCGAGGTGATAGACGTATGGAGGGCGGCGGCTCCTGCGGTGGATTTCACGGCGCCGGACATTTACATCAGCGAATATGAATGGGTGCTGAGCCAGTTCGCCCTGAGCAACAACCCGATATTCATTCCCGAATGCAGGGTGGATGTCGCCAAAGCCCTTTATGCCTTTGGCGAATATGACGCCCTCGGGTTTGCACCATTCGGTTTCGACGGCGGGCAGAATGCAGCCGAAGGGATCTATTCCGCTGATTTTGAGAACCTGGGGAAGTGCTATGCCATCCTGTCCGGAATGGACCGGATGCTCATAAAGAACTATGGCTCCGACAAACTCCGCGGCCTGAGAGTGACGGAAGAAAATACAACGCCCTCGGTTGAGATGGGAGACTATATCCTCACCGCGCGCTCTTCCGTCAGGAACCAGCGCGCAATCAACTATGGCCAGGGTGCCGCCCAGATGGCCAGGGAAAACGCACAGCTGGCGGCCGCCTCCCGGCAGCAGGCCCAGTCCGGAGCCCTCATCCTCCAGACTTCTCCCGATGAGTTCTATATTGTCGGAATCAACGTATCGTTTTCCTTCTCTCCGAAAAAGGAAGGCGCCCCGGGAAGGATTCTCACCGACGCCATCGAGGAAGGAACCTTCGTCGATGGGAAATGGGTCCCGGGACGGAGGCTCAACGGCGATGAGAACAGGGTCAGTATCAATGGTGTAGGTGCGGTAAGGGTAGTGCTCTATCCCTCTCCTGTCACAGCCCAGGGACGATAGGCGAGCCATCCTTTTTCCGGCGGAGTCTGCCTTCCGGCCCAGAAACCGGCGTTATAATAATAAAGGCTTCCGGAAAAACGCTACCGGGCCAAGGCGGGAAGTGACGGATGTCCGCCTGCCGAAACGGCGCGGACGGCGAAATAGTAATTATCCTTGCTCAGGGGACAGCGGAAAGCCATCTTGCCGGAACTGTCCGGTTCCCCCGCCACCTTGCCGTCAATGCCCAAGGGGAGGGTGGTCATCCACATGGACTGGTCGGTCTCCCGGCACAGGACCTGGTAGGAAACCGTCCTGTCCGGTGTTCCGTCTCCCGTCAAAACGGGGGACCATGAAAGGATGG
>JAGAHD010000028.1 GCA_017627255.1 Bacteroidales bacterium | reverse complement strand
TGTACCGCCTCGGAGTTGTCGGGACAGGGACGCTGTCCCATGACCTGAACCGCTGGTGGCAGACCCGTGTCCTGCACCGGGAGGATCCTTACCTGAAGGTCGGAGAGACCAATGACCGGTCCCACAAAGGGAGCTCGGACTATGTCTGGGCCCTGCAGGATATCGATTTCGAGGTCCAGCCCGGCGAGGTGGTCGGAATCATCGGCAAGAACGGAGCCGGAAAATCCACCCTCCTGAAACTGCTTTCCCGCGTGACCGCACCGACGACCGGGGAAATTCAGGTCCAGGGCAGGATTGCCTCCCTGCTGGAGGTGGGAACGGGATTCCACCCGGAAATGACCGGGCGGGAGAACATCTACATGAACGGTTCCATTCTCGGGATGACACGGCAGGAAATCAAGCGGAAACTGGACGAAATCGTCGACTTCGCCGGAGTGGAACGGTATATCGACACGCCGGTCAAGCGGTATTCCAGCGGCATGACGGTGCGGCTGGGCTTCGCTGTGGCGGCCTTCCTGGAACCGGAAATCCTCGTCGTGGACGAAGTCCTGGCCGTCGGGGATGCCGAGTTCCAGAAAAAAGCCATCGGCAAGATGCAGGATGTCTCCCGCGGAGAAGGCCGGACCGTGCTGTTCGTGAGCCATAACATGGGCTCTATCCGGACCCTGTGCCAGCGGGCGGTAATCCTCAATGACGGCCGTCTGGTGATGGACGGAGAAGTGAACCGGATCGTCGACCGTTACCTGGAAGAATGCCGCTCCGACGATTCCGGCGTGGATTTCGCGACGCGTGATGTGTCTGGAAAAAAGGCATGGATCCGGGATTTCCGCATCCTTTCCGGAAAAGAGCGTCGGCTGTCCTTCCGGGAGAGTTTCTCCTGCGAGATGACAGTCTGCTCACTGTCCCGCGCAGACATAACGGTCCGCGTGACCGTTTTTGATGTTTCGGACAACCGTATCCTGGCGCTGGATACGGCTGACCTTGCAGAATGGTTTTCCGTCAGTCCGGGGGGCAGCAAGACGCTCCGGTGTCGGACGCGGGAGCCGCTTTCCATCCGTCCCGGCCACTATAAAGTCAATGTTTCGATCCGGCAGGGCAGCCTGCTGCTGGACCACGTTGTCGGTGCGGCGACGTTTGACGTGATGGAGGAAGACTTTTACGGCGGCGGACGGTACAGTTCCCTTGACATGCCGATGGTCCTTCGGCATCATGAATGGACGGAGGTATGAACGAAAGCCGGGAACATACGCTGATCATCTGGTCTTCCGCCCTTCCCCACGCGGAGCGTATCCTGGAGGATGTTAGCCGGACCTTCTTGATCCTGAGGGTTTTCCGCGTTCATTGGAGTGAAGCCTTTTTCCGGGACAACCTGAAAGTCTTCTACTCCCATTCCCAGCGCCATCTCTCTTCTTCGGCCTATGACAGGTTGCTGGAGGGGAAAATGCGTCATTGCGGCACCGGGGATTTCCTGCTGGTCGTCCTGGAGGATCCGACCCCGGAATACGGTATGCGGGAGACCTCTTCGGGACCGCGCCGGGTCAATGTCCGTCTGTTCGACAAGAAGCAGGAATACCGGAGGTGGACGGGCGGCGGCCATCGGATCCACACGAGTGACACTTCTTATGAAACCGACAAGGACCTGACCTTGCTGCTGGGCGTGGATGCGGCCGGTTTCTGCAGCCGATATCCCGGAAGCTCCCGGGAGGAGGTCCTCCTTCGGAGAGATTGTACGGGAGTAGGAGGATACGATTCGCTGGAGACGTTTTTCCAGGTGCTGGACCATGCCATCGACTATTGCGTCCTCCGCAATTATGAATGTCTGCCCGGCCAGTATACGGAAGAGGAACATGGGGACATAGACCTGCTGGTGGAAGATCCGGCTTTTGCGGCTTATCTTACGCTGGCCCGTCCGGTTTTTCCCGAACCTTGGCGGGTCTATCACCTGGTCAGGATCGGCGGCCGGGACGTACCGTTCGATTTCCGGTACGTCGGGGACCAGTATTATGATACCCCCTGGGAAAAGCAGATCCTCCGGACGCGGGAGAGATGCCGGGGGCTGTTTTATGTGCCCGATGCGGAGAATGCGTTCTATACTCTCCTGTACCACGCCTATGTACAGAAACGGACGGTGGCACCGGACTATCTCCCGAAACTGGAAGCGCAGGGGAGGAGGATCGGCGTGGATTTCCGCCCCGGTCCCGATGACGCCGTCCGCCTCCTGGACGGTTTCATGGAGCGGAACGATTATGAGTATACCCGCCCGGTTGACAAATCCGTTGTTTACGAAGATGCGTTCCTGCAGCGTTCCGTGCGTGCTTTCCGGCTGGGAACCTTCGTAAAGAGGACGGAAGAGGACGGTGCGAACGGATATCGGTATAAAACGGTCGTGTATCGTGGTGAGGACCGGTTTGTCAAACGGGGGACGGCCTGGCTGCTCGGGAATGAGTACCGGATGCTGTCCGCGATGGAAGGATGCCCGGGCTTTCCGCAGGTGATTTCCTTCCGCGAGCACGGGGAAGAAGCGGTCCTGGAGATGACACGGCTGGAAGGGATGAAAGCCTCCGTTTTTTTCCGCTCCCGGGATCATCATACGCCGCCGATCGTCAAGTCCTTCATCCGGCAGGGGCTGGCCATCCTGGACCAGTTGGACAGGAGGGCGGTCTGTCACCGTGACGTCCATCCGGACAATCTGATTGTCTGCGAACTTCCGGACGGGACGTGCGGGGTCGGGCTGGTCGATTTCGGCTGGGCCTGCAAGGCGGAGACATTGCCGGACGCGCCTGTACCCAGGAACCTGAACCTGATATACCGTTCGCCGAAGGATGATTCGGACCGGTATTCCTTCGGAAAGATCCTCTCGCAGTTCTGGCCGGATCTTCCCGCTGTCCGAAAAGTGGCGGAAGACCTGTGTGGCGGCAGGAAAACGCGGCTCGGATGGCTTACTCCGTATGACATTTTTCGCCTTTTTGTCCGCCGCAGCACGTGGGTCTGGAAGGTGAAATATCGGATGGACCGCCGTCTACGATATCCGGCATGATGCATTTCGGCCATTTTGTCATCACCCGTTTCAACCTTCCGTTGTTCCGGGGGAGTTGGGGAGGAAAACCGGACGGGAATCTGGATCCTGTATGGCTCAAAAGGCGGTTCGAGCTTTTCGAACGCTATTGCTTCCCTTCTGTCCGGGCGCAGTCCTGCCAGGATTTCCGCTGGCTGGTGCTGCTGGATGCACGGACTCCGGACCCGTTCCGTAAACGGATGGAATCCCTGCAGCGGGAGTATGACCGTCTCGTTCCCTGTTATTTGGATCCGGAGGCCTGTCCGGAGCCCTCTGAAGCGTACCGGAAGATGGCGGAATCGTATGAACAGACTCTCCGGCAAGTTTGTCCCGACCGCCGTTTTGATTTGGACATAGAAGGAGAAAGGACCCTGCGCCATGTAGTCCCTCCTTTTCTCCGGTCCGTCATTTCATCTTTTCTGCCACCGGACGCGGACTGGATCCTGACGACGCGGATTGACAGCGATGATGCCCTCCACCGGGATTTCATCGCCTCGGTACAGGCTCTTTTCCGCCAGGATCCGGGACATCAGGTCTATGATTTTGTCCATACATACAAGTATATCACGGAGGAGAGGATTGTCTACCGGTACCCGCTGCGGAACGGACATTTCATCACCCTGGCAGAACCGGCGGACACACCATTCCAGTCCGTCTTTTATTGGAACCACTTGTTTGTGGAGCATTTCCTGCCGGTGAAGCATATTTACCGGGAAGCCCTCCAGCTGGAGGTCGTCCATGGCGGGAATGTGGTGAACGGTTTTACGGAACTCAGCGCGTCCGGCCTTCTGCACGGGTGGCTGTTTTTCCGTCCCGGGCATTTCGGACTCCGGGCCCTTCCGCTTTCGGGGAGCCGTTTTTTCCGGATGCTGGGCTGGACAGTGAAGAATCGGCGTAAATGAAGCGGCTTCGCAGATTATGCAGGGACCTTCCGGCGTACATCCGGCGCTACCTCTGGCCCTTGCCGAAATTCCGCCGGGAGGTGGTGGTCATGGTGGACGGAAACCATACCCATGGCGGGCTGACCGACCGCTTCCGCCATATCTTGTCTGTCTATGATTTCTGTCGGCAAAACGGACTGAGGTTCCGCCTTTGGTACTGCTATCCCTGCGACCTGCGCTTATGGCTGGAACCTGCTGAATACGACTGGCGGATCGACAGGAAGGACCTGTCTTTTTCCTGCTATGACAGCAGGGAGGTCAGCCTTTGGGTGGATCCCGTGACCGCCGCCCGGGGAGAAGAAGAAATCCGCCGGAGGCATCTGGAAGAATTGGAGAGAATGGCACGGAGCCGCCGACGGGTCCAATACCATGTGGTCGGTAACACGTTCCTTTCCAGGGGGCGCTACCGCAAGTTGTTTTTTGAGTTGTTCCGTCCTTCTGAGCGGCTGGAGGCGGCCTTGGCCGCAGCGCGGGAGGGACTGCCGGCTTTTTATGAAGCGGCGGTTTTCCGTTTCCGGAACTTGATGGGAGATTTCTCGGAAAAAAAGGCCCCGGTACTGCCGGAAGCGGAACGGGAGTTATTGCTGGAACAATGTATCGAAAAGCTGAAGGAACTATACCGGCAAGGCGGGTTCTCTACGCAGCGGATTCTCGTCACGTCGGACAGTGCGACCTTCCTTCAATGCGCTGCTCGCCTTCCGTTTGTGGATACGTTGCCGGGACATCCGGTCCATGTGGACTGCGCACGGCAGGGGGATCCGAAACCGGACCTGAAGTCCCTTGTTGACCTGTATATGCTGATGCGCTCCCGCCGGATTACCCTCCTGCTGACGGGAAACATGTATGACAGCGGTTTTCCGCGATTCGCCGCCGAACTGGGCGGCTGCCCTTTTGAAACACTCAGGTTCTGAACACGGATGGATATCCTGGTCTCCTCCAACAGGCGTTACCTGCACCAGACAGGAACGATGCTCCGGTCGGTCCTGTCTTCCACCCAGGAGCCGCTCGATGTCTGGTTCCTGCACGGAGGCCTGGCCGGGGAAGACAGGAAAAGGCTTGTTTCCCGGCTCCCCGGAGCGCGGGTGCATTTCATCCTCGTGGACGCTTCGCTTTTCGGAGCGGAGACGGCGCCGCTCCACATCAGGCATATCACGCAGGAAACGTATTACCGCCTGCTGGCCCCTTTCCTCCTTCCCGACCGGTTGCAGCGGATCCTGTGGCTGGATTCGGACCTGGTCGTCCGGGGGGATTTGAAAGAGTTCTACGGGCAGGACCTGGAAGGCCGCTCGCTGATTGCCTGCCGGAACATGGGGGAATCAGCGGTGCAGTCCAATGCCGTCCGGTTGGGGCTTCCTGCCGGTACGCTCTATTTCAATGCCGGGGTCCTGCTGATGAATCTGGCCTACATGCGTACCCATGGAAGCCAGGAGCAGATCTTGTCGTTCTGCCGGAAGCATCAGGCGCTGCTGAAGCTCCAGGACCAGGATGTCCTGAACCTGCTGTATCACGACTCTGCATTGGTAAGGACGGACCAGGTATGGAACTGTATGGTCCATTATACGGAATCGTTTGTCTCCCGTGACATCGCAGAGCGGGCGGTGATCCTCCACTATGCGGGGAAATGGAAGCCATGGCAATGGCGCTGGCAGGACCGGTACGCCCGCAGTTATTGGAAAATCCGAAGGGAGGAGGGGCTCCGGGGGGCGGAATATGCAACGCTTTTTTTCGGACGGATCTGGGAGGCACTGCATGGAAATGACATCCTGACGGTGGTGGAAAGTCCCTATTTCTGGCTGAGGGCCAGACTGGTCAAATCCCGATGGTAAGCCTGGTCATACCGGTCTATAATG
>JAGAHD010000165.1 GCA_017627255.1 Bacteroidales bacterium | reverse complement strand
GGTTGGCCGAACTGGTCGCGGACCATGGCCACGGCGCCGTCAAAGTCGATGTTTTCGAGTTCGACATTCTCCTTGCTCAAGGAGAACTCGGAAGAGGTGGTGCAGAGCATCAGGGGCACGTCCCGGGCCACATCGTCCTTGAAGAAGCCGTCGGCGGGAAGGACCGCACCGTCGGCGACCGGGGAGAAACCGCCGCCGACTTCGCCCGCGACCTTGTGGGCCAGGGCGTAATACTCTTCCCAAGGCATGGCCTGGAGTTTCTTCACGTCGCCCTTCGCGGTCTTGAGGATGGCCGCACCCACGGCAGCGGAGGAAGCCGGATCCGTGGCGGAAGTGGCATTGCCGCTCAGCGCAACCGCCTTGTGGACAAGACCTTTCGCGGAAGGCATCGAGATTACGTCGCACACTTTGGCGCCGCCGCCGGACTGGCCCATGATGGTCACGTTGCCGGGGTCGCCGCCGAAGTTCGCGATGTTGTCATGGACCCACTGCAGGGACGCGACGAGGTCCAGGATACCCACGTTGCCGGAGGTCTTGAAGTCCGGACCCGCCGCGGAGAGGTCGGAGAAGCCGAAGGCGTTGAGCCGATGGTTCACGCTCACGAAGACGATGTCGCCGCTGCGGGCGAGGTTCGCCCCGTGATAGCCGTCCTGCTCGATGCTGTTGCCGGCGGCAAAGCCGCCACCGTGCATCCACACGAGGACCGGACGCTTCTTCCCGTCCGGAGCCGGGGTCCACACGTTCAGGTTCAGGCAGTCTTCGCTGACATCGAAGTAGTTCCAGTGGTCCGTGAAGGTGGACGTATTGTTCCTCCACTTGTTGGCCATGTTCTGGGGCGCGTCGTTCCCGTAGAACATCGCCGGACGGATGCCTTCCCAGGATTCGGGCTTCTGCGGAGGCAGCAAGCGGTTTTCACCGCCGGTCGGCGCCCCGTAAGGGATGCCCAGATAAGTGTACACACCGTCCAGGATGTAGCCCTGGACCTTTCCGTACTGCGTTTGGGTAACGGCATAGTCGTCACCGACGAACAGGCGCTGCCCGTCTGCTTTTTCGCCACCACCAGCGCAGGAAACTGCGAGGAGGGCCGGAACAAGGAACTTGATGAGTTTCATGACAATCAGTGTTTGTTGGTAACAAAGATAGCGATTCGGCCCGAAAAACGTTTTCTCCCTTGTTCAAATATTTGAAAATAAGCCGAAAAGCCGTAACTTTCCGGCATGAAGTTGCGCCTTCTCCTCCTCTGCCTTTTCCTTGCCTGTGCCGCCGCATCAGCGCAGCGCGTCACGGATTCCGGATACAGGACCGTTGCCCATATCAAATCCGACGGGACGGTCCAGGACGCCTCGTTCAGGATCATCGGCCATATCAAGGCCGACGGCATGGTCCAGGACGAGAAATTCCGGGTCGTGGGCTACCTGAAGGACAACGGCCTCGTGCAGGACGCCTCCTACCGGGTCATCGGCCACATCAAGGAAGACGGCACGGTGCAGGATGCCTCCTACCGGATTATCGGCCATATCCGGAAGGACGGTCTCGTCCAGGACGCTTCCTACCGGACGATCGGCCACGCCGACGGTATCCCCATGAAATGGGCCGCCTGGCATTTCTTCTTCAGCAATAGGTAATAAATTGATTTTCCGAACACTATGAAAAGATTTCTCATCGTACTCGCCGCTTTGTCCATGATACTTTGCGCAGCAGCCCAACCCGCCCGGCGGGGAATGGGGGAAGTGCCGACGGATGAATCTTTTGACATGAAAGAGATCTCCTGCATGAGTGCAGGGAAGAAGCTCTACGGGGAGGCGTTCTTTCCCAAGGCGCCCGGCAAGCATCCGGCCATCATCCTCTCGCATGGATACAACGGAAGCCATCG
>JAGAHD010000027.1 GCA_017627255.1 Bacteroidales bacterium | reverse complement strand
CCCTCGAAGGTGGCCGATGCCATCCGCATCGCCCGCCGCACGCTCCGCATCGCCCGCGAGAACATCGCCTTCGCCATCGGCATCAAAGTCCTGGTACTCCTCCTCGCGGCCTTCGGCCTCGCCACCCTCTGGATGGCCGTCTTTGCCGACGTGGGCGTCACCGTCCTCGCCGTCCTGAACGCCATGCGCGCGCTCAAGGCCTGACCCGGCCGTCCCGGCCAAGCACTTGAAATTGAGGCTGTTATAGGATATTCCCTGGTACATTTGCACCAGGGAATATTATGTAAATAGGTGTGTCTTAGGCATTTGGGTGGCACGGTTGGAAAAGTCGCTGATAATACCTAACTTGCAGGGACAAAAGCATTGAAGCCATGCGTAAATCTGCCCTGTGGTGCATCCCCTGCACCTTTTTTGTCATTGCCACCGTCCTGAACCTCGCCGGGAAACTCATCGGCCTGCATGAATTGTCGGCCATCGTGAAGCCCGCCCTGCTTCCGCTCCTTACCGCCACGACGCTGGCCTATCTGATGGGCCAGGAGCATCCGCATTACTTGGGAACGGGGCTGCTCATTGCCGCGCAACTCTTCGGTTGCGCCGGGGACATCCTCCTCATTCCCAGCGGTTTCCCCTTCTTCGCCGGCGGCATGGTGGCCTTCCTCATCGGCCACATCTGCTACATGGGCCTCTTCGGCGGATATTCCTGGAAGGGCCTTGGCGCCGGGGTATGGGCCATCGCCATCGTCATCATGGGTGCGACGGTCTTCGGCCTGGTGAAGGCTATCGGCATCAACGGGGTGATGTTCTGGCCGATGCTCATTTACGGCTTCGGCCTCATGATGCTCATCTTCAGCGCCCTCGCGGGGGTATTAAGAATGCCGCGGAGGAGCCGCGGCACTTGGTGGATTCTCCTTGCAGGAGCCGTATTGTTCACATTCTCGGACGCGCTCATCGCGATGGAGACCTTCGATGTACTCTCCTTCTCCGCCCGTCCGTTCGTCATCATGCTCACCTACCTCGCCGCGCAGGCGCTGCTGGCGGTCGGTGGAATCAGACTGATTCTAAGAAAGTAGATTCCTTCGCTTCGCTCGGAATGACATTATAACTCGATCACGAGTTCCTCGAGCGGCTTGCGCTGGGCGTGCCGTTCGGTGGGCTTGCCTTCGCCGGCGGCCGGATGGCCGATGGCGAGCATGCCATAGACCCCGTGCTCGCGCGTTTCGGGAAGGACTTCCCGGATCTTGGACGGGTCGAAATCCCAGATCCACATGTTCGCGAGGCCGGCGTCCGTGGCCGTGAGCATCAGGTGCGTCAGGACGATGGCGGCATCGGTCTTCGCCGCGTTCACCCCATCGCTCGGGCGGATCCAGGCTTCCTCGTTGCGGCAGCCCACGATGAGGACCACCGGCGCGCCGTAGCAGTCGTGGACCGTCCGGAGTTTCGCCAGGGCCTCTTCACTTTTCACCACCCAGATGCGGGTAGGCTGGTTGTTCGCGGCGGAAGGGGCCAGGCGGCCGGCTTCCAGGATCATCTCCAGTTTGGCGGCGGATACGGGATAGTGGTTGAAAGCGTGGCAGGAGTAGCGGCTCTCCAGGATGTTCATGAAGGCGTCGGAGCCGTAGGTGTGCTTGGTGATCTTCTGCTCCATGTCGGAGAAAGTGGCACGGTGGCTGAGTTTGGAAACGTCGCTGAGGCGGCTGAGTAACTTCTTCATATCGGTTATCGTTTTATATGCAGCCTGCAAGATAATAAAAAAATCGCAAACCCGGAGCGCCTACCCATGAAAAAGGCCGGCAACCCGAAAGCTGCCGGCCTAGAAAAGACGTTCAGGAGTGTGGCTTATTTGCCGGAACCCCACTGCGGGGCGTTCTTGTCCTGCCACAGGCGCTCGGTGTTGAGCACGGTGGAAGTGGCGAAGCCCATACCGGACTGGTTCTTGCCGGGGGTGATGCCCTGTTCCTTCAGACTCTCCATGCGGATGTCATGCATGATGTCGGTCGGGGCCGGTTCGGTGACTTCGAAACGGCGCGGGATGCCGGCGAGTTCCATCTTGGGGAATTTCACCATCGGAAGATACTTGGAACCGATCTTCGGGTAGCCGGAGCGGCGGGCGGTGGCATAGAGCTCATTCGGCATCATCGTGAAGTTCATCAGCTGCTGGAGATAGATCTTCTCCAGAGAGCCGTCCCACTTCACGCCGTCGGTATCAAGCATGGTCGCGATTTCGCCTTCTTTCAGTTCGATGCCGGCCTCGTCGTCGGCATACTTGTGGCCGTTGATCCAGGTCTGTCCGTAGTACGGGAGCTTGTTCTTGCCGGCGACGAAGTCCCACTCCTTGACGGAGAGTTCCACACCGCGCTCGTAGTAGCTCTGCGCGCTGCCGGTGGAGATGGCGCCACGCTGACGGAGCTCCGCGAGATACAGGTTCGTCTCACCCGCGCCCAGGTACATGCCCCACCAGGGAACGTCATCAGTATCGCGGATGACGGGACCACCGGGGATAGTCGGAAGGGTGAAGTCCACCCGGCCGCGGATCATTTCCTCCGTCAGGGAGGAGAAGATGCTATAGCCCTTGTTGGCAGTGCCGACGGTCAGCTGATAGCGGTCCGTATAGTCGAAGTAGGTACCCTTCATGGCCTCATACTCGTCGGACAGTTCCCATACGATGGGACGGCCGAAGTAGCGGCACCAAGGCTCGCCGAGCTTGTAGGATTCGAAGTTTCCGTTCTCGTCCAGATTGATGTTTTCCAGCACGTACGGAGGAAGCTTGTCCTTCTTGCCCTCGTCGATGAACTCCTGGATGATCTTGGAGTTGAAGCCGTTCTTGGTGTAGAAGAAGCGGACCCGCGGGTCGCGGCTGTTGACCATGTAGTTGATGACGTTGCCGCTGGCGCCCATCATGGAAACTTCGTTTCCGGTCTGGTAAGCGAGGTCGCCGCCGGTGGATGCATCGGCCTTGTGGAAGATGAACGCATCTTCCAGGCTGTCGATGAACCCGGCACTGTTGGAGACTACGCCCTGGGCGATCTGTCCCGCTTTCGCGGCATCGTTGTCAATCAGGCGGACAGCAATTTTGAGTTTCAGGCTGTTGGCGAGTTTGGCCCATTTCCCCATGTCGCCGTTGTAGATGATGTCCTGCTTAGCGACGATGACCTGGGAGTCATCCTGAAAAGTGGCGATGTACTCATCCAGTTCCTGCACGAACAGGTCATAAAGGTCCTGGACCCGGTCATACTTCGGGGTCAGCGGACCGCCGTAGCGGTACTGTGATGCCTCTGTGTACTGGATGTCACCAGTGATGTCGATGGCGTAGATGGCTCCGTAGATGGCCAGGACGCCGACCATGGCGGAATAGGCCTTGTACTGGGGTGCTTCGTTGTCGGCGATATACTTGTTGATGTCGTTCCGGTAGGAGAGCATCGTGATATAACCGGTCTGGCGGTGCACCACGCTGGCGTCCATGCCGTAGGAACCCTCGGCGAAGACGCCGGATGCACCCATCTGGCACCATCTGTAGTAATAGTTCTGGTTGTAGAACCAGAAAAGGTAGTCATTTGTCTCGAAAAGGGTCATCGCCCGGGTGGCCAGAAAGGACGGATCTGCCGTGGTGACGGCGTCCGGCTTCATGTTCAGCTCGGCGAACTTGTCGCGGCAGGATGTCAGTCCCACCACCGCAAACAGGGATAATGCAATGAGTATTTTGTTAGCTTTCATGGTACTTTCCCGGATTAGAATCTTGCATTGATGGTGAAGGTGAAGTACGTGGTCACGCCCTGGAGGTTACGGATACGGAACTCGGCGGCGGCGGTACCGCGGACGGCCTCCGGATTCTCCTTGTTGGGCATAGAGTTCAGCAGGTAGCCCAGGTTGTGTGCGTTGGCCTGCAGGGTGAGGCCCTGGCACTTGATGGCATTCGCCCACTTGTCAGGAATCGCCCAGCTTACGGAGAGGTCACGGAAGGCGATGTAGTTGAGCTTGGTGAACCAGTTTTCGTTGATGGTACCGTTGCTCCAGTCGTTCGTGAAGGACGTCCAGGAGGATGCGTGGCAAGGCTCGACATAACCGGCCTTGTACAGCTCTTCAAAGGTTTCGCCGGTGCCCCACTGGCCGTCACCGACCGTGTAGGTCCCACCTTTAGCCAGCGGAATGTTGGTTCCCTTCGGGAAGATACCCACGGGGATGATACCGTCGTCATAAGTGATGCCGTCCCACTCGGAAGTATAGGTCACGCCGCCATGGTCCGCATCGGCGCCTTGGAGGGATGTGGCCATGAATCCGTAGGAGGTTCCGTAGCGGGAAGGATAGGAGGCCACATAACCACCGAAACGGGCGTCGAAGGAAGCGCGGATTTGGAAGCGCTTGAAGCGGATGCCGGTGTTGATGGAACCGAGGAAGTCGGGAACGGAGTTGCCCACTTCCTCGATCTTGCCGCTGCGGCGGTAGAGGGTGGTGCCGTAAGAGCGCTGCCAGTTGTAGAGGACCGGGAGACCGGAACCACCGGTGATATTGCCGTCCTCGTCGTAGGTATTATCCTTGAGCGGCATGGAGTCGGACATGAGGATACCGTAGGTACCGCCCACCTTGGCGACGGAACCGATACGGTAGTTGCCATAGTCAGCGTTGCCCTGCAGGGCGATGTAGTTCGCCACGAGGTCGGACAACTCGATGATCTTGGACCAGTTCTTGGTCCAGGTGAAGTTGAGGTCCCACGCGAAGTTGCGGGTCTCGACCGGGGTGGTGTTCAGGGCCACCTCGATACCCATGTTCTGGATGTTACCGGCATTGATGAACGCGCTGGAGACACCGGATGCGCCCGGAAGCGTGACACTCATGATCTGGTCGCGGGTGTTCTCCTTGTAGAAGGTGGCGTCCAGGCCGATGCGGTTGTTGAGTACGCGGAAGTCGGTACCGATTTCCCAGGAGGTCTTGCGCTCGGGTTTCAGGTTCTGGTCGTAGACTCCGCCCGGGATGTTCATGTAGTTGGTTCCGGAATCGCTGTCGTGCAGGAAGCTTGTGATTTCATACGCCGTGTTGATCTTGTATGCCTCGGTGTCGTTACCCACCTGGGCGATGGAGGCGCGCAGTTTCCAGAAGGAGATGGCCTTCGGGAGGTCGAACGTCTCATGCAGCAGCCAGGAGGCGCTGAGGGACGGGTAGAAGTAGGAATAGTTACCGTGGCTGTCGGCATACACCAGGGCGGAGGACCAGTCGTTACGGCCGGTCAGTTCCAGGAAAAGGAGGTCGCGGTAGGAAGCGGTGAGCTGACCGGCGAGGGAGAGCATCCGCTTGGTGCCGCTGACGGAACCGGATCCCTTGACCGGGTTCCTGGAGTTGTTCAGGAAGTACCGGTTCGGTACGACGAGGCCGCCGTCGGTCCAGGCGGCTGTCCCCTCCTGATAGTTGTTGAAGTATTCGCCGCGGAGGAAACCGCCCAGCTGCCAGTCTTCGTTCAGGTGGAAGTCGAAGAGGAAGTTGGTGTTCAGGTTGGTCTGTTCCTGGGTGTTGTTGGAAAGACGGTAGGAACCGCCGCCGCTGGAGTTGGCATAGCCGGAGTCCGGAGTCTTGGTCTCCTGGCGGGTATAGTAGTAGTTGAAGCTGCCGTCGGTGACCCACTTGAGCCAGGGAGCCAGCTGGATGGTGACGCGAAGGTTCGGACGCACCACGGTCTCCTTCTGGACGGTCTCGTTCTCCCAAATGCTCCACCAGACCCCGCGGCCCGGGATGGACCCCCATTCATCACCGTAGCTTGCCTGCGCGAGACCGCCGTGAGAGCCCTTATACTTGTCACGGAAGTACTTGGCGTCATAGGTGCGGTCGAAATCGCCTTCGCCCATGAAATACTGGCCAATGTTCGGTTGGGCGTTGCGCGGCTCGGAGTTCGTGAAGGTCACGGAACCCTCCACCTCGATGGCGTCATTCAGTTTATGGGTCGCCTTGAGGAGGGTGTTGAAACGGTTGAAACTGTTGTTCGGGAGGGTACCGGTTGAGTACTTCTCGGAAAGGGAGGCGTAAATGGAACTGCGCTCATTACCACCGGAAAGGGTGATGTTGGTGTTCGTATTGAAGCCTAAATTAAAGGCATCTACGAAGTTGTTTTCGTATGCCTTGGACGGGCGTAGCGTTCCATCGTACCATTCCACCTGCTCATATTCGTCGAAGCGGTTACCGAATCCACGCCGGTTGTTGCCGATAATATCACGATAGAGGACCAGCAGGGAAGGGACGGTGCCTTCGTGCCCCTCGGCCCATACGTTCATGTGATGGACGTCGTAGCGGGAAGCGCAGTCGAAGTATTCACCGTAACCGGAAGGATAACCGGTCATGAACACGTTCTGGAACTTCGGACCGGAAGTGACCTTGTCGAAACCGACGGTCTGGGTGAAGGAAACGCCGAGGCCGCGGGAACCCTTGCCGCTCTTGGTGGTGATGATGATGGCACCGTTCAGGCCGCGGGAACCGTACAGGGCGGTAGCAGCCGCACCCTTCAGGATGGAGACCGTCTCGAAATCGTCCGGATTCAGGTTCTTGAGCTGGTTACCGTAGTCGAGGTTGTTGGCGTCCCAGTCGGCGGACGGGTCCACGACGTCGTTGTCGAGGATGATGCCGTCCACGACGAAGATCGGCTGGTTGTTTTTGCCGAGGGTGGAGGCACCGCGGATGAGGATCTTGTTGCGGCCGAACATACCACCGTCGGAGGCGTTGATCTCGACACCGGCGACCTTGCCCTGGAGGGCGGAGACCGGGTTGATCAGGTTGGCGTTGAGCTCTTCGCTCTTGAGCTCGGTCACCGCGTAACCCAGGGCTTTCTGGTCGCGGCGGATACCGAGAGCGGTAACGACCGTACCCTCAAGCATTTCGGCATCCTCGGCGAGGACAACGTTGAGGGGGCCGCCGTTCCAGGTCAGGACCTGGGCGGCATAGCCGATGCAGGAGAACTCAATCTTGTCTCCCACCTTGGCATTGGAAAGGACATAGGAACCGTCCGGCGAAACGATCGTGCCGTTTTGGGTTCCCTGCACAAACACGGAGGCGCCGATAACACCGTTACCGGCCGCATCCTTCACGGTTCCTCTGACCGTCGTCTGGGCATAGGCCGTGAGGCCTGCAGCCAGGAGGGCGACAATCATCGAAACTCTGATGAGCAGATTCTTCATGTGCTTTGGTTTAGTTGGTTGAGAATAAGGATTGATAAATGCTATTTCAGGATTGGTTCAGAATTGCACAATGTTCTAAATTTGTGTAATTTTGTGTTTATTTGTTGACAGATAAGTCGGTTTTTTAAATTTTTTTCACACGGTTAATCACACAAATATAAGAATTTTTTCTTTAATAGATGTATTTGTCGGTGAAAATGTTGCATTCCCACGGGAATAACTACGGATTTGGCAAGCCGAATTCGGAAAATGACAATTTTTCCCGTACTTCCGAGGAGAGCGTGGGGAGCAGGAAAGTCGCATAAACCTTCTCCGTCACCGTCACGGACGAGTGACCCAGCAGGCGGCTGATCAGGTGCACGTCCAGCCGTGCCGAATTCAGCGCCATCACGGCGAAAGTATGCCGCGCGACGTGCATGCCCAGGGGGAAAGGGAATCCCAGTTTCCGGCCGACGGCATTCAGGGTAAGCCGGACGGACCGGTTCCGGCTGTCGATGGCTTTTTCCAGCGTCCCGTCGTCCCCGAACACGAAATCTTCCGGCAACAGATTGAAAACGAATCGGTTGTTCAGTTTCCGCGCCTTCCATCGGTCCAGGATTTCCAGGGCCGGTGAGGAAAGGGGGATGACGAGGCGGTTCCGGGTCTTGACCAGGATCTTGGAGAGGGTTTTCTCCTTCAGGTCGATGTGCCTCCATTCCAGCGTCACGATGTCGGACACCCTGAGGCCGCAGGCGTGGAAGGAAAACAGGAACAGGTCCAGCCGGTCCCGCCGGGATCCCTCCGGCAGGGTCTTGTAAAACCGCAGGAACTGCTCCATTTGCACGTCGGTCAGGAACTTGACCGCGGTCTCCCCACCATCGGCCTCCCCCTCCGCCGCTCCACCGTAAAGTCTTTGTTTGACAGGAAGATACACGTTTTCCAGTGAAGCCAGTTTCTCTTGGCTGACCCGGCCTTTGCGCACCGCCTCCTGCAACACCATCCGCAGAGGGTGCAACTTCCGGCCGACGGTGGACGGAAGGTTCCCCGACATCAGGCAGTAACGCCGATAGTCCTGCAACAGGTCTGTATCCACATCCTCAAGGGATGCGCCGGGGCGTGCCCGTTCCAGGAAATGCCCGAAACTTTCTATTTGGGACAAAGCGTTCCTCCAGGTATGGAAGGATATCTCGCCGGAGGCGTGCCGCCGTCGATAATAATCCTCCGCGAATAGGACAAATTCATCCATTTTTACCAAACCCCTTAAATGCTTCCTATTTGTCAACAAATAGGAGCAATTTATACGAAATTTTTACCGAATTGTCAAATAACCTGACACAATATAATTAACTCATTCGTTTTCAACCTTTAACCAACTAAACCAAAGCACATGAAAAATCGGCTCACCTGCAAACTTCCGTGGGGGGGCTATCCGAAGAGCCTGCATAGTCTGAACATGAAGAATGGCAGATCTGACACGCCCCTGAGTTGAGCACGGAAGGCCTTGATCTTTGAGTTGAACGATTCTGCTGCCGCATT
>JAGAHD010000164.1 GCA_017627255.1 Bacteroidales bacterium | reverse complement strand
TCCCATGTGAAGCCGTCGATCTGGGGCTTTCCGTAAAATGGGCGAATACCAATCTTGGAGCTGCCGCTTCGGAGGAATATGGTGATTTCTACGCATGGGGCGAGGTCGAACCGTATTATTCGATGAGCAAGGGCTCGCGGCTCTGGAAAAAAGGAAAGGCTGACGGTTATTCTTGGACGTCTTACAAGTGGTGTATGGGCTCACTCGAGACGATGACCAAATACTGCACGGCTTCGGACTGTGGTTATAATGGTTTTACCGATAACAAGACCGTCCTTGACCCGGAAGACGATGTCGCCCATGTAAAGCTGGGTGGAAAATGGAGAATGCCGACAGATGATGAGTGGAAAGAACTCATGGACAACTGTACGTGGATTTGGACAACGCAAAATGGAATAAAAGGAATACGGATTATCGGAAGCAACGGAAACAAGATCTTTCTTCCTCTCGCCGGTTTCCTGTACGAAACGGGACATGACGATGCAGGCTCCTACGGCTACTACTGGTCTTCGTCTCTTGATACACGTTTTAATGGACGCACCGAGTACTATGCGTGGAGCGTTTTCACCTATGACAATCACGTCCAAAGAGGCTCAAGTTTCCGCTACTGCGGGTTCCCTGTCCGCCCTGTCACGGAGTAGGCCCTTTGCCAGTTGCCGCCACTTCTTCCATCAAGCCATATCCGGATTTGAATTATCCATTTTGGATTATCCGTTTTGGATTATCTAAATTTGGATATTGTTGGCAGAAGTATTATATTCGCGAAAAATGAAGAATGAGATGAACCCGTTTTTCCTTACTGGAATTATTCCGAATGCGTATTTCTGCGACCGTGAAAAGGAAACAGAGACCATCATCACTCACATTGAGAACCAGAGCAACATCCTTCTGACATCGTCCAGGAGGATGGGTAAGACCCAGCTCATCCGCCACATCTTCAACAATGATAGGATCCGCGATAAGTACCATACTTTCTATACGGACATCTATGCGACTTCTTCTCTGCGCGAACTAGTCTTTTTCCTTGGAAAGGAGATCTACCAGCGGCTGGTCCCCGGAGAGAAGAAGGCGCTTAAACTGTTCCTGGGAACCATCCGTTCCCTGGCGGCCGCTTTCGGGATGGACCCCGTCACGGGTGAGCCCAGAATTAACCTCCAGATTGGAAACATCACTGCGCCGGAGCTGACATTGGAGGAGATTTTCACCTACCTGGAGAAGGCAGAGAAGCCATGCCTGTTCGCCATTGACGAGTTCCAGCAGATATCCCGCTATCCCGAAGCCAATGTCGAGGCCCTTCTAAGGACCCACATTCAGAAGATGAACAACTGCTGTTTCATCTTCTCGGGCAGTGACCGGCATATTCTCGAACAGATGTTCTCGTCCTATGCCAAGCCGTTCTACAACAGCGCACAACCGATTAACCTTGGACGGATTGACCGGGACAAATACATCCGCTTCGCCGTGAAGCAGTTCGACTCCGCAGGAGTGCAGATTTCTCCCGAAACGGTCGGTTACTGCTACGATAAGTTTGACGGCTATACTTACTACAACCACAAGGTGTTCCATGACATCTATGCCTTTGTCAAGAATGGGGCATCGGTGGACAAGGAGACCGTCGAACAGGTTGTCGACAGTATCCTTGAGGAGAATTCCCACACTTTCAGCGAAGTGATGTCCGGACTTTCGATCGCCCAGAAACAGATGCTTGTAGCCGTCGCGAAGGAAAAGCCCGCGAGACGTCCCACTTCAGGAGCTTTCGTGCGCAGGAATGCCCTCGACTCTCCGAGCTCCGCACAGAAAGCCCTCGCCAAATTGTTGGATGCACAGTTGATAACCTATACCGTCGCTGACGGCGAAAAGGAATACTCGGTTGCCGACAAGTTCTTCGAGTGTTGGTTAAGAGAGACCTACTGATATTCGGCGGGTCGCTTGACCATCCGTGAAGTCAGCAGCCCCTCCGAAATCTGTTCGGGCGAAGTGACGGTTTTCGCCATGATCCAATGGTTCCGCGGAGAACTGGAAGTCCCCTCGGAGAATGACTGCACGATATAGGCCTGCCGGAACACCCATCCCCGCTCGGCGAGGTAATTCGCCGCATCCAGGATGGAATTGAATACCAGCGCTTTACCAAACTCGTCGACCAGCCGGTTGTCCAGGCTCCAGAAATCGGAGAACTGTCCGAAATCGATCTCCACGATCACCCTGTTCGTAAACAGCCCGTTGCTGTACGAAACGATCTCGCAATACACTTCGTAGGGTTTTACGGTCACCGTCGTATCGGTGTCGGCCAGAAGGTTTACCGTCGTATCGGCCACCTGTGCGAACGCACTGAAAGAAAAAAGCAGGAACGCTCCCGCCAGAAGTAATCTTTTCATGGTCATTCCGTTTAATCTCCTCAAAGATACGCTTTTTTCAGAGAAAAAAATTGGATTTGGCACCGGTATTCCGTAACTTTGCATGTTTGGAAATGAAACACACTACCACATACCCCGCTTTGTCTGACTCCCTGGTTTTCGTCTGGGGGGAGGTAGAAAGTAGCTCTATATCAACAAGTTATATCTTAACCCAAGGCTTTTCCCGCAAGGAAAAGTCCGCCTCACCGTGCCCCTCCCTCCCGACGGGCGCGCCCCTCTATCTGTCAAATAATCAAACAATTATAAAATCAAACAACTATGCGTAAAAAGAATTACGAGGTTCCGGAAGCGGAACTGTTCCTCGTAAGGTTCGAGGAAAACATTTTGTCTGGAGGTGGTATCACAGATATCACCAATGATGATGTCGAGGATGATACTGACAACTGGGGTTAAAACTAATGCGCCATGAAAAAGATTTTCAAATCCATAATGCTCCTTGCGGCGACCGCAACGGCATTCTCCGCTTGTAACAAAGAGATTGACACGCAGGAACCTGCAAAAACCGACGGAATGACGAGCATCCGCCTCTCCGCCGTCGTTGATGATGCTGAAACCAAGGCAACCCTTACTACTGAAGATGAGAAGACCTTCACCGCCAATTGGGAGGTCGACGATAAGATGACTGTCGAGGCTGTAAGTGAGGCGGCGGACTATATCGAGCAAGGCACTGCCACTTGGAATGGCGAGTATTTTGACCTTGGTCTTCCCAGCAACGAAACGGTTGGTGATTGGTCCTACGATGGATACTTCCCTGCCATGAGCGATATCCCCTTTGGCAGCGCTCGTGTTCAGAATGGTAGCAACTACAACTCTGCTTATGATGTAATGAAGGGAGAGGTTTCCTTCGAGAATGCCCTTCTTGGCAAGAATGCCAACGGTGGCAATCTGGTCATCCCGATGCGGCGTTTGACCTCCATCATTTATTTCCACCTGACCAGCAGCCTTGACGAGGCTATTGCCTCTGCAACGCTGACCGTTGAAGGAGGTGACATTGCTGCGGAAACCGTCGCAATCAATAATGACGCCCTTGAGGCCGGTGCAAATGGTTCCAACACCATCACCCTCACCTTCGATGAAGGTTCCGCCCCGAGCGCAAGTGATTTCTGCCTCTGGTATAACATCCTTCCCGTCACAGCGACCAGCCTGACCCTCACCGTCACCACCACCTCCGG
>JAGAHD010000163.1 GCA_017627255.1 Bacteroidales bacterium | reverse complement strand
CGGCCGTGGCTGGAAAACCCGCGGACGAGCCTGTATCTTCTTGCCGGCGCGGAGGAAAACCGCTCCGCCCTGGAGAAACTGGTGGATGCGCCGTGCCAGGCGAAAGTATTCTGCCTGTCTGATGAAAAGGATTCGCTGGATATGATGTATGCCACCCTGGTGGGACGTATCCGGCAGGTTGACAGCGACTCCCTCGCCGTACAGCATCTCAAGTACCATCAGCCGGACCTCCATCCGGTCCGGTTCGTGGATATCGCCCGCGATGCGGAAGGACAGCCGGCCGGGTATGTCGATTCCGGTTTTCATGCCATGGTCATCGGATTCGGCCGTCCCGGAGAGGAAGCGTTCCGTTTCCTGTATGAGTTCGGCGCGTTTATCGGAAAGGACCGTCGTCAGGTCCCCACGTCTTTCCGGATCTGCGATCCGCGCGTCGATGCCCTGAAAGGGGCTTTCCTGACCAGGAATCCGGGACTGCGTGACGATCCTTCCATCCAGTGGACCCCGGCCGGGGCTGATTCGGATGCATTCTGGCGTCAGTACGAGGCTGACCTGCCGGAACTGAACTATGTGATGGTGAATGTCGGCGACGACCGGAAGAATGTCAGTATCGCTATCCGCCTCCTGCGGAAGGCCGCCCAGGGAAAGAAAGATTTTTCCCGGTTCGCCATCCTGGTCCGCCTCCGTCAACCGGATGACCGGATTACCCGGCTGATTGCGTTCAACAACCGGACTTATGGCGGGGAGATCCCGGTCATCCATGCGTATGGCTCTTTCGGGGATGTCTGGCGTACGGATGTCCTGACCGGAAAGGATTTCAAGGACCGTGCGTCCCTGTTTTACCTGTCTTCCCAGGAAGCCCAAGGCCGGAATGAGGACTGGGAGGGACGGAAGAAGCGTCTGCAGGACCCTGACGGGGACCATCTCCGCAATTCGATGGCCCTGATGCGCCAGCAGGGGCAGGACCTGTCCTGTTGCGCCCATATCCCTACGAAGATCGCTCTTTCCAGCAGGGCTGCCCGCGAGGCTGCCAGCCGGATTCCGGTGGCTGTTTCGGAAGGATCCGCCCTGGCATTCCCGGCCGGCAAGGCGGCATTCGACTGTCTGGAATACCTGGTGGCCGGGGAACAGCTGCGGTGGACTTCCTCCCACAAGGTCTCCGGTTATACATGCGGCCCCGAGGATGAACTCCTGCAAACCGTTCCGGACCTGGTCACGTATGATGAGATGAAAGACAAAGGTTCCGTCCGTGACAGGTGGATGGCCGTCAAGACCTCCCTCTGTATGGACGCAGAGCCTGAAACAGATACGATACAGCATGGAAAAGAAGAAATATAGCCTGGATGCCTATTCGGAGCAGATCCTGGAAGAGTACCGGAAGAATCTCCCCGTTTTCCAGAAACTCCAGGCGAAGGTTCCGGATGAACTTCGCCGCGTATTCGCAGATGCGGACATTGTCGTCGCTTCCGTCGAAAGCCGTATCAAGACGGAGGACTCCCTGGCCGGCAAACTGGAGCGCAAGGGAATGAAATACCATTCCCTGTCGGATGTTACGGACATTTTCGGCGTCCGGATCATCACTTTCTACACGGATGACGTGGACAAGGTCGCTTCGGTGGTGGAGCGGATGTACGATATCGACTGGGAGAATTCGGTGGACAAGCGGAAGATTCACCAGATCGACAGTTTCGGTTATCT
>JAGAHD010000162.1 GCA_017627255.1 Bacteroidales bacterium | reverse complement strand
TCATTCATCATCTCAAGCAAGAGCTTCTCACTTTCATTAAGACCATCAAGAAACAACAACAATTGCTTCAATCTGGTACGGGATTCCTGACGCTCCTCCTTTATTTGGAATGGCTCCTTAGTAGAGGTATCAGAAAGTTCACCGTAGTCCAACAAATCTATGCTTGTCCTGGAGACTACTATTCGTTTTAGCTTTTTTGACTCGCTAATAGAATAGTTTCTAGCCACGACACACGCCCATGCCTTAAAAGATGATCCGTGTTTTGGGTCAAACGCATCACTCTTATTAAGAATGTGAAGATTTGCGTTCTGGATAAAGTCATCAAGGTTGATATAACCTTTCTTCACCCAAGTGCTTGCATTCTTCATTAGTGTGCTTTTGACCGTTTCCGCTATAGACCTAATGATATCGTCATTAAATAAAACAAGGTTCTTGCTAACAGATGAATTGGTCGAAGGTAATAAGTTCTGGGACATAATGCGTGAAAGATTGAGGAGTTGATAGAAAACAACAGTAGATACTGTTGCCCGCCAAGAAAATGTCGGTTTAGCGAAACTCCTTCTACCCCGCAAAATCTCAGAACACCATGTCAAAGAACTAATTGCCTACAACGGCCACGCAAAGTTATACTTTTTTCTTCACGATTCTTACATTATCATGTGAAAATAGTGTTGACATGCGAGGAATTATATCGGACGAATATGCTGAACTGATTTAAAGATTGTATCTTTGCAACACGTCGGCATATTCCGATAAAACCTTAAAGCTGTTTTGAATATGGTAAATACCGTACTTTCAACCGTCGGTATCATATTCTTGGGTTGAGTCTTGGAACGCATCTTTGATGCGGCCTGAGACCGCCTCTCGAAGTGATATCGACGGAGAATGAAGAAGCATTAGCTTCATTCGGGGCAGGAGCGAAGAACAGTACCTCCTGCCTTTATCATATCCATACAGATCCAGCCGATTCTGTTCCGTTCCACCCCCTGTGCGAAACAGGTGGAACACTCGGAACAAGCGGCGGCAACTATTACCAGGGATAAGCGGGCTTATCGCTGATTAGGGTTGACATTTTGTTCCATTTGTTCCGCTTGTTCCATTACCCCTGTGGAACGGAACAAACATTTTCGCGCCGAACCATCAAACGACGGGAGTGAGGGAATCGAGGGAAATGAAGGATTTGAGGGCGCTCAGAGCAATATTTCGTGCCGATGCTGCCGGGATCTGGGCCGATGGTACCTTGTTCCACCGGCGGAACAGATGCCAGTGTCAACAAGGAAAGCGGTACTTGCCCTTCCGGGACGGACGAGCCGCCCGGAAAGGCAACCTTCATTGCCACCCTTCGCGGCGAGACTGTACCAGGACAAGCCTGGCACAAACTCGCTGTCGCCCCCTCGCACACATGGCCCCCGCGCAGCGAGACTGCTGACGCAGACTCGCTCTGCCCCCGCACTTGAAAGGAAAAGCGGTCACGGTCAGCAGCCAGAAGCCGCTCCACTCCAGTCCCTGACGGTCCTTCCGTTCCCGCGTCTTCTGTCAGCTCACCGTGCTGGTTCATCCCCTCCCGACCTCCCCAGGGAGGAGAATATCGGCCGGGCTCCATCGTACCCCGCTCAAACGTAAAGTGCTGAAAATACGTGAGTTAATATAATCTTATCGAGATTCCTCGATAGAAGAACTCTAATATGGTTTTAACGAGCACGGGGTTAATCAAATACTCCTTTGGTCAGATTGACCGTCTCAATCTTCTTCTCCAGGTTCACCTTGGCATAGACTTGTGTTGACACCAGGTTCCTGTGCCCCAGAATCTTGCTCACGGAGTAGAGTTCCGCACCTGCGGAGATGGCCAGTGTCGCAGCCGTGTGGCGGCTGCAATGGAAGGTCAGTTCCTTACCTGTAATGCCGGCCTTGTCCCTGATGCTTCGGACGTACTTCGTAACTTTCCCAGATTTCCCCGGCAGTCGGAACACGTTTTCGCCATCATTATCCGGACGTTGAGGCAGAAGTGAGATAGCCAATTCGTTTAAGGGAACTGTCACCGGACTGCCCGTCTTCTGCTGGACGATGGACACTGCCCACCCTTCTCCCATGGACTTGATGTCGCCCCATCTGAGCTGCCGTACATCACCCAGCCGGAGTCCCGTCATACAAGAAAAGCCGAAGGCTATCTGAACTTGCCGTTCTGTCTCCGTCGCCGTCTCTGCGGTCAAGAACCGGATCAGCTCATCCGAAGTCAGGTACTCCCGGTGCTTGTCCGGGGCATGGAAACGTTCCAGGTTATTCAACCCCCTGAGCGGATTGTAACCAATCCTACCATCCCGGAGGGCCTTGTTGAAGATGGCGTTGACTGTCTCCCCGAACAGTAGCAGGGAGTACTCGGCCAGCCGCCCTTCCCGCTCCTTGATCTGGCCGGGATTCCTGTAGTCGTTTCGCATATAGTCATACAGGCCACTGACGACTGCCGTGGTCACATCCTTCAAGAGGATATTCGTCTTTCCGATACGGTCAAGATACTCGCCGATGCGCTTGCGGGCGGTCACCTTGTGCCTCATCGCCGACTCGCCGTTGCCGCAACCTGCAGAGTAGCGGATGTATTCGTCACACCATTCCAGCCAGGTTGTCGTCCTGTCTATTCCGTCCTCCGGTTCAGGGGTCTTATCGAACTCCGGAGGATTGAGGAGCCTGTCGGACCGGACCGCCATTGCCTTGAGATAGGTCCTCTTATTGATTCCTTTGGCATTGGACGCATCCTCTGGTATCAGATACAGATGCAGGTTCTCCCTCTTGCGGAAACCCTTTTCGTAGTATTCAAGATATAACCCCTTGTTGCCTCCTTTCAATGCCCTTTCCTTGATTTCGACTTTCATGATCAGATTGCGTTTGCGGTTTTACTTGCGGGCTTGGTGAAGAGGTCGTTCACCAGGTTTATGGTCTCGACCTTCTTCTGGTCGACGATCTTCGCGTACACCTCGGTCATCTGGATGCTGCTG
>JAGAHD010000161.1 GCA_017627255.1 Bacteroidales bacterium | reverse complement strand
GCCCCGAAAGCCGTCAGGTTGGTGACGATGCCGGGCAGTTCCATTCCCACCTTCAGGTCATCAATCTCATGGATGTCATCGGCGAATGCAAATTCCCGGACCTCCGCACGCGGATCACGTCCCGGCTTGGAGAGTTCCTGAAGGATATCCTGAACCGTCGGGAGGCCGAAATCCCCTTCAACATAGTCCTGGGCCTTGATTTTCCGGCACAGGTCCGCATTGCCGACCAGTTCCTTCGCAGTAACGCCGAGATCGGCCGCCATCCGGTCCACGATGTGATAGGCCTCCGGGTGGACGGCACTCCCGTCCAAAGGATTCTCCGCCTTCTGGATCCGGAGGAAGCCGGCACATTGCTGGAAAGCCTTCGCGCCGAGGCGGGGCACTTCCAGCAGCTGGCGACGGGAGGTATATCTGCCGATCTTGGTGCGGAACTCGACGATATTGCCGGCCAGGACGGGTCCGATGCCGGAGACGTACTGCAACAGGTACGGACTGGCCGTATTCAGGTTCACGCCGACGCTGTTGACGCAGCTTTCAACCGTATTGTCCAGTTTTTCCCGCAGCAAGGCCTGGTCCACATCATGCTGGTACTGCCCGATTCCAAGGGACTTCGGGTCGATTTTCACCAATTCGGACAACGGATCCATAAGCCGCCGCCCGATGGAAACGGCCCCGCGGACCGTCACATCCTCCTGCGGAAATTCCTCCCGGGCTACATCGGAGGCTGAATACACGGACGCACCGTCCTCGCTGACCGAGAAAATCCGGATACGTTCATCGAGACCTACTTTCCGGATGAACTCTTCCGTCTCCCTGCCGGCCGTTCCGTTTCCGATCGCGATCACTTCGATCCGGTACTTGTCTACCAAGTCGGCGACCGTCGTGATAGCCTCGATTTTCTTCGGAGCCGGTGGATGGGGGAAGATGACGGTATGGTAAAGCAGATTCCCCTGCTCGTCCAGGCAGACGACCTTGCAGCCTGTCCGGAACCCCGGGTCGATCGCCATCGTCCGTTTCTGGCCGACCGGCGGAGCCAGGAGAAGCTGCCGGAGGTTCTCACCGAACACCCGGATGGAATCGGCATCCGCCTTCTGCTTGGCCTCTTTCAATACTTCGTTCGTAATAGACGGTTCCAGCAGGCGCTTGTACGCATCATCCACCGCCGAACGGATCTGGAGTCCGGATTCGCGGGCCGGGTATCCCTGTTCCTGACAGAAGTCGTAATAAATCTTATTGCCGCATTTTTCCGGATCCGCATCGATCGACACATTCAGGTATCCCTCGTTTTCCGCCCGCAGAAGCGCCAGCAGGTTATAGGAAGGAATCTTGGAAAGCGGATTCGAGAAACGGAAATAGCTCCGGTATTTGGAGGCGGCAGGATCGCTCTGGGCCAGTTTGGTCGCTTTCGACTGCACGCGCCGCGTCCGGAAGATCCCACGGAGATTCTCCCGAATCACCGCGGTCTCGGAAAGCCGCTCGGCAATGATGTCCCGGGCTCCTGCCAGTGCATCCTCGGTTGAGGAGACCTCTCCTTTCACGAACGGGACGGCATCGGCCTTCGGATCACGGGATTTCCCCTCCCACAGCAGATCCGCCAAGGGCTCCAGCCCTTTGGCAACAGCCACGGTAGCACGGGTCTTGCGTTTGGGGCGATACGGGAGATACAGATCCTCCAATTCACTGGCATTCACGCAGTTCTCAATCTTCTTCCGAAGATCGGGTGTCAGTTTTTCATGCTGTTCGATGGTTGCGAGAATGGATGTCTTGCGCTTTTCCATCTCGGCAAAAACTTCCGTCCAGTGCTTGATCTCTGCCACGTCGATGTCATTCAGTCCCCCGGTCCGTTCCTTGCGGTAGCGACTGATAAACGGGATGGTGCACCCTTCCGCGAAGAGTTCCGCACAATTCTCCACCTGCCAGGCCTGGACCTGCAGAAGGCCGGCGATATGCTTGATGTAAATCTCTTTCATGTTAACGGAGCGAATTGAGAAGGTCGGTCTTGCCGTCGGCAATCAGTTTCAGGACCAGTTCCCCGAACAAGGTATTCTGCCAGGCAAACCAGTCCCGCGTATAGGTTGAAGGATGGTCCTTATGGAACGACTCATGGATGAAACCCGTCCCGGCGTCCGTGTGCAGGAGCGTTTCCATGCACCACCGGATTTCCTCGTCGTCGGTTGCCGTAAACGCCTTCATCATGATACTCATAGGCCAGATCATGTCCACCCCCACGTGCGGTCCCCCGATCCCTTCGGCCGCCGTTCCCCGGAAAAAATAGGGATTGTCCTCACTCCAGACCATCCGGCGGGTATTCTGATACACCGGATCGTCCACAGGGACATCTCCCAGATACGGAAGGGCCAGAAGACTGGGGACATTTGCATCATCCATCAGGTACCGGTTGCCGAATCCGTCCACCTCATAGGCATAGACAGGGCCGTAGGACGGATGGTCGAAAACAGCGTATTTCCGGAGAGCCTCCTCCACCTCATCTGCCAGGTCCCGGCATTCGGAAGCCATTTCCGGCTGTTCCGAAACGGACTCGAGGATCTCGGCAGCTTTCCGGAGCGAAGTCACGGCAAAGAAATTGGATGGCACCAGAAACTCGAACTGGGTGGCATCGTCGGAAGGGCGGAAAGCCGAAGCGATCAGCCCCACCGGCCTGACAGGATGGCCGAAACCGGAATTCGCCTTGGTATCTAGCTGAGCCAGGGTCTCCCGCTGGAAATGGTAGGGACCGCGGCCATCTTTCCGCTGCTGCGCCCGGAAAGTGTCCAGGATCTTCCGGACCGCCTCCAGCCAGGTATCGCCGAACACGGAAACATCCCCCGTGGTTTTCCAATACTGCCATGCCAGGCGGATCGGATAACAGACGGAATCGATTTCCCATTTCCGTTCATGTAGGTTGGGATTCATGTCCGTCAGGTCTGACTGCCACCCCGTTCCGGTCGGGCCGTCATTGAACGCATTGGCATAAGGGTCGATGCAGATAAGCGAGAACTGGCAGTTGATGACGCCTGAGAGCATTTTTCGAAGATGTTCATCTTCTTGTGCCAGAGGGACATACGGCCATACCTGCGCCCCGGAATCACGGAGCCACATGGCATGGATATCCCCCGTATACACAAACGTCCTCCCCTCCTCTTCGGAAAAATGGACGGTCGTATCCAACGTATTCGGGAAACAGTTGGCGAACATCCAGGAAAGTTTGGGATGGGTCAGCCGACTGCATACTTCCGCAATCGTTTTCTCGACGGCCTCGGAAACAAAAAGACGGTCCTCCACGGCCGGACGGCGGGAGACGAACTCCTGCCCGGACAAGGAAATGGAAACCAGCAACAGGCCGGATGCGAGGATGAAGGACCGTTTCATTCAGTCCGGCTACTGGATGTCAAACAACTGCAGGAAGCCGGTCATCATGAAGACCTGGCGGATATCGTCGGACAGGCCCGATACAATCACGTGCCCGCCCTGAACAGAAGCCTGCTTGCGGATCGTCAGGAAAATCCGGAGACCGGAACTGCTGATATAGGTCATTTCGCTGCAGTCCAGGACGATCGTCCCGTCCGCATGCTCCAGCATGGGTTTGATCTGGTTGGCGACATCCAGGGATGCAGGGGTGTCAAGACGGCCGGCCATCCGGGCCGTCCAGCCGTTTTCTTGCTGCAAGATAGTAACTTCCATCTGATGGTATGATTAATTGTTTTTTTTCAGTAACTTATTCATGGAAAGGATGTTCTTGCCGTCTTCACGGGCATAGGAGACATGGTCCATAATCGTATTGACAAGATAGATGCCAAGACCACCGACCGGCCTCTCCTCAACGGGCAGGCTGAGGTCCGGAGGGGGAACCTGCAAGGGGTTGAACGGTTTTCCGCTGTCACTGATGATGAAATCCAGCCGATCCGGCCGGATGATCGCCTCAATCTCCACCAGCCCGTCCGTCTTCTCGGGGTAGGCATACAGGATCACATTGGTCACCGCCTCCTCGAGGGCAAGATTCAGGTTCAGGGACAGGGACTGGTCCAGACAGGCTTCCCGCGAAACAGCCTCGACAAAATCCGCCAATTGCGGAATCTGCTGGATGTCATTGTGAAGGATCAGGTGACGCTCCAGATTGGAAGGGTCCGCGTCCGACCCGAGATATCGAAGGAAAAGCATAGTAAGGTCATCGCTCTGTTTGGCTGTTCCCACATGGTCATGCACAGCAAGGATCATCGCACGCATCTGGTCTTCTGCATGCTGGTTACCGGTTTTCCTGGCCGTCCGGATCATACGCTCATTGCCGAACAGCTCCTGCCCGGCGTTCTCCGCTTCGGTCAGTCCGTCGGTGTACAGGAAAAGGCTTTCACCACGTGCCAGCTCCATTTCCTGCTCTACAAAATGGAAATCGGATGCGACTCCCAGCGGAAGGTTCGGAATCACCTCCATGCAGCGTACAGCATTGTCCGGTCCCGTGATGAGGGGGAAATTATGTCCCGCATTGCAATACCGGAGATGGCCGGTTCCCAGGTCCAGGACGCCTGCAAAAAACGTGACAAACATGTTTCTGTCATTCGTTTCCGACATCGACTCATTGATGGAAGAAACAATGCGGCCAGGACTCTTCTCATGGGCGGAAACGGTCCGGAACAAACTCCGGGTCACAGCCATGAGCAGCGAAGCCGGAACGCCCTTCCCGCTGACATCCCCGATACAGAAATACAGTTTTTCGTCATGGATATAGAAATCGTACAGGTCTCCCCCCACCTCCTTGGCAGGAATGATGGAGGCCGCAATATCAATATCCGACCGATCCGGGTAGGGAGGGAATACTTTCGGAATCATGGACAACTGGATTTCCCGTGCGACGTGAAGCTCGTTCTCAATCCGGTTTTTCTTCTCAGACACCTCCCTGAGCCTCAACTGGCTCCTTGCCGAAAAGAAAATGATGAATCCCAGCAGGAGAAGGCCGACCAGTTGCAGTATGCGTATCAGGCGATTGATCCGCTGGACATTGCCATAGATTTCTTCATGCGGAACGATGGTGGCCATGGACCAGCCCGTCCGCGGCAAGGGTGCGTAAAACACGTGTTCAACCGTATCCCTGTAATGGACGACATGGCTTCCCCTTTCACCGGAGAGCATTGCCCGGGCGACGGCACGCACGGCCAAGGAATCCTCGAAAGTAGAAGCGACCTGCTGGATCGTATTGTTCATGATCAAGGCTTTGGACGGACAAACCATGAACTGGCCAGACCGGCTGACCATGACGTTGAACGCTGTCGGATAGACCTGTACGTTACCGACCAGGTCCGTCATCCAGTTCAGGGACACATCCGCAGTCACTACTCCGATATCATTTCCGTCCCAGTCCTGTACGGGCATGGAGAAGGTCGTCATCAGCGCCTCGCCTCCGCCCGTGTCATAATAGGGTTCCGACCAATAGCCGGAACCGAGTTCCATCGGTTTCGTATACCATTCCTTCGTCGGATAGTCATAGGTTTCCGAACCGAGTTGAAGGGAAATAATCCTATTCCCGTCAGAATAGGAATAAGGTGCGAAATAATACCCTTTGGAAGGATAATAATCCGGTTTCAGCGCGATTGCGGAACCCATAATCATGGGATTGTCCGCCACGATCCGGTACGTGACAGCCCACAGATCATCAGGCGTCTCAAGATCCTTCCGGATGGACCAGACATTGCTCCTGACAGCCGTCTCCACTTGATCCAGGATATCCGTGATCCGGAGTTCCGTAGCCTCAAGTTCGCTCAAGGCCCGGTTGGTCGCCTCCTCCTTGATTCCTTTACGGGAGAAGTAATACTGGACCAGCGTCGTAGCCTCCAGGGTCGCGATCGCTACCAGCAGGATCATCAATCCGTTCCGGGCGAACAGCCAGCGTTCAGCCCTGCCGATCAGTTTGTTCGATTTCATATCAGAAGCGGAGTCAGGGCCGCCCGGAATTCAAGCATCGGCCGTTTTGTATCACGTTCTACAATCAGGGTCTTCAGTCCCGCAAAAGGACGGATTTCCTCCTCGATGGAGGAGAGCGGACGGTCCGCCCCGAAATAGGCGGGCGCGAATGCCTCCCAGAACCGTCCGGCAGTCGCATTGTCCATGTGGAAAGCCTCCCGGGTGAACGCCTCATCATTTAGGCGGCAGGTCAGGTAAACCATCCCCACGTCAAACAGCGGATTGCCATAGCAGAAATCCCCCAGGTCGATGAAGTATTCCTTTCCGTCCGCCATGATGGCATTCCCGAACTGCAGGTCGCCATGAATCGCCGTGTCAGCATCGGGAACGGCAGCGATGAACCGGAAGAGCCGTTCCTTTTCCACGCTGGAAAAGAAAGGATTCGCCTCCAGCAACCTGTAATACCGGTCCTTGATGGATTCAAACACGGTCCTGTCAACGGCCGTGGAATGCAGGGCAAGGCACATCCGGGCGAAGCGTACGGCGTATTCCTCCGTCCGATCCGGGTGATCCCCGACCGCCCGCGCAAAGGAAACCTTGTCCATGATACGTCGGAACCGGATGCCGAACCGCTCTCCGTCCGTCACGTAGTCACCCGGCTCCGGTGAAGCGATCCCTGCCTCGAAGACCCGGCGTGCCACCATCATCTCATCCAAGGGCTGCTGTACCATGCCCGGTTTATACATTTTCAGCATGACAGAAGGGTCCGTACGGTGATGGTAACTCATCCCGTTCGCACCTTCTCCGGCATACTCATACTCGGACATGTCAATCTTGATCGCTTCCATGGCTCTGTTTATTCTGTTCCGAAAACCTGCTCCACAAGACGTTTAAACTCCTGATAAGCAGCCGTTTCAGACAATTCCACAAGAGAATCGGCCAGTCCGCGGTAATGCCAGGCATGGGATTCCCGGTCCTTGATGCGGAACAGGTCCCACAGTCTGTCGCCCAGGACGGCATAATCGCGTGCAATAGCCCGCATGTTCGACAATTTGTCCCCGAGAGCCACCATTTTCACGTCGAGGGGAGCGACACCCAGACGGTCGATCGCTTCCTGCTTGCGGACAAACCAGCTCTCATGCTCTATCATTTCCGGAATGACCCGGTCGCTTTCCGCAGCGACAAGGGCAGCTACCCTCCCGCCGAAAGCATCCCGGATCTCATCGACCGTCACCGACGTGTCTTCCACGACGTCATGGAGTACGGCTGCCGCGAGAAGTTCCTGGTCCGAAGTCATCGTCGCCACGATGGAAGCGGCTTCCATCGGGTGGATGACATACGGAAAACCCTTACCCCTCCGTTCCGTTCCGGCATGGGCACGTACAGCGAATACTGCGGCACGGTCAAACAATGCTGTGTCGATTTCTGCATTTTTCATAACTTATACAAAAATATGGATTTTTATCTGAATTCGGGCTGCATGGAGCTCATTTTTTGCCCGAATCCCTGAAAATGTCGCTATCTTTGCTTCCGCGATGCATTTCGAGAATATCATCAATGCCCGGGATCTCGGCGGTCTCAGGATGCGGGACGGAAAAGTAATCCGGACCGGCAGACTCCTGCGGACCGGTCACCTCGCCGACGCAACCCCCGGCGACGTCGCCCTCCTCAGGGACCGGTACCGCCTCAGGAGGATCTTTGATTTCCGCTCACTCGGTGAGGCCACGCTCCAGCCCGATGTAGAAGTGCCGGGAGCCCGGTACGTCAACCTCCCCACCCTCGACACCGAAGCGGAGCGCATGAGCGGAAACGCCGTTCCTGCAGAGACTTGGCGCAACCTGCCCAGCCACATCGTCCGCCTCTCCTTCACGGACGATTTCAAGCACAAGGCCCGCGATCTTTATCCGTCCCTGGTCAACAGTGAATTCTCCCAGCTCCAGTATGCCGCCTTCTTTGACATGATCCTGAATACGGAAGAAGGAGCCGTCCTCTGGCACTGTTCCCAGGGGAAGGACCGGACCGGCATCGGTGCCGCTTTCCTGCTCGCCGCCCTCGGGGCGGACCGCGAAACGATTGTGCGGGATTTCGACCGTTCGAATGAAACTTACGCCCAGCTGGTGAATCTCCTCTGCCGGGAAGCCACGGTCCTGGGCGCCGGTGAAGAGGAACTGGACGTAATCCGGGCCTTCATGGGAGTGAGCACACCGAATTTCTGCCGCACTCTCGATGGCATCGAGCAGCAATACGGTTCCAAGGAAGCCTATCTGAAAGGGCCGCTCGCCCTGACCCGGGAAGACCTTAGATGTCTCAGGGAACGTTATTTGGAAGAGCCTTTCCTGTCCGAATGCATGAAGGACAGCGATTCTGCCAGCGAGGCCAGATAAGCGGCCATCGCTTCATTGCTGTCCGATTTCCCGTTCAAGATATCCAGCATGAACCGGATGCCGGCCTTTCCGGAACCGTTCTGCAGCATATAGGCGATGCAGAGATTCTGCGGCCCGACCCATGATGAGACGATATCCAGGTCGGTCAGGCTGATCTGATAACAGGAAATCTGGTAAGCAGCGTCGGAATAATTGCGGATCAAGTTGACGATATCCCCCAGCGTCGTAAATCCCATCCCCTTGAACAGCTGAAGGAAACGGACCAGGGAGACCTCCTGGATCTCCGCCTGGTTGACGGCAGCGATCCGCCGGTTGAGCGCCCCGAAAGGGTCCAGGTCCAGGAAACTCCGGAAACTGTCCCCATCCAGGGGGACTTCCTCCAGGTTGCCGGAGGCCACCAGAGACCGCACCTGGCGCCGGTAGTCGTTGATTTCGGTCCGGATCCTGCTGAACTGCTCATCCGCAAGTTCCAGCATACCCGCCAGCCTGTTCAGGTTCCGCAAGTACTCTTTCGGCACTTCCACGCCCGATTTGTAGCCGATATCGTGGTACATGTTGGCCCAGGCATGCTGCAATACAGTCCGCATCTGAATCTCAAACCGGAAGGGACACCGTTTCCTGCGGCAGATATAGTGCAGGGAAAGATAACCGAAACTGTCGATCTGGTGAATCTTCCGCTTGTCCACCGAATTCTCCCAGTCGATATCGTACATCCGCTCCACCACCGAAGCGACCTTGTCCACGTCGTCCGTGTAGAAAGTGATGATCCGAACGCCAAAAATGTCCGTAACATCCGACAGGGAATGGTATTTCATTCCCTTGCGCTCCAGTTTGCCGGCCAGGGAGTCCTCCGTCTTGATGCGGCTTTCGACGGAAGCAACGACGATGTCCGCATCTGCGAATACGCGACGCAGTTCATCCGGGACCTTCGCCTGCAACTTCTGGAAAACGGGGAGATTTTTCCGATAGTCTTCCAGGATTTGCTCCGAATGGGCATCCAGGCTATATTTCTTCTTTTCCATGCTGTATCGTATCTGTTTCAGGCTCTGCGTCCATGCAGAGGGAGGTCTTGACGGCCATCCACCTGTCAAGGGCGGAACCTTTGTCTTTTATCTCATCATATGCGACCAGGTCCTGAACGGTCTGCAGGAGTTCATCCTCGGGTCCGCATGTATAACCGGAGACCTTGTGGGAGGAGGTCCACCGCAACTGTTCCCCGGCCACCAGGTATTCCAGGCAGTCGAACGCGGCCTCGCCGGCCGGGAATGCCAGGGCGGATCCTTCCGAAACAGCCACCGGAATCCGGCTGGCAGCCTCGCGGGCAGCCCTGCTGGAAAGAGCGATCTTCGTAGGGATATGGGCGCAACAGGACAGGTCCTGCCCCTGCTGACGCATCAGGGCCATCGTATTGCGGAGATGGTCTCCGTCAGGGTCCTGCAGACGCTTTTTCCGCCCCTCCCAGTCCTCTTTCCGGCCCTGGGCTTCCTGGGACGACAGGTAAAACAGGGAGGCACGGTCCTTGAAATCCTTTCCGGTCAGCACATCCGTGCGCCAGACATCCCCGAAAGAGCCGTAAGCATGGATGACCGGGGTCCCCCCGCCGTAAGCCCGGTTGTTAAACTCGATCAGCCGTGTAATCCGGTCATCCGGATGACGGAGACGGACCAGGATGGCGAACCGGGAGAAATCTTTCTTTCCCTGGGCGGCTTTCCGCAGGAGGCGGATAGCGATACTGACATTCTTCCGGTCATCGCCGACATTCACCATCACATAGTTCAGCTCCCGCAGGTCAGCCTCGTACTGACGCCAGAACGCATCCGAATCAGCCCCGGCAGGGGTCCAGAGGATGGAAGGATCGTCACGCAGTCCGGGGTTCCTGGCCAGAAAAGCCCCTTTCAGGGAATCGACGCGCGGATCGCAGATCCGGAAAGTCGTAGGGACCTGACGGCGGTTCTTCCCGACAAACGCGCCGAACTCGTACAGGAAACGGAACGCTTCCTCTCCGGGGTGGCCGAATCCGATGACCATGGCGTGAAAGCCGGAAGCGACATACCCGGCCGGCTGTCCTTCCGCATCGCGGGCAATATCCACGAACCGGACCGGATGGAGATCCGGCTGATGATACTTGAGTTGCTGCACGGCGAGGGAGTCGCTGTCAACCTGCCGGATACGTCCCACCAGGGTGGCATACATCACATCCAGCGAATCCTTTTCATCAGACAGGCAGAATACTTTCGCCTGGCACGGCGCATCCACCAGTTTCTCCAGGGCGGAGCGGTTTTCCTCCGCGCCGGCAAGAAGATACAGGCTCGTCCGCGGGTTTTCCAGCCACGGCCG
>JAGAHD010000160.1 GCA_017627255.1 Bacteroidales bacterium | reverse complement strand
TCGTTAAACATTTCGGTCCGTATGGCGAAAAGCCACAACTCGACCGAGCTGTGGCAAAGATAGGTAAATATTGATATAACTAATTGCTAGTTAATTAGTTGAATAGTGAATTCGTGCAATCGAGCGCAATCTCCCCAGAAAGATTTGGTGGTTAAGTTGTGGTTAAGTAAAAAAGAAAAACCGCACTGGAGATATCTCCAATGCGGTTTTCTCGTGACTCCTACAGGACTCAAACCTGTAACCTTTTGATCCGTAGTCAAATGCTCTATTCAATTGAGCTAAGGAGCCATTCGGCGTAAAGCCTTATTTTTCAGTAGTGTAGACTCTCTCCTTGATACGTGCCTTCTTACCGGTGAGGTCGCGGAGGTAGAAGATGCGGGCGCGGCGGACCTTGCCGTACTTGTTCACCTCGATGCTGTCAATGAAAGGGGACTGGAACGGGAAGATTCTCTCCACTCCGATTCCGCCGGACACCTTGCGGACCGTAAAGGTCTTCGTGAACGGGTCCATGCCCTTCATCTGGATGACAACTCCTCTGAATTTCTGGAGTCTCTCCTTGTCACCTTCCTTGATCCGGTAGGTCACGGTAACAGTGTCACCGGCCTTGAATTCCGGAAATTCAGCAGCTTTACCATTCTCGAAAGCCTGCTCTGCAATCTTGATCAAATCCATTTTTTCAATTCTCCTTAATCGCAACTTTGCCGATCAACTCCTTCGCAAGAGGTTGCTTGTTTTTGGGACTGCAAATGTAAGGACAATTTTTGAAAAGACAAAACTTTTTTAGAAAATATTTTTTTCTTTTTCGAAAAGCGCCTTGTCATCGCGGGTCAGGTCCGGCGTGAAGGAAGAATTGTTCCGGAGGCTCTCCATCATGTCTTTTTCGGAGCGGGAGAGTTTGCGCGGAATCCAGACGAGGATCTTGACGTAAAGGTCCCCGGTCCCGCGTCCGTAACCCTGGACGGCGGGAAGGCCTTTTCCGCGAAGCTTTACGACTGTTCCGGACTGGGTTCCGGCCTCCAGTTTGACCTTGTAGCTGCCGTCGAGGCAGGGGACGGATATCTCGCACCCCAGCATCGCATCCATCACCGAAATGATTCTGGTATAAAACAGGTTGTTGCCGTCACGGCGCAGGTTCGGGTGGATTTCCTCCTTGATGACGACAAGCAGGTCTCCGTTGGAGCCGCCCCGCATTCCGGAATGGCCCTCGCCACGGACCGTTACCTGCATGCCTTCTTCGACACCGGCGGGAATCTTTACGCGGACAGTCTCCCTGCGGCGCTCCAGCCCGGTACCGTTGCAGCGGCGGCACGGGTTGGAAATGATGTTCCCTTCACCACCGCATTGCGGACAAGTTTCATAGGAAACGGCACGTCCGAAGAGGCTGTTGACCACCCGCTGGGTCTGGCCGGAGCCGTGGCAGGTCGGACAGGTCTTGATGTCGGAAGCATTCTTGGCACCCTTTCCCTGGCAATCCGGACAGGGGCGGTTGCGCTCGATGGTCACTTCTTTTTCGCAGCCGGAGGCAATCTCCTCGAGCGTCAGTTTGACACTGGTACGGATGTCCCGTCCGCGATAGGCGCGCTGCTGGCCCTGGCTCCCGGACCCGCCGCTGAATCCGCCGAAGTCGAATCCGCCGCCACCGAAGTTGAATCCGCCGCCGAATACGTTGCGGAGGATATCGTTGAGGTCGAATCCGCCGAAATCAAAACCGCCTGCACCGCCGCCCATCTGGTCGCCGGCAAAGCCGAACTGGTCATAGCGAGCCTTCTTGTCAGGGTCGCTCAGCACCGAATAAGCTTCGGCCGCTTCCTTGAAATGCTCTTCCGCGGTCTTTTTTTCAGCGTCGGTGCCGTTCACCCAGCGGTCCGGGTGCCATTTCAGCGCAAGTTTGCGGTACGCGGACTTGATCTCCTCGGCTGATGCCGACTTGGTTACGCCCAGAACCTCGTAGTAGTCTCTTTTCTGTGCCATATCTTACGCTCCTACAATCACTTTTGCATACCGGAGGACTTTTCCTCCAAGGGTATACCCCGTCTGGGCGACGTCGATGACCTTGCCCTTGAGGTCCTCGGACGGGGCGGGGAACATGGTCACCGCCTCATGGAACTCTGTATCGAAGACCTCTCCTTTCGCTTCGATCCGCTCCAGTCCCTTGGTTTTGAGGTATCCCATCAACTTGTTGAAAATCAGTAAGGTCCCTTCCTTTGCAGCTTCACTGTCCGTCGATTTCTCCAGCTGGGCGAGTGCGATCTCGCAGTCGTCGAGCACCGGGAGCAGCCCCTTGATGGTGTCGGCGGAAGCGGAACTGACCAGGCTGAGCTTTTCCTCGGCCGTCCGGCGCCGGAACGTGTCGAACTCTGCCATCAGCCGGACATAGTCGTTTTTCCGGTCCGCCTCGCGGGCAGCGGCCTCTTCCGCTTTCTTCTCGGCGGCGGCCAACTGCTGTTTCAACGCTTCCAGCTCTTCGTTGACCTGAGCGGTCTGTTCGCATTCAACCTGCTGATTTTCAGCGTTTTCGTTATTATCTTTGTTGTTCTTTTTCTTCTTGTCTGCCATGATTCATATGTTTTTCGTTTCGGTATTCCGCAAATTATCTGCCACTCCGGACGGCCTGCCAATCTGTCAGTCGCCCTCCTTCTTTACCAGATACCGTTCTTCCCGGTAGGTCAGTCCCATGAACAGGATGGCCAGCAGGCATGCGGCGAGCAGCAACAGGAAAGTGGCACTCCAGCCGGCCTTCTGGGCGACCAGGCCGATGACCGTGTTGGCGAGGATGAAGGTGCCGAAGAAATAGCCGAAGAAGCCGGTCAGTCCCGCTGCGGTTCCGGAGGCGTTCTTCGGGGCGAGGTCGAGAGCCTGCACGCCGATGAGCATGACCGGTCCGTAGATGAAGAAGCCGATGCCGATCAGGGCGATGATGACGACCGTGAGATTGTCGATAAAGACCCAGTACAGGACGATGAAGACGGCGACCAGGGCCATGAAAATCATGGTCGGCAAGGCGCGGCGTCCATGGAAGAGCTTGTCTGACAGCCAGCCGCAGAGAAGGGTCCCCGGGATGGCGGCGAATTCATAGGCGAAATAAGCCCAGCCGGCGCTCTTCAGGTCGATCCCTTTCTCCGTGAGGATGGTAGGAGCCCAGTCCAGACAGCCGTAGCGGACCATGTAGACGAACGCGTTGGCAAGGGCGATATACCACAGGAACTTGTTGTTCAGGACATGCCTGAAGAAGATTTCCTTGGTGGAAAGGGTCTGCTCATGGGCTTCGGAATAGTTCTTGGGGTAATCGTTGCGCCATTTCTCGATGGAGGGGAGTCCGCAGGACTGGGGCGTATCCCGCAGGAGGATGTAGGCCAGCAGGGCGATGAAAACAGCCGTGGCGGCGGGGAAGGCAAAGGTGCCGATGAGGAAATAGAGTTCCTCGTGGGTCCCGTAGAACCAGCTGCCGAACCAGGCTGCTCCGTAGGTGGCCATCGGCCCGACCAGGGCGCCGCCCACGTTATGGGCGCAGTTCCAGATACTCATCATCGTACCGCGCTCGCTGACGGAGAACCAGTGCGTCATGACGCGGCCGCAGGGGGGCCAGCCCATGCCGTTGAACCATCCCACCAGGAAGTTCAGCACTCCCATGACCAGGATGGCGAGAGCCTTGTGGTCTGCTCCGATCATCTGGATCGGAACGATCATGAAGCACATCGATATAGCGGTGAGGACCAGTCCCAGGGGAAGGAAAACCCGCGCATTGGACCGGTCTGAAACGCTCCCCATCAGGAATTTCGAGAGGGCGTAGGCGGCAGCGTTGAGACCGAGGACGAAACCGAGTTCGGTTTTCTCGAAGCCCAGCGGAGCCATGGCCGGGATTGCCATCGACAGATTCTTCCGGACCAGATAGAATCCGGCATAGCCGATGAAGGCGCCGAGGAACACCTGGAGGCGCAGGCGCTTGTAGCGCGCATCGGCCTCAGGACCGGTCTGTTCTGCCTTATAGGCAGGCTGCTGCAGGAATTTTAGCATGTTATTGTGGATTTAGTCCGCAAATTTACGTATTTTTGTCGAAAACAACGTGGAAATGGAAGACGATTACAGATCTTATAGAGGACACTATGACGAGGATGCGCTCTGGCGGAAACTTTCCGCTTTTGCGCGGAAAGCCGGCATCAAGGTGGTGTACGGCGTACTCTTGCTTTACTATGTCCTGAAGAGTCCGACGACCTCGAAGGGGGACCGGGCCAAGATCATCGGCTCGCTGGGATATTTCATCCTGCCGATCGACATCATCCCGGATTTCATTCAGGTAGCAGGCTACACCGACGACCTGGCGGCCATCGTGTGGGGGGTGTACTGTATTGCCAAGAGCATTACCCCTGAAATCAAGGCGCAGGCGGCGGCGAAACTCCACGAATGGTTCGGCGATTTCGACGAAAAGATGCTCGACCTGTTCTTTGAGAAGCGTTCTTGACGGAAAAGCCCTGTCCAATCGGACAGGGCTTTTTGTAACCTTTTGAAACAGAAGACTTATTTCTTTCTGTTCTTGTATCTCTGATAGAACATATCGACACGACCGGCGGTGTCCACAAGCTTCACCTTGCCCGTGTAGAACGGGTGGGAAGTGTTGGAAATCTCCAGCTTCACCAGCGGATAGGTGACGCCCTCGACCTCGATGGTCTCCTTGGCAGGGGCGCAGGAACGCGTGACGAAGATGGTGTCATTCGACATATCCTTGAAAGCTACAAGACGGTAGGTTTCGGGATGGATTCCTTTCTTCATTTTACACTCAAATTAAATTGTTAACAATTTTGGACCGCAAAGATAGGTATTTTTCTCCTCCCGTCCAAATCTTTTTTATTTCATCCGGAAAGGCTGGTCTTCGTACAGGAGGTAGCGCTTCGCTTTCCGGATCCATTTCTGTTCTTCGAGTTTCATGTGCTCCTTGGCGACATCGAAGGGGATGTTGCCCTTGAGGTATTCTTCCAGCACGGGATCCGCCAGCTTGGTCCAGAAGGCCTCTTCGAACTCGAAGGCGGAATAGTGCTCCGTGAACCAGCGCATCAGCTGCAGGGTATGGAGGAGGCTGTGATAGTCCTCGCCCGGAACCAGCATAACCTGGAATCCGAAGCACCACTGTCCGGCATAGCGTCCGGCAGCCGGGGTGAAGGAGCAGGGCCGCAGGAGGGCGCCCTCCGCCTCGGGGAGGTCGGAAGGAAGGCCGGGTTTCACGAACGGGGCACCGATATATTCGTAAGGACGCGCCGTGCCGATGCCGGGAGAGACGGTGGTGTTGTTCCAAAGGCCTCCGCCGCTGTACAGGTAGGAACTGAACAGGCCCGGGATGTCGGAAGCGGGGGCGATGGTCCATGGGAGGAGCTGCCGGTTGGAATCGGTCGCACGGGCCGAGATGACGTGGATCGGGAATTTGGCGGAGATTTCCCCTGCATACAGGTTCACGAGTTCCCCGAGGGTAAGCCCGTGCCGGTGGGCCACCTTGGGTACGAACATCTCGCCTACGACGGCGGGAATGGTCCCTTCCACGACACGGCCGGACGGATTGATATGGTCGACGATGTACAGGGACGGGGCATCGTCCCCGAGCAGGTCCATCATTTCCATCAGGTGCATGACGTCCTTCGTGTAGTTGAAATAACGGACGCCGACATCCTGGATTTCCACGACGACGGCATCCAGTCCGCGAAGCTGCTCGAAGTCAAACTCGATGTGGTTCGTCCCGGGCGTCAGCTCGGCTTCCCTGGGATTGAAGACGACCTGGAGGTTGCCCCGCTCCCGGAACAGGTCGTACATCCAGCGGCCGCGTCCGGTGTCCCAGCAGTTCTGGGTGCAGAAGCAGCCGATCTTCCCGTTGAGGAGGGTCTTGTCCAGCTGGTCTTCCAGCGGGGTGGTGCGGAAAGAAAACATCAGGCGTTGATGATCTTGTCGGCGACGGCGATCACCTCGTTCCCCAGCGCCTCGGCTTTTTCCATGGTCGAGGCCTCGGAGTAGATCCGGATGATCGGTTCGGTGTTGGATTTGCGCAGGTGGACCCATTCCTTGCGGGTCTCGAAGCTGATTTTCACGCCGTCAATGTCGTTGATGTTTTCTGCGGCATAGATCCGCTTCAACTCGGTGAGGATGCGGTCGATCAGGGCGGTATCGCTGAGCTGGATCTTGTTCTTGGCGATATAGTACTGCGGATACGTTTTCTTGAGCTCGCTGACAGTCAGTTTCTTATGGGCGAGGTTGGACAGGAAGAGCGCTACGCCCACCATGGCGTCCCGTCCGGCATGGAGAGCGGGATAGATGACGCCTCCGTTGCCTTCGCCGCCGATCAGGGCGCCGACCTTGTGCATGAGGGTCGTCACGTTGACCTCTCCGACGGCGGATGCATAATAGGTCCCGCCATGCGCTTCCGTGACATCCCGGAGCGCCCGGGTGGAAGACAGGTTGGAGACGGTGGCGATGGGTTTCCCTTCCTGTTCGGCCAGGGAGCAAAGGTAGTCGGCTACGCTCACCAGCGTATACTCCTCGACGAAGGGCTCCCCGTTCTCGCAGATGAAGGCGAGGCGGTCCACGTCGGGATCCACGCTGACACCGAGGTCGGCCTTTTCACGGACGACGGTCTCGCAGAGGTCCTTGAGGTTGGCCGGAAGCGGTTCCGGGTTATGGGCGAAATCACCCGTGGGATTGCAGTTAAGGCCGATGCATTTCACGCCGAGGCGTTTCAGCAGACGGGGCATGATAATTCCGCCCACGGAGTTGACGGCGTCCACAACGACCGTGAATCCGGCGTCCTTGACCGCCTGGACATCCACGGCCGGAAGGGCGAGGACTGCGTCCAGGTGACGGTCGGTGAAATCTTCCTCCTCCACACTCCCGAGCCGGTCTACTTCTGCAAACCGGAAATCCTCCCGTGCGGCGACATCCAGGACGGCCTGCCCTTCCGCGGCGGTCAGGAATTCCCCCTTGTCATTGAGGAGCTTGAGCGCATTCCACTGCTTCGGGTTGTGGGATGCGGTGAGGATAATCCCTCCGTCTGCCTGGGCAAACAGCACGGCCATTTCCGTGGTGGGGGTGGATGCGAAACCGCATTTGACGACATCGATGCCGCAACCGGAGAGCGTTCCCACGACCAGCTGCTCCACCATGTCGCCCGACATGCGGGCATCCTTGCCGACTACGATTTTGTACCGCTCGCCGTTCGGCTGGGGCTTGCGCTGGGGAAGGGTAGCGGCATATGCCGCCGTGAACTTGACAATGTCAATGGGGGTGAGGGCGTCGCCCGGCTCTCCGCCGATGGTGCCCCGGATTCCGGATATGGATTTGATGAGAGTCATGTCTTTCTGAATTTTCGGTTTGACACTTTCTGTTAATCATGCAAAATTATTAAATTTGCGCCCCAAATCCAAAAGATTATGCAACAAGGTATCTGGACCCTCATCATGCTTGTTTTTTCGAATGTTTTCATGACATTCGCCTGGTACGGCCATCTCAAACTCCAGGAAATGAAGATTTCCACGGGCTGGCCGCTTATCCTCATCATCCTGTTCTCGTGGGGGATCGCTTTCTTCGAATACTGCCTGACCGTTCCGGCGAACCGGATCGGGTTCCAGGGAAACGGCGGTCCGTTCAGCCTCATGCAACTCAAGGTGATCCAGGAAGTGATTTCCCTGACGGTTTTCACGGTGATCGTGACTTTCCTGTTCAAGGGACAGCCGGTCCAGTGGAATCATATCGCCGCATTCGGCTGCCTGATCCTGGCTGTGTTTTTCGTTTTTCTGAAATAAAAATTTGGAAATAAGGAAAAAAGTCGTACCTTTGTATTCCAATCTGCTGGGTTCGTATAACGGTTAGTACTCGAGATTCTCAATCTCGCAATAGGAGTTCGATTCTCCTACCCAGTACCAAAAACTCCTCCAGACATCGTCCGGAGGAGTTTTTTTGTTCTTAGTATTCCCGATTATCAATAGTTTTCTGCAAGCAGCTGGAAATAGGACTGGGCGTGGTTGCAGACCGGGCAGATCTCGGGAGCATCCTTCCCGACGACGATATGGCCGCAGTTGGAGCACTGCCAGATCGCGTCTCCGTCGCGGGAAAAGACCACCTTGTCTTCGATGTTCTTCAGGAGCTTGCGGTACCGCTCCTCATGGTGCTTCTCGATGGCGCCGACCATTTCAAACTTGGCAGCGATTTCGTCGAAGCCTTCTTCACGGGCTTCACGGGCCATGCGGGCATACATGTCGGTCCATTCAAAGTTCTCGCCTCCGGCGGCATCCTCCAGGTTGACAGGGGTTGCGGGGACCTTTCCGTCATGGAGATATTTGAACCAGATTTCGGCATGCTCCTTCTCATTGGCTGCCGTCTCCTCGAAAATCTTGGAAATCTGGACGTAGCCGTCCTTTTTGGCCTTGGAGGCATAGAAGGTGTACTTGTTGCGGGCCATGGACTCTCCGGCGAACGCTTCCTGGAGATTCTTTTCAGTTTTGGATCCTTTCAGGGGTTTCATATGTGTTGATTTAAACGTGTTTCTGCACAAAGATAACAAGATTTGCGAAAAAAACACTATCTTCACGCAGCAAACGAACTTACTCTCTTACTAATCCATTCGAACATGAGAAGAAACATTTTCCTTGCCGCCGCACTCCTGCTTCTGGCAGGCGGGGTGGCATCCGCGCAGAAAGGCCGTCCGGCCGAGTCCAAAGAAGCACCTGCCGAAGAAAAGGCACCTGAACTGACCGTCAAGCCGGGCCTTTTCGGTGTCGCCCAGCATGAGAAAGACTGGTATTTCGACGTCCCCGACTCCCTTCTTGGACGCCGGATCCTGGCTGTCACCCGATATGTCAGCAATACGGCCGGGGCCGGTGAATATGGTGGAGAAGAGGTGACCGAAAGCATGGTTTACTGGGAGAAGGCCTCCAACGGAAACCTCCTGCTGCGCTGCGACGTTGTGAACATCAAGGCCGACCAGGGCGGGGAGATCGGCAAGGCGGTGGCGGTCAGCTCCGAGAATCCGATCGTCGCCTCGCTCAAGCCGGAAAAGGGGAGCGGAAACGGCTTCACCCGCGTCAAGGTGACCAGCCTGTTTGAAGGAGATACCCAGGTGTTCTCCCTGGGCGGCCGGGCCAAGCGTCAGTACAACCTCGGCGGCGTGAAGGGGGATGCCAGTTTCATCAACAGCATCCGGACCTATCCGATCAATACCGAGGTGACCGTCACCAAGACCTATACATACAATGCACCCTCCGCCCCTTCACCGGCAGCCGGACCGGCCCGGGCACGGGCCCTGCCGGCCGGAAATGAAGCCGGCGTCGTGACACTGGTGCTGAACACATCCATGGTCCTGCTGCCGGAAGTGCCGATGCAGCAGCGGCTTTTCGATGCGCGAGTCGGTTATTTCGCCGACGGTTACAGCAACTTCACCGATGACCAGCAGGGCGTAGAAAGCGTGCGGTTCATTACCCGCTGGCGTCTGGAAGCCCGTCCCGAGGACGTGGAGCGCCAGAAGCGGGGGGAACTGGTGGAGCCCGTCAAGCCGATCGTCTACTATATCGATCCTGCGACTCCGAAGCAGTGGCGCAAATACCTGATTGCCGGGGTCAATGACTGGCAGGTGGCGTTCGAGCAGGCCGGATGGAAGAATGCCATCCGCGCCGAGGAATGGCCGGAAGACAATCCGGACATGAGCCTGGAGGATGCCCGCTTCTCCGTGATCCGGTACCTGGCTTCCCCGGTGGCCAATGCCTACGGACCGAATGTCCATGACCCCCGCTCGGGAGAAATCCTCGAGACCCATATCGGGTGGTACCACAACGTGATGACCCTGGTGCACGACTGGTACCAGGTGCAGACCGGGGCGGTGGATCCCCGGGCCCGTGCCTTCAAATATGATGAGGAACTGATGGGCGACCTGATCCGTTTCGTGTCCTCCCATGAAGTTGGCCATACCCTCGGACTCCGCCACAACATGGGCTCCAGCAGCCAGACCCCGGTGGAGAAGCTCCGGGACAAGGCCTGGGTCGAAGCCCATGGTCACACGGTCAGCATCATGGACTATGCCCGGTTCAACTATGTGGCCCAGCCGGAAGACAATATCGGGAAAGCCGGCCTGTATCCCCGGATCAACGACTACGACAAGTGGGCCATCGAATACGGCTACCGTCCGACGGAGTTCAAGACCCCCAAGGAAGACCACCTGTACTGGAACAAGGTCATCATCGAGCGCCTGGCAGGGAATCCGCGCCTGTGGTTCGGCGGTGAAGGCAACGATGCCGATCCGCGTGCCCAGCGCGAAGACCTGGGCGACGATGCCGTCAAGGCCAGCCGGTACGGCATCCTGAACCTGCAGCGTATCATCGGGCAGCTGCCCGACTGGAACGCCGAGGAAGGGGACCTTTATGCGAACCTCAGCCGGATGTATGAGGCCCTCGTCGGCCAGTACAACCGGTATCTGGGCCATGTGGCGGCCAATATCGGAGGCCGTTATGTCACGAACCGGAGTATCGAGCAGCCCGGCGCCAAATACGCGGCCGTGCCGAAGGAACGCCAGCAGGAAGCCCTTCGTTTCCTGGACGAAAACCTGTTCCGGAAGCCCGCCTGGCTGGTGGAGGTCCCGTACATCTTCAACCTGACCGACCGTCCCGACAGCTATCTGTACAACCTGGTGAACAATGTCGTCAGCCCTGCCGTCCTGCTGAACGTCGGCAAGCTGGACCGCCTGGAGCAGTTCGCCCAGTACGACGCCTCCAATTACGCTCCCGGGGAGTACCTGTCGGACCTGACGGGCCTGGTTTTCTCCGAGCTGGAGAAGGGACGCTCCGTCGACAGCTACCGCCGCTATCTGCAGCGCCGCTTCGTCACCTCCGCCCTGGAGGTCGTCGGCAGTGATGCCTCCGCTTCTTCCGATGCCCGTACCCTGCTGCTCGCCCAGCTGCAGGAAATCCAGAAGAAGGCCCGGAAAGCCAAGGCTCCGGACTCCGTCACCAAAGCCCACTGGCAGGCCATCGCCCAGCAGATTGCGAAGGCGCTGGAGTAACAGAGGCTATCGAGCTGGACGGGTTGTCCGGACGCTCCTTGGGAAGTAGCTGACACTGAGCCTCCTTTTTTATCCTCTCCGGATGGCCCTTCTTTTTTTGTCGGGGGTCGTCCGGAGAGGATTTTGCAACTACTTGATGGTGAAGAGCGTGGGAAAGGCCGTCCGGACAACCTGTCGGGCGGAGGAATTGGGCGTTATGGGACAGTTGTATCCCGGGTATTTTTCCGACCAGATTTTTATATGCATCGGCATGGAAAAACTGTTTATTTTTCCTAAATTTGTAGCACGTTAGACCACTAACAGACATAAGAAAGCGTTTAGCTTTATTCCATGCTGACTGAATCTGGACAATTCAAGCAAAAGGTGGAATACAGTGAGACGCCCGCATCTCAGGCTATTGTAGGACCAAGGTCCTACAATAGTCGGGTGTGAGCCATCCACTTATTCTCTTTTGCGGCAGTCCAGACCCCGGATATCCCGGGTGCCCAGTCACAGAATAAGTTAAGATGGCTCACACTTTTTTTATATATGGATAAAGGACAGAAAGATGCGTTTGTGTATGGTGGGGTAGCAGTCGTTTTGCTGCTATGCCTCTTTGATATGCCCTATGGTTTCTATTCGCTTGTTCGCTTTTCGGTGACTACTGCGTTTTGTTATCTTGCTTTTAAGTCAAATGAATCTGGTAACAAAGAGCGAGTGTTTCTTTTCATAATCCTTGCCACACTCTTCCAACCTTTCTTTAAGATTCCTTTAGGGAGAGTTATCTGGAATATTGTGGATGTTGTTATCGCCGCATTTCTTATCTATCTATTGTATAAACACGTTAAAGAGGGTAAATGAAAAGGATTTTCTTCATACTGGTAATATCCTTTTTGCCAGTTCTTTGCTTGGCACAGCATTTTTCTGTTAAGGTCATTGGGATCTCCGATGGCGACACTTTTACATGCATCAATGATGATAACCTCCAACTTAAAATTCGGATTAACGGAATTGATGCCCCTGAGAAGAGGCAGGCTTTTGGTAATAAATCCAAGGAGTTCTTGTCGTCTCTTATCTTTGGTAAGAAAATCAGCATCGATGTTCAGTCAAAAGACGGTTATGGCCGATATATCGCGTATGTGTATTCTCCAGAGGGAAAAGATGTCGCTTTGCTAATGCTTCACGAAGGGATGGCGTGGCATTTCACAAAATACGATAACAGCAAAGTGTATTCTGATGCAGAAAACGTGGCTCGTAAAGCCAAACGGGGTCTTTGGACGGAATCTTCGCCAATAGCGCCATGGGATTTTAGAGCGCAAAGCAAGAAGAAATGAGCTATATTCATGATTAATTGTTCGACATATTTTTTTGAAGGAGTAAAGCGTGGATACTATCAGTACCCGCTCGATTCTCTTAGCGAGCAGTTTAAATCTTATCAGGACCATTTTAATTGTGATTCTCAGATAGTTGTTCATAGGCACCCAAATTTGGTGTACTATACATACATGAGAAAACTCTCAAGTGATAACGGCAACGGGTGTTTTGGAATATCGATTGTTATTAATGGCTTAGAAACATCTAGCATTAAGTCTTTGTTCAGATTGTTTGAACGAGTATTCCAAAGTATTGTTTCTGAGGGTATTATTTTAACTATTGATGCCTCTGGAAACATTGCCCCAAAGGAAGCACAATTTGCGTCTTTTGCAAAACACTTTGATCAAATATCCGATAACATTAGTTCGTTAATCAACGCTGGACGTAGTTCCTTTGTTCCCATGATGCCTGTTAATTACTCCGCGTCATGGGACGACTATGTCTGTCTTTCGTTATCAGAGGGTGATTCAACGTTAAAAGAGCGATTAACGCAGTTCAATGTGCTTTATATTACCAATAACAACGAAACGTCTTCTCCGGAATTGAACGGATTGGCTGTTCGTATTAAGAACCTCAGTGAGCAGCTTGAGTATTTGAAAGAACGAAACCAAGAATTGGAGAAGAAGCTTTCCGGGCATGATTCATCTACTAGTTGGAAGAGTTTCTCTTTTTCATTATTGGCCATTCTTGTTGTTCTAGTATTAGGCCTTGTGTATTGCATCAACTGTGGACTCTTATCTCTTAACATTCCGTAACCTATCAACGTATGATACATTATTTAATTGTAATCCCGTTAATACTCGTAATAATTTATTTTCAAGCGAAGGTCTTCTCTCAGGCATTGGCTAAGATAGATGTATTCAAAGCAATCTTTCCGATGAACAAACTTGACTATTCTATCGGCAGGGCAAGAATCGTTGTTAGCGAAAAAAAGGAAGAATCTTCAGACAATCTTGGTAGTAATGACGAGATATGGCAGGAGGACAATGATGAAGGAGATGGTATTTTAACACGCGAAGTTGAAGTATCTCAGATTTTTGTCCGCAACGATAACCCTACGATGAATAGCATTAGGGAAGCGTTGAATATGTACCTTCAAAAAAACAATGGTGCCGCCAGCGACTTTGCCCTTATGAAGGATGTCGTAGAAAGGTATTGTGGTGCAGAAGAAGAAGAGATAACTGTTGTCCAGCCAATTCCTCTCTATATGGGATTGATGGGGACAATGATAGGCATCATTGTGGGTATTAGCGTTATTGCTGCTAATGGGGGCGTTGAGAAGCTAACAAATGTGTCTTCCATGATGACTTGTGTGGCCATAGCGATGGTTGCCAGTCTCGTTGGAATAGTTTTTACAACCATTATTTCATGGAAAGCAAAAGGAGCCAAGACACTTGTCGAGTCAAGAAAAAATGTTTTTTACTCCTGGCTTCAGACTGAATTACTCCCTGTTTTATCCGGGAATACGGTTACGGCTCTATCTCTGCTGCAGACTAACTTGATGACATTCAACCAGACTTTTAAAGGAAATATACAAGAGTTTGATCAAGTCTTAACGAATGTTCGACAAGTATCACAGGATCAGGCTCACGCCTTAGAAGCGATTAGTAGGATTGACATCACAAGGGTGACGCAGGCAAACGTAACAGTCCTGCGTGAGCTTCAAAGATCTACTGCTCAGATTGAGCGGTTTAATCAGTATCTCACGAATGTTAATGGCTATCTTGATGCCGTTAACTCATTAAATAATAATTTAAATAATCATCTGGACCGTACTGCGGCAGTTGAAAGGATGGGAGCGTTCTTTGAACGCGAGTTGGAGCAGGTGAATACCCGAGAAGAGTATATTAGGCAAGTTGTCGGCAGCGTGGACCATTCGTTGGAAAAGTCATTTAATCAAATGG
>JAGAHD010000159.1 GCA_017627255.1 Bacteroidales bacterium | reverse complement strand
CGCACCGTTACTGGTACTCCGGCGACATGATTCCGATGGGATCCAATTTCCAGCTGGTCTTCTACCGCAGCCGGCGCTCCGAAGACGTGCTGGTGAAACTGCTGTACAACGAAAAGGAAAGGACCGTGCCCGGCCTTACGCCGGTCCAGGGTCCCTATTACAACTGGTCGGAGATGCGGGCGTATTTCTGCCGTCTCTGCGGAATGGACAGTTAGTCGGAAATATTTTCCGCCTCCTGCATCAGGAGGGCGGAAGCCCATACCTCGCATCCTTCGCCCCGGCCCACGAAGCCGAGGCGTTCTGTTGTCGTCGCCTTGACCGACACCCGGTCCGTGTTGACGCCGAGAATGGCGGAGAGGGTCTGTCGCATGGCGTTGATGTGAGGCGCCAGCTTGGGACGCTGGAGGGCGATGGTGATGTCGGCGTTGCCGACCCGCCAGCCATTGCTGCGGACAAGGTCTACGACCTTCCGGAGAAGGATTTTGCTGTCGATGCCCTTCCACTCGGGGGCTGTATCCGGGAACAGGTGGCCGATGTCGCCGAGGGCAAGGGCGCCCAGGAGGGCGTCGCACAGGGCATGGATGGCCACATCTCCGTCGGAGTGGGCTACGAATCCGGTATCCGAGGGGATCCGGACCCCGCCCAGCCACATGGGCAGCCCTTCCTGCAGGGCATGCACGTCATATCCGTTGCCGATTCTGATATCCATACCTGCAAAGGTAAGGAAAAAATGCTTAACTTTGTCTGTTACCGAAAAAGACAAGGCTTATGGCAGGATTCAATTTCGGTTTCTTCGGAAACCAGGAACACCGCGTGTTCAATTACCGGCCGCGTTACTATGATCCCGAAGAGGAAGAACGTAAACGGATGTTCGGCGAAGTGGACGGCACCAATGAGAAAGCCCGCAAGGAGGGACGCTATGTGCCCGGCTCCAGCATCCGGGGTGCCTGGCGGGATGGCAATTACCAGCGGACCCGTGTGACCCGTTCCCGGACGCAGACCATCATCAGCATCGTGACCCTGCTGCTGATCGCTGTCGTCCTGGTTTATATCACGAAGTTTTATTCGCTGCTGTAGATGGAACTCAGGATCCTTCCGAAGAATATCGCGGACATGATCGCCGCGGGAGAGGTCGTCCAGCGCCCTTCTTCCGTGGTGAAGGAACTCATGGAGAATGCGGTGGATGCCGGGGCGGGGGAGGTGCACGTCGTCATTACCGACGCGGGCCGCACCCTGATCCAGGTCATCGACGACGGCTGCGGGATGTCCCCGGACGATGCCGTCCTGTGCTTCGAGCGCCATGCTACGTCCAAGATTGCTTCGGCGGAAGATCTCGGGGCCGTCACGACGTTCGGCTTCCGCGGAGAAGCCCTCGCTTCGGTGGCGGCGGTCGCCGACGTGGTGCTGCGCACCCGCCGGGTGGAGGACGAGGTGGGTGTCGAAGTGGAGTTCTCCGCTTCAGAGCACCTGTCTACCCGTGAGGTGTCCGCCCCGAAGGGCTCCTCTTTCGCGGTGCGGAACCTGTTCTACAACATTCCGGCCCGCCGCAAGTTCCTCAAATCCGACACCGTGGAGTTCCGCCATATCGTGGAGGAGTTCCAGCGGGTGGCGCTGACTCGTCCCGACATCGCATTCAACTTGTCCCATAACGGACGTGATATCCATGTCCTGAAACCAGCGAAATCGCTGAAATTCAGGATTATGGATCTTTTAGGCCCGGCTGTGGTCGGAGAAGTGATGGATATTTCCGCAGACACGACGGTGGCCCGGATCAGCGGCTATGTCGGCCGTCCGGAATCCGCCCGCAAGACGCTCGGCAACCAGTTTTTCTTCGTCAACGGACGGTATTTCCGGAGCCCGTACCTCCACAAGGCCGTGCTGAAGGCCTACGAAGCCCTGATTCCCGAAGGATACACCCCTTCCTATTTCATCTACCTGGACGTGGACCCCGGCACCATCGATGTCAACATCCACCCGACCAAGACCGAGATCAAGTTCGAGGAGGACAGTGTCCTGTTCCAGACCCTGTACGCCTGCATCCGCGAGGCCATGGGCCGCAGTGCGAGTGGCGGCTCCATCGATTTTGACAATCCCGAAGCGCGGGAAATGCCGGTCATCGGCTCCCGTTTTGAGGAATACCGCCCCGTGTCCGTTCCCACGGCCGGAGTGGACCCGGACTACAACCCTTTCGATGCGGATGGCCGGAGCCTGGATTTCAGGGATTACGGTCTTACGGAGCCTTCCTCCGCTCCCGCACCCCGTTACAGGGACTATGTGGACCGCCGCGACGACTACGGCAAACTTTTCGAGGAACGGACGATGCCGTCCGCCCAGGTGCTGGTGGTCCAGGGACGGTTCATCCTGTCCCAGTCCGCTTCCGGAGTCATGGTGACCCATGTCCGCCGCGCCCGGGAACGGATCCTGTTTGACAAGTTCCTCCAAGTGCTCGGGCAGGACGCCCATGTGAGCCAGACTTCCCTCTTCCCAGTCCAGGTGAATGTAGGGGTGAGCGGACGGCTGGTCTTTGACGAGAATGCCGCCCTGCTCCGGAAACTGGGCTTCGACATCGATGCGTTCGGCACGGATTCCGTCGTGGTGAACGGCGTCCCCGAAGGGTACAGCACGGAACCCGGGAAAGTACAGACCATGGTGGGGGACATCCTCCTGATCCTGTCGGAAGGGCATGCGTCCCTGCCGGACATGATGGAACAGGCCATGGCCCAGAAATTCGCCGTCCTGGGGGCTTCAGGCGGGGAAAAACTCTCGTCGGTGACGGAAGCCCAGCGCCTGCTGGACGCCCTTCTCAGTTCGTCGAACCCTGAATTTACCAGTACCGGCCGCCGGATCATCAGCATCCTGCCGCTGGACGAAATCGAAAAGAGATTCTGATCCATGAACCAGCGCAGTTTTCTCCAGAATATTCCTCCGGTTACCCGGAACCTCCTCATCGTCAATGTGATCATGTTCATCGCGACGCTGGTGAACGAGAATTTCATGGTGGGGACGTTTGCCATGTTCTACCCCTCCTCACCATTCTTCCGCTGGTGGCAGCCCCTGACCCACATGTTCATGCACGGCGGATTCTGGCACATCTTCTTCAACATGTACACCCTCCTGATGTTCGGCATGGTGGTGGAACGGGCCTTGGGAACGAAGAAGTTCCTGATTTTCTATTTCGTGACCGGCCTCGGTGCGGTCGCGCTGCATACCGGGGTGGAGTGGCTGGAAGTGAAGCAGATGATCGCCTCCGGGGATCCGGCTTCGCAGATCGCCTACTCCAACCTGCTCCGGACGCCGATGCTGGGCGCTTCCGGTGCCATCTACGGGGTGCTGATGGCCTTCGCCATGCTGTATCCCGAGGCCCGGATGACCCTTCTTTTCCCGCCCGTGACCATGAATGCCAAGTGGATGGTGGCTATTTTCGTGGTGCTGGAACTGACGACCGGCATCGCCGGCACCCGGCTGGGCATCGCCCATTTCGCCCACTTGGGCGGCATGCTCTTCGGCTTCCTCCTGATTCTGTACTGGCGTAAGAAAGGACAGCTGTGGCGGAGGTAAAGAAACATCACTGGCTTTCCCGGCTGACATTCGGGACGGCGGCCCTCATCCTTTCGGGGCTGCTGCTGCTCAGTTACTGCTCGGCGGTCGTGAATCCTGCCAAATCCTGGGTGTTCACGATCTTCGGTCTCCTGTTCATCCCTCTTTTCCTGTTGACGGTCCTGTTTTTCGTGTGGTCCCTGTTCCGGCGGTCCCGGATGAGCGGTCTCCTGCTGGTGATGCTCCTGCCTTCCCTGCTGTTCATCGGGCGCTACTGGCAGGGCGGGAAGGAGGAGGCGGCTCCCGGCCCCCTGAAGATGGTCTCCTACAATGTGGGCCTTTTCGCCAACAGCGACCGCAAGTACCAGCGCATCCCCCTGGCCGATTCGGTGGCCGCCTTCCTGATGCGTACGGATGCGGACGTCATCTGCCTGCAGGAGTTTTACCTTCCGAATGCCGAAGACCTGGATGATTTCTTCCGGACCCGATTCCCGGGTTATCATGCTGATTATTATGTCCTTACGGGAAAGGAAGGCCATGCAGGAAACGTGACCCTGAGCCGGCGCCCCGTCGTGAACCGGGGAAAAATAGATTTCGAAAAGTCCACGAACCTGGCCCTGTACACCGACGTCCTCCTGGACAGCACCGTGGTGCGGGTGTACAACTGCCATTTCGAGAGCTATAACATTTCAGTGTCCGGCCTGCTGAAATCCCTGCGGAAGACTGAGGAAATGATGGAGGAGACCGGCCGCAAGATGCGTCGTTCCATCACCCAGCGCCCCCGCCAGGTGGACGAGGTCATGCACGACGTGGACAACTGCCCGGTGCGTTCGGTGGTGCTGGGCGATTTCAACGATAACCCTCTTTCCTATACCTACTTCCGGCTTTCCCGCGGCCGTAAGGACTCCTTCGTGAAGGCCGGACGGGGCTTCGGTGCCACATACAGGACCCTGTGGCCCTTCCTGCGGATCGATTACATCCTGTATCCGCCGGACCTCGCGGCCGATACATATGAAGTACGGAAGGTGAAATATTCAGACCATTATCCGATCATTGCGACCTATCATGAAACGTGACGAAATCCTCTCCGCCGCCCTGAAAACCCTTCGTGAGGGCGGAACCATCCTCTATCCCACTGACACCGTCTGGGGTATCGGCTGTGACGCCACTTGCCCGGAGGCGGTGGCGAAGGTGTTCTCCATCAAGCGGCGGAGTGATTCCAAGTCGCTGGTGCTGCTGGCGACAGACCTGGACATGGTCGCGAAATACGTACGGGAAGTGCCCTCCATTGCCGTGGACCTTGTGGAGGTCAACGACAAGCCGATGACCCTGGTCTATCCCGATGCACTTTGCGGGGTGGAAGGTGAGCCGGGGGACCGGTGGCACCTGGCCTGGAATACCGTGGCCGAAGACGGCTCCGTGGGAATGCGGATCCCGCTCTCGCAGTTCTGCCGGGACCTGACGTTCAAGTTGGGGCGTCCCATCGTATCCACCTCGGCCAACATCTCCGGTGAACCGACGCCGCTCCGGTTCGGCAACATCGTGCAGGAGATCAAGGATGCGGTTGATTTCGTCGTACCTCCGTCGGTCGACACGGAATCCACCGGAAAGGCTTCCCAGATTATCAAGGTGGGACTGGACGGGGAAGTGGAGATTATCCGGAAATAGTTTACATAAAACCAGAATAGCATGAAAAAATGGATCCTTTCGGCCATCCTGTCCTGCTGGGCTGTGGCCTCTTTCGCCTGTACGAACCTGATCGTTGGCAAGAAAGCTTCCGTTGACGGGAGTGTCATCTGTACGTACAACTGCGATGCTTTCGGCATGATTTCGCCGCTGACCTATTCCGCCCCCGGGCGTCATGCCGAAGGGGAGAAGATCGCCCTGCGGGGGTATGGCCCCGATGCTCCGGTCCATTACATCGACCAGGTCGGGTACACGTACGGCGTGGTCGGCCTGATGAACGAGAAACAGGTATCCATCGTCGAGACAACCTGGGGCGGCCGTGACGGCCTGATGAACCAGGAAGGGCTTCTGGATTATTTCACCCTCATGGATCTGGCCCTGCAGCGCAGCGCTTCCGCCCGGGAAGCGATTGCCGTCATGGACGGTCTGGTCCGTGAATACGGTTACGGCGGTCCCGGCGAGTCCTTTGCGGTCTGCGACAAGGACGAGGCCTGGATCATGGAGCTGGTCGGCATGGGCCCCGGCCGCAAGGGCGGCGTATGGGTGGCTCTCCGCGTACCGGATGACTGCATCTGCGCCTATGCGAATTCCAGCCGCATCCGTCAGTTCCCCCAGACCCGGAAAATCGATAAAAAACGGGGTTTCTACGTGGTCGGGGACGAGTGCATGTATTCGGCCGAGGTGATTTCCTTTGCGAAGGAAATGGGCTTCTACGAGGGCCCGGATGAGGGCTTCAGTTTCCGTGAAGCGTACGGCCCGCTGGATTTCAGCGCGGTACGTGCCTGCGAGGCCCGGGTGTGGAGTTTCTTCCGCCGTCACGGGGACAAGGAGGAAATGGACGGTTACCTTCCGTTCATCAACTACCAGCTGGATGTGTGCGACGCCCTCCCGCTGTGGATCAAGCCGCAGTCCAAGGTGAGCGTGCGGGACATCATGAACGATATGCGTGACCATTATGAGGGAACGGCCTTGGACATGACCGTGGACGTGAGCGCCGGTCCGTGGGCTTCTCCCTACCGGAACCAGCCGCTGAGTTTCGAAAGCAGCGACGGCACCCCGATGTTCCGTGAGCGTCCGATCGGATGCCAGCAGAGCGCCATGACCCTCGTGTGCCAGATGCGTTCCTTCCTGCCGGACGAGGTCGGCGGTGTGACCTACTTCAACATGGACGACGCCAGCATGGTCGCCTATGTCCCGGTCTATTGCAGCATCAACCGGGTTCCGGAACCGTTCCGGCGCGAGAACAACAACAGCCGGGAGTTCAGCACGGAAAGCGCTTTCTGGATGAACAATTTCGTGGCCAACATGGTCTATCCCCGCTACAGCACGATGATCGGAGACTTGCGGGATGCCCAGACCGAGCTGGAGGACTATTATGCCGCCGACCAGAAAGAGGTGGAGGCGACCGTCCTCGGGATGACGCCGGGCGAGCGGATTCCGTACCTGACCGGAAAGACCGAAGCCTATGCCGACCGGATGATGAAACGGTGGGCCAAATTGGCGAAACTCCTGATTGTCAAGCATAACGACCAGGTGATGCAACCCAGCGAAGACGGTGTTGTCGTGGCCGGGCGACGTACGTCTCCGGCGTATGCCCCCGCTTTCATTGACGCAGTCAAGGCCCAGACGGGCAATCGGTACGTCAAACCGGCGGAGAAAGAATAGCTCAGTCGAGATAATGCAGGTAAACCGCTGTCGTGGCTGTCACGGCGGCGGTTTCCGTTCTGAGCCGGGACGGACCGAGATGGATGGGACGGTATCCGTTCGCGAGGGCGAGGCGGACCTCCGCAGGAGAAAAATCCCCTTCGGGACCGATGAGGACCGTGACCTCGGTCCCGTCGTATCCCCGGAGCGCTTCCTGGATGGAAACGCGGGGCTGACCCTCTTCGAAGCAGCAGGCAATCAGCCTGAGGCCTTCCCGAGGCTGAAGGAGGAAATCCCGGACGGGGACGGGCTCTGTGATGGATGGAATGCGCGCCTTGAGCGACTGCTTGGCGGCGGAGAGGGCGATGCGCCCGGCGCGGTCGGTCTTGTAGACTTTCCGTTCGGAATGCTCCCCGATGAGGGGCGCGATCGTGTCCACACCTATCTCCGTGGCTTTTTCAATGAACCATTCGAACCGGTCGTTGTTCTTGGTCGGACAGCAGGCTACCGTGAGACGGTACGGGTGACCGCCCCAGTCCGGAAAGCGTTCCAGCACTTCGGCCTCCACCCCTTTCGGGCTGTCCAGGGTAAGCCGGCAGCGGAGAAGCGTCCCCTCGCCGTCGATGACATGGATATCGTCCCCGCTGCGATGGCGGAGCACCTTGACGCAGTGGGCCGATTCTTCGGGGTCCAGACGACAGTACCTGCCGTCCGTTTCACGGGTATAGAACAGTTCCATGCCGCAAATATCGGCATTTTTCCGTAATTTTGCATGCAATGTATATCGGTCTCATATCCGACACCCATGGGGTGTTCGACGCTCCGTTCCGGGATTTCCTTGCACCCGTGGACGAAATCTGGCATGCGGGAGATTTCGGCGGGGGGCTCCTGACGGCGGATGCCGTGGCGGCTTTCAAGCCGATGAAAGGGGTTGTCGGCAACTGTGACGACCGCCGGCTCCTGGATACCTGCCCCCTTTACCGCTGTTGGGAGTGTGAGGGGCTCCGGATCCTGATGACCCATATCGGCGGTTCGCCCGGACGGTATGATCCTGCCGCCCGACAGTTGATCCGCCGATACCGGCCGGATATCTTCGTCTGCGGCCATTCCCATATCCTGAAGGTAATGAATGACAAAACGGAAAAACTTTTGTATATCAACCCCGGTGCCTGTGGCAACCAGGGGTGGCATCTCGTCCGGACTGCGCTTCGCTTCCGGATTGATAGCGGGAGAATCCATGATATGGAAGTGTTCGAGATAAAAAGGGGCCTTCAAAATGCTGACGGGGTTTATTGACAGGATTATAATTTTTTTATACTACTGATGCGATAAATTTTAGTTTAAAAGTTTAATTCAAGTTCATTGACATTTTTGATTTTGAGTGAGTGGGGCTGGAACATCCAGGAAGTTGCTATTATGATACCTGCTGTCCGTGACATAGATGGTATCGGGTATGCTACCACATAAGTCCAAGACTGTATGCATTTTAACGCCACCTTTCGAGTACTTGCCAAGAGCCCATTCAGCCAGTTTGATGCTGCAAGGAATGGTGGCGAAGTCTATTGCGAAGATCCTGTAGTCCTGCACCTCGTTTGCCTTGGACAAAGACGAAGGGTCAACAACCGTTGGAATACCAAGGTGATAGGCTACCTTTTTGATTGACTTTAGAACTAAAGTGATATCTTTCAAAGACTTGCATCCGGCCATTTGGCCAAACATAAGATTAAGACAATAACTGTAGCTGTTCAGGTTCTTGGTGTGGAAGTCCCCGTTGTACTTGTCTACAGCGGCTTCGAAGACCCATCTGGGGAAGTATGTCATTACTTGGGAGTAGACATATTTGCCTTTGTTCATAATCTGCGGCTTTACTTAGCCATAAATTTAGCCAAACGCTCACTTCAAATCGTATAATATCAAAGAGCTATTTAAATAATTTGTAGTTAAGGACTTGCAACGATGTCGAATCGATTTGTCGCATCGGAAAGCGATTCAAATCGTGAACAAGCCAAAACGTTAGTAAAACATTAAATATTAATAAGTTATACAAACAACGCGTTAAATTAACGCATCACTAGTAATGAAGCTAAACCAATAATACTATAACACTGGACTATTGAGTAGGTTTTATCTATATTTACTTGCTTAATTCATACCTATTTCGTATATTTGTATGTATGGAGATCCGACTGTTCCACAGCCTCAAAGTATCGGTCATCACCGAGATGGTTATGAAACTGCAAATAAATCGCAAATGGATTTTCAGGCACGTAAAATGCTGAAATTCAATCGCTTGCAGACGGCGTTTCGGGCCTGTCACGCCGGGGGTCGCGAGTTCGAGCCTCGTCCGCACCGCAAGAATGGAGTTTAGCCATCCGGCTAGACTCCATTCTTTGTTTATGCGATATAATAGACATCGGCCCTCATATCCCGCACTTTAGCCCTTTTGTGCGGGATTTCAAGGACAGGCGCACTTCAAATCCCGCATTTTCAGTTTTTTTTTGCGTGATTTGGCGGCGGAGGTAACGTAGGTATCGCGAGGTGTCGCAGGCCCAGCCCGCAACAGCGGGCTCGAGCCTCGTTCGCACCGATTTAGGACCTGAAATGGGACCTGAACCATTCAGAGATGGAAGCTGCGCAGATTCTACTCCGTGTATTTTTCTCCAGTCCATCAGTTAGTTTATCTGGGCCATTATCTGGGTCATTATCTGGGTCATTATCTAGATCATTCTGCCTGTCTTCTGCCGCCTTTCCTTGCCGGATAGTCTGGAAGATCTCACGCGGTACAAAATAATGCATAATTGTTGTTCACGAACTGCTACTGATGCGTTAATTCTTACTAAAATATTGTGAGTTCATTGACATCTTGATTTATAGTGAGTGGTTCCGGAGCGTGTATCAGTTCTCTGATATCTGTCTTTGAGAGGATGGAGACCTCCACGATGGTAGCAATCTCGGTCACTGATAGTGGGCTTTTAAGATCAACTTTGATCCAGGCCAGCAGTAGGTAAGCGCTTATCGCTACCCATAACTGGGTTTGGACGGCATTCTTTGAGTAACCCCAAAGAGCTTTGATTGTCAGGTTCTGCTTAATCCATTTGAAGAACGTCTCTATCTGCCAGCGGTTGCGGTAGATGTTGGCTATCACCAGTGGCCCAAGATCCATATTGTTGGTAATGAATGTGATAACTTCACCACTTTCAGCATCCAGATACTCAACCATCCTGAGATTCTCAGGGTAAAGCTTCTTGGATTTGTAACCCGTAAGTCGGATAACACAATCACCAACAATGCCAACGGCCTCGTTGATGTTGTAGTTCCTCTCAACAACCTCGTACCTCAAAGGACTCTTGGGTCTGGTAACGAAGAAGCAATTCGCCTTGTGCAACTTATAGAGCGCTTCGAAGTCCAGGTAGGCTTTGTCCATCGTATAGATGGCCCACGGATTGGGCTTGATTACATCCAGGTAGTTGCTGTCATGCCAACGACTGTCCGTAATGTATATCTGGTCCGGGATGCTTCCGCGAAGGTTCAAGACAGTATGCATCTTTACTCCTCCCTTGGAGTACTTGCCCAAGGCCCAACTTGCCAGTTTGATGCTGCAAGAGATTGTGGTAGAGTCTATTGCGAAGACTTCCCAATCAGGGAGATAAACATCCGGGATAGGTTCCTTCGCATACTTTGGACCGACCTTTTTTATCAGTCACATACCAAGGTCTTCATAGATCCGGTAGTCGCGGCTCTCATTAGCCCTGGAAAGCGAAGAAGAGTCCACAATCCCTTCCGGGAATCCCATCTGATAAAGGTGTTTCTGGTGAGCCTTGAGAACCAAACTGATGTCTTTCAATGACTTGCATCCAGACAACTGACCGAAAAGAAGGTATCGGCACATAGTACTGCTAGACACGCGAACATGATAATCAGTATTGTATATCTTGACGGCCTTGTCGAAGACCCAGTTGGGATAGTATTCCATCACCTGAGGGAACACATACTTGCCACGGCTCATAATCTTGTAGGTTTGAAGCTACAAAATTACGCAGACACTCACTTCAAATCAAAAAATGTCAAAGAGCGTTTTAAATTATTAACTGTTAGATGATTGCAACGATGATGAACCGCATTAACGCATCAGTTTGCGTTTCAAATCGAAAAATCATCAAACCATATATAAAGTATTAAAAATAAACAACTTACAAACAACAGATACTAAATAACGCATCACTAGTAATTTTTTTAAAAAAAACTTTGACGTTTCCGAAAAACGATGTACATTTGCCGCCCGAAAGTGTTTTGTTTAACTCATGTTATTGTAAATGACCATGAAAAAGGTATTTATGTCTTTCGCTGTTGTGGCCCTGATGGCCGCTGCAGTCGCTTGTGGCAACAACAATTCCAAGAAAGCTGAAGAAGCTGCCGCCGCTGCCGAGACGATCGTCGAGGAAGCTGTCGAGGCTACCGATTCCACCTGCTGCGCCGTCGCTGATTCTTGCGCTGCCGCTGCTCAGGAAGTTGTTGAGAAAGTCGCCGAGTAAGCGATTCTTTTTATTTCACAGCTGAAGGATATTGTCCCTGGTTGGAACAATATCTTTTTTTTGTATCTTCGCATATTGACTGAATGATTGGGAAGATGGCAGTGAAAAGCACGAAAGCGAAGACCGTATGGTTCTGTTCGAACTGCGGCAACGAGTATTCCAAGTGGATGGGGCGGTGTCCTGCCTGCGGGGAATGGAACACCATGGTGGAGAAAGAAGTCGTGACCGGAAAGCATCCGGCCGCCTCGCTGGCCGTACCCGGCCTCGGACGGAAGCCCCAGGCCCTGCGGGATGTGGAAACGACCCTGGAGGACCGCGTTTCCCTGAACAATGCGGAAGTGGACCGTATCCTTGGCGGAGGCATCGTGCGGGGATCCCTCGTGCTGGTGGGCGGTGAACCCGGCATCGGCAAGTCGACCCTTTCCCTTCAGCTGCCGCTCGGCTGCCCTTCGCTCAAGACCCTCTATGTGACGGGTGAGGAAAGTGTGAAGCAGGTCAAGATGCGGGCGGACCGCCTGGGCGGTGACGCCTCGAACTGCTTCATTTACAGTGAGACCCTGATGGAGAATATCATCTCCGAGGCGGAATCGATGGCCCCGGACCTGATGGTTGTGGATTCTGTCCAGACCATGTACTGCCAGAATGTGGAGTCTACGGCCGGCTCCGTGTCCCAGATCAAGGAAGTGGCGGCGACCCTTCTCCGCTTTGCCAAGGAGAGCGGCATTCCCGTCATCCTGATCGGACACATCACCAAGGAAGGATCCATTGCAGGCCCGAAGGTGCTGGAGCACATCGTGGACGTCGTCCTGCAGTTCGAAGGGGAGAACCGGGGTGCCTACCGGGTGCTGCGGAGCATCAAGAACCGGTTCGGTTCCACCTCGGAACTGGCGGTTTTCGAGATGACGGGCACCGGTCTCCGTCAGGTGGAGAACCCCTCGGAACTGCTTATCCCCATGCATGAGGACGGCCTCAGCGGGACGGCGGTCAGCGCCATGCTCGACGGCAACCGTCCCTTCATGTTCGAGGTCCAGGCGCTGGTTTCATCAGCCGTGTACGGCACGGCCCAGCGCAGCGCGACCGGTTTCGACGTGCGGCGGCTGAACATGCTCCTGGCCGTGCTGGAGCGCCGTGCCGGGTTCAAGCTGAGCCAGAAGGATGTCTTTCTGAACATGGCCGGCGGACTGCGGATTACGGATCCTGCCTGCGACCTGGCCGTCATCTGCGCAGTGCTTTCTTCGAATTTCGATTATGCCATTCCGGGGAATGTGTGTTTCGCCGGGGAAGTCGGCCTGAGCGGTGAGATCCGTCCGGTGTCCCAGGCATCCCGCCGTGCGGCGGAGGCTGCGCGTCTCGGGATGCGCCGCATATTCGTGTCTTCATACTGCCACCTGGACCGGAAGCCCGAAGGGATCGAAGTCGTAAAGGTGGCGGATATCCCGGCGCTGGTGAGGGCGCTGTTCCGATGAAGTCCGGAATCAGGAGGGTGAACCGGATGCTGGTTCCGGTGCTCCTGGCCATGGCCGTGGCATTTCTGGCCGTGGTTCTCGGGAACCGTTCCGGCAGGCCTTTCACCGTCCGGGAGCGTCGGATCATCCGCCAGAGCGACTCGGTCATGTATGTGACGGTCCTGCCGGAAGACAGTGTCATCCTTCGCCGGCGGAGCGCGGAACTGACGCCGGCAGAAGTCTCTTCGCCGGAATTGGAAACCCTTCTCGCCAAGATGCTCTCGACGGTCCGCTCTCCGAAACAGGACGGCGTGGGCATCGCTGCGCCCCAGGTCGGTATCGGCCGCAGGGCGGTCTGGGTCCAGCGGTTCGACCTGCCGGGAGAGCCTTTCCGATGCTACCTGAACCCGCATTTGGACTCCCTGTACGGAGAAGTGACCCATGGCCCGGAAGGCTGCCTGTCGGTGCCGCCCCTCAGGGGATATGTGCCCCGGTACAGCAGCGTCATCGTCTCCTACCTCGATCCTTCTTCGCTCCGCACCCTCCGGGATACGGTCCACGGCTATACGGCCATCATCTTCCAGCATGAATGCGACCATCTGGACGGTATCCTTTATATAGACAGGGCGGATACGGTCTTCGTGTCGGAGTCCTGGGCGGCGGAGCGGAAAGCCTATGATTACAGGCGCCCGTCCTGGTATCCCCGAGTCCGCTGAAAGATTTTGAAATATGCGGAAGATTTCGTACCTTTGCGGTCCCCTAAAAGTGTAGGGATCGCAAATTTTATTGTTAAACCATTAAAGATCAAGACAGTGGACACACTTAGCTACAAGACAGTATCGCTCAACAATGCGACTGTAAAGAAAGAGTGGCTCGTCATTGATGCAACCGACCTCGTGCTGGGCCGTCTGGCCTCCCGCGTCGCTCTTGTCCTCCGCGGCAAGAACAAGCCGGGCTATACCCCCCACGTGGACTGTGGTGACAACGTCATCATCGTCAACGCCGACAAGATCCGTCTGACCGGCAAGAAGATGACCGACCGCGTCTATGTCCGTTACACCGGCTATCCGGGCGGACAGCGCTTTACCACGCCCCGCGAGATCCTTGCTTCGAGACCTGCTGAACTCATCCGCAGATCCGTCAAGGGTATGCTCCCTAAGACCCGCCTTGGTGACAAGCTCATCGGCAACCTCTACGTGTATGCCGGTTCCGAGCATCCGCACCAGGCGCAGAACCCCAAAGAAATTAAGTTTAACGAAATCTAAACAGAGCACATGGAACAGAAACACGCCCTTGGAAGACGTAAATCAGCTGTCGCTCGTGTTTATGTTGTCGCCGGAACCGGTAACATCGTTATCAACGGCCGCGAGCTGAACGATTACTTCAAGGAGGAAACCCTCCAGTACATCGTGAACCAGCCCCTCGAGGTCACCGGCACAGCAGGTCAGTTTGACATCAAGGTTACTCTCGTCGGTGGAGGTACCAAAGGTCAGGCAGAGGCCGTCCGTCTCGGAATCGCCCGCGCTCTTTGCGAGGTTGACAAAGAGGCCTACCGCGCTTCCCTGAAGGCCGCCGGTTTCCTTACCCGCGATGCCCGCGAGGTCGAGAGAAAGAAGCCTGGTCAGCCTGGTGCACGTCGTCGCTTCCAGTTCAGCAAGCGTTAATGCCTGCAGGAAGAGACCTGATTTACATTTTGCACAGTCCGGTCTGTTAAATCCTGAGACCTCGGCGGAGGATGGGAATCCTCCCCAGCTACGAAAAGGATTGCCGGGACTGCGAAAAAATTGCGGAGACCGGTCCATGGGACCGCTACTCCGGATTGATGAAAGAGAAACAACAAAGAAAATCAAACAATGTCTAGAACAAATTTCCAGGAATTGCTCGATGCAGGTGTTCACTTCGGCCATCTCGCCCGCAAGTGGAACCCTAAGATGGCTCCGTACATCTTCGACCAGAAGAACGGAATCCACATCATTGACCTGCACAAGAGTGTCGTCAAGATCGACGAGGCTGCGGAAGTGCTCAAGGAACTGGCCCGCAGTGGCCGCAAGGTCCTTTTCGTAGCCACCAAGAAACAGGCGAAGGACGTGGTCGCCGAGAAGGCTACCGCCGTCAACATGCCGTCTGTGACCGAGCGCTGGCCGGGTGGTATGCTTACCAATTTCCCGACCATCCGCAAGGCTGTCAAGAAAATGAACACCATCGACAAGATGAAGGAAGATGGTACGTTCGAGAAACTCGCCAAGAGAGAGCGTCTCCAGGTCGAGCGCCAGAGAGCCAAGCTCGAGAAGAACCTCGGCTCCATCCGCGACATGAGCCGTCTCCCGTCCGCCCTCTTCGTAGTTGATGTCCAGAAGGAGGCCAACGCCGTCAAGGAGGCCAACCGCCTGAACATCCCGGTAATCGCAATGGTTGATACATGCTGCGATCCTACCCCGATTGATTACGTGATTCCGGCCAATGATGATGCTACGAAGTCCATCGCTCTCATCATGGATGTCCTTTGCAAGGCGATCCAGGAAGGTCTTGACGAGCGCAAGCTCGAGAAGGAGAAGGAAGCTGCTGCCGAGCCGGCCCAGGAATCGGCCGCTCCTGGCAAGAAACTCCGTCCGCGCCGTAGCGCAAAGGTAGAAGTTGAGGAGGAAGCTCCCGCTGCTGAGTAATTTAACCCGTTAAAAGAAAGAACATTATGGCTATCGCATTAGCAGATATCAAGAAGCTGCGTGACATGACCAGCGCCGGTATGATGGACTGCAAGAAGGCCCTTACCGAGGCTGACGGCGATTTCAAGCGTGCCGTCGAAATCCTCCGCGAGAAGGGTAAATCCACCCTCTCCAAGCGCGGTGACAACGAGACCACCCAGGGTGCCGTCCTCTCCCGTATCGAGGGAGGCAAGGCTGTCCTCGTCTGCCTCGGCTGCGAGACGGACTTCGTCGCCGCTACGCCTGATTTCAAGGCTCTTGCCAATTCTATCGCCGATGCCGCCATCGCCGCTTTCCCCGCCGATGCCGAAGGCCTGAAAGCCGTGAAACTCGCTGACGGTTATTCCATCGACGAGGACATCACGAACCAGGCCGGCAAGACCGGTGAGAAGCATGTGCTTGCTTACTATGCAGCAGTTGAGGCTCCGTTCGTGTCCGAGTATGTTCATTTCAACGGCAAGCTCGGCGCCATCGTCGCTTTCAACAAGGAAGTTCCTGCCGCTATCGCCCGCGGTATCGCCATGCAGGTCGCTTCCATGAACCCGGTCGCCGTCGATGAGGGTTCCGTTCCCGCTGAGGTGCTCGAGTCCGAGCGCACCGTCGCCATCCAGAAGACGAAGGATGAGATGGTCCAGAAGGCCATTGACGCCGCCCTTAAGAAGGTGGGCATCAACCCGGCCCATGTGGACAGCGAGGACCATATCGAGTCCAACACCGCCAAGGGTTGGCTGACTCCTGAGCAGGCTGCCCAGGCCCGCGAGATCATCGCTACCGTCGGCGCCGAGAAGGCTGCGTCCCTCCCGGCCCAGATGATCGAGAATATCGCGAAGGGCCGCGTCGCCAAGTTCCTCAAGGAGAACACCCTCGAAGAACAGGAGTATCAGCTCAGCGACAACAAGGAGACCGTCAAGGCCGCCCTTGCCGCTGCTGACAAGGAGGCGAAGGTTCTTTGCTTCAAGCGCTTCTCCCTCTCCGACTAGGAGAGGGCGCTGCCTCCTAATACCCTCGGCCTATAAGTCCTGACGGACACGGCCTCCGTTCTGCCGTCTGATGACGGCTTAGACAATAGAACCGCCCCGGTTTTCCGGAGCGGTTTTGTCATTCCGTGCGGAGCGAAGGAATCGCTATTCCGCAAGGCAGTCGTCCATCATGCGGGCGAGTCCTTCTTTGTCGAGGTGCTGGCCGATGAAGACGATCTTCTGCATGCGGTCTCCATATTCGGGATCCCAGTCCTGACGGAGCTTGCGGTCGCGCGCCATCATTTCCTGGAGTTCGTCGTCCGGCATGGTGGCGAACCAGAGGCCCGCATCGCGGATGCTCTTCTGGCGGCCTGCCTGCTCGAACAGATAGCATTTGTCGATATCGTCCGAGAAGTAGCAGAGGCCTTTGGCGCGGATCACGTTCTTGGGCCAGGCTTTGGCGACGAAACGGTCGAACTTGTTGAGGTCGAGGGCCGGACGGCGGCAGTAGACGAAAGTGTCGATCCCGTATTCCAGGGCTTCGCCTTCCGCTTCTTCTTCCTCGTCTTCGCCTTCGATGGCCGCGATCCACGCGGCGGAAGTCGCCACGGCGTCAAAGTCGAACATCCCGGTATAGATGATCTCATCCAGGTCGACGTCACCGTAATTGCACGGAAGGATGCGGGCCTTGGGATTGATGCTGGAGATGATGCCGCGCAGTTTGCCGAGTTCTTCGGGCGTCACCTCGTCCGCCTTGTTCAGCAGGACGATGTTGCAGAACTCGATCTGCTCGATGACAAGGCGCTCAAGGTCGTCTTCGCCGATGTCCTCCTTGCCGAGGGCGTCGCCGCCTTCGAACTCGTCCTTCATACGGAGGGCGTCCACCACGGTTACAATGCAGTCCAGGTAGGGGACCGCCTCGCGGACGAACTGGGGCGCAAGGGCGGGCATGGTGCTGATTGTCTGGGCGATTGGGGCGGGTTCACAGATGCCGCTGGCTTCGATGACGATATAGTCGAACTTGCGGGAAGCAGTCAGTTCTCCGAGCTGGGCCACGAGGTCCATTTTCAGCGTGCAGCAGATGCAGCCGTTCTGCAGGGCAACGAGGCTGTCGTCCGTCTTGCCGACGATCCCGTCTTTCTCGATGAGGTCGGCGTCGATGTTCACCTCGCCGATATCGTTCACGACAACGGCGAACTTGATGCCTTTCCGGTTGGCGAGGATACGGTTCAGAAGGGTTGTCTTGCCGCTTCCGAGATAGCCGGTGAGAAGCAGGACCGGCACCTGTTTTCTTTCAGTCGTGATAGTCATATGTCGTTTTCTAAAGCGGAAACAGTGCCTGTCAGAGGTACGGGACGGCCGCTGTCTCCAGCGTATGTCTTTGTCATGCAAAGATACAAAACCGGGGCCGAATTTCCATGATTTGTCCGTATCCTGCCTTTCTGTCATGAAAAACAGCCGTTTCGCCTTCTGCCCTGCAGGCTGGTACTTTCCGTGGCAGGGAACAGTTCGGATGTCATGTTGGACGGCACTTAGCAAGTCCCAAGAAAAAAGTTTATTCCGTTTTTCTTTTAATTAATTGGAAAACCGATCGGTTTTCTTTAAATTTGCAAACTGTGGGTGAAGAAGATGCCTGCATCTGTCACTCTCGCACATAGTTATATACAACAAACTAAAACACATAACGTTATGACTAAAAAATCAATCTATGCGGCTCCCGAAGCCGAACTTCTCGTCGTAAAATTTGAGGAGAGCATTATGAGCCCCGGCACTATTCCGGATGAGGAAATTGATGATCAGAAGGATTTTTAACGGGGAGGACTCAACCATGAAGAAATCATTGTATCTCGGTTTGGCGGCCCTCGCCGCCCTTTCCCTTGCTTCCTGCCAGAAAGAGACGGGAATCAATGCTCCGGAGAAGAACCTCGTGACGGTCACCCTTACCGCCCAGAAGGCTGGTGACGAGACCAAGACCTCCGTTGTCGTGGGAGACAAGGCTTCGTACTATTGGACGGAGGAAGACCAGGCGAACTTGAAACTCTTCCAGGTTACGACGACAACGGAAGGGGATAAAGTGACGGAAACCCTGACTGAAATTGCAGACCGTACCGTTTCCATCTCTGCTGACAACAAGGTGCTTACCATCACAGCTACCGTTGAAGAAAACGCCACTCTCCGGGCCGCTGTGGCCGGTGCCTGGACGGGAAATGAAGGCGCAACGAACAGAAAACCGAAAGTGAATCCCAGCCAGGCCCCTGCAGCGGACAGTTTTGATCCGAATGCAGATGTCCTGGTCGCTGAAGATGTTACCGTATCGGAAGCGGAGAATCTGGCGGTTACGTTCGGACGTAAGGCTGTGGTCGCCATGATGACCCTGAAGAACCTGGTGGAGGGCGAGACGGTCAGCAAGGTCACAATCTCTTCCACGACGAATGTTACGGGTTATTACGATTATAGCAAAGGCTCGATGACTGGTCAGAACAAGGAAATTGTCCTCACGTATGACAATGCTGTTGTCGGTTCCGACGGAGAGTTCCCGGTGTATTTCGTTGCTATGCCGAATGAAGGCGTGGAACTTACCGTTGTTGCCAAGACGGACCAGTATACTTACTCTAAGACCTTCGGCCCGGTCAAGTTCACCACGGGCAAGTTCACCAAGTTCGGTGTCAATATGGAAGGCTGCGGCGAAGAGGTTGTGGATACTGATTTTACGGGTGACTGGGTTATTACCGGAACGAGTGACGGCATCACCTATGCCATGAAGGCATATGCAGGTGGCAATAATACAGCGGCTATTCCCGTGAAATTCGATGCGGAAAAAGAAGAAATCGCCACAACGGAGGTTGACGCAATCAAGATGCATTTCGAAAAAGTTTCCGAAGGAGAATATGCCGGGATGTATACCATTTCCGACTCGAAAGGCAATTATTTCTATGCGGCGTCTTCGTCCGGTAATCATTTGAAGGCTGCTAATCCTGCCACGAAGACGGCCGACTATTATTGGGCTGTTTCCGCCGAATCCGATGGGACGTATTCGATTGTAGCCGAGAAATCGACGAACCGTAATGTCATGCGTTTCAATATCGGCAGCGTCATTTTCTCCTGTTATACTGGCGGACAGCTTGCGCTGACGCTGTATCCGTATTCCTGGGTCGTGGAAGACGAGCAGACCATTGAACCGAGCGGAGACGGCACCCTTGCGTCGCCTTATAATGTAGCCGCAGCCATTGAGTTTACGGAATCGCTTGGTACCGCAACAAGTGATGATTATATTTACATTATAGGCACTATTTCGCAGATTCCGGATAAGGGAACCTATGGCTCTTATGGAAATGCGACCTTCTACATTTCGGATGATGGCTTGGCAACGAGTCCTCAGTTTGAAGCTTATCGTATCCTGTATCTCGGCAATGTCGCATGGACGACGGGACAGACAAATATTGCTGTCGGTGACGAGGTGATTCTGTGTGGAAAGGTAAAGATGTACAATGGAACACCTGAAATTTCACAAGATGGTTACCTGTATTCTTTGAACGGTGTTACCGATGGTAATACCGGTGAGGAAGTGACAGGCACTATTTCTTTCGGTTTAAATGACACCAAGATTAATGCGGCATCTGTAACCGGAACTGACGACCTGGGTAATACTTGGACTGTGACTACCGAAGGGACAACTTCTTTTACTGCCAATGCTGCGTATTATCAGGTCGGTTCTGGCAGCAAGCCTGCGACGAGTATCACATTCTCTACTACGCTTCCTAACGATGCCGAGATTACGGCTTTCAGTGCAAAGTTCGGTGGCTTCAGCAATACTGCAGGTGATGTGTTGCTGGAAGTTGGGGAGACTGAAGTGGGTTCCGGTTCGTTGGATGGAATAAATGATGTTACCATCGAAGCTTCAGAAACTGCTACTGGTAAGGTCCTGACAGTCAGTGTAACCAATATCAATAGGGGAGTCAAGGTTTACAATATCACTTATTCTTATAAATGAAGTGAATCCGGGGGCGGAACCCCCGGGGGCCTGACCGCCACAGTAACGACGGGCTCCACCTCTAATGTAAGCGCGACAGGGGCAACCCTGTCCGCTTCCTTTACAGGTGCGAGCGCAGCACCCACCGGATCGGGATTCGAGTGGGGCACGTCCCATAATAATCTGGACCGGGATGCGGCCGTCGACAAGACGTACACATCTACGTCCGGATCCTTCTCAGCGACGCTTTCCAGCCTGGAAGAGAATACTACGTATTACTACCGGGCGTATGTCATCGTCAACAACGAAAAGTATTTCTACGGCGATGTCCGTTCGTTCCGGACCGGATCCTCTTCGGAGACTACGGTTGCCGCCGGATGGCTTGAACTTCCGGCCATGACAACGGGCAGCAATTACTACAACGCCTCCTTTGGGAGCGGCAAGTCGCGGAATTACTCGTTCCATTACGACAAGACGATGTACACCGCCCTCTGGACGGCCTATCCCCTGACGGCGAACCATATCGAGGGTTCGGCATCCGGTACTTCGTGGAGTTACACGCCCGGCCTGTCTGAATCCGTCCAGATCGATGTGAAGTCGAACAGTTACGGGACGAACTACGGGAACGCTACCTACTCCCGCGGCCACCTGCTCCCGGCTGCCGACCGGAAATGTAACGCGACGATGCGCAACCAGACCTATTACCTCACCAACCAGACGCCCCAGAACCAGAACGGCTTCAACAGCCCCATGTGGAGTAACCTCGAGCAGGCGGTTCGCGACCTGACCTCCAGTACCGATACGGTATATGTGGTCACCGGCGCCGCTTTCCGGAAAGTGGGAGGCAATGAGTCAATTTCATATCTGACGGGAAAGTCCGGTATCACTCCTTCGAAAGTTCCTGTTCCGAATTATTTCTGGAAGGTGCTTCTCAAGGTCAAACGGAGCGGTACAAAGATCACGTCGGCCAAGGCCGTTGCCGTCTGGATGCCGCACAGTTCCAGCTCCAGCTATGCGCAGACGGCGTGGCAGGGATATGTCTGCAGCGTCAGTGAAGTCGAGAATTATACAGGATTCTCGTTCTTCGCGAATCTGCCATCGGACTTGGCATCTGACGCCAAGTCGAATCGAAACTGGAGTACATTCGTTTCCTTCTGATTTCTACTTCGAAGGGCTTCCGGCAGGAAGCCCTTTCGTTTTTCCATAAAAGTTGAACGGTCCGTGCTTCCCAGCAAGGACCGTTCGCAATTCTAACCTAAAACTTAACCTATGAAAAAACTATTCGGTAAAATCTATTGCGAAATCTGTGCCAAAATAGCGTTTTGCAAGTTATAAATGTTATTTTTCAGGTTCTTTTTCCTTGTTTTCGGGAGCGTTGGCTGATTGTTGCTCCGCCTGCTCCAGTTTTTCGGCTTCTTCCGCTTCACGGGCGAGCTTGTTCATGGCAGCATCGGGGCGGATGGAAAGAATCTTCACGTCATTCTCCGGCCGGTCTCTCCGGTCCGTCTCCACGGCGGCGATCCGGTCAATGACGTTGAGACCGGCGACCGTTTCCCCGAAGACTGTGTATTCCCCATCCAGATGAATGCACGCGTCCGCATTCTGGACCAGATAGAACTGGGAACCGGAAGACTCCTTATAGGGATTGGCCTGGTCGCCCCGGCGCGCAGCCGCGAGGGCGCCCTTCTTGTGGCGGTGGAGGGGAGCGCCTTCCCCGTCTCGCATCTCGGCGGGGATGGTGTAATCGGGACCTCCCTGGCCGAGCAGGTCGACCTTGGAAGTGTCACGTGAGTAGGGGTCTCCGCCCTGGATCATGAACCCGTTGATGACACGGTGGAACAACAGGCCGTCATAGTAGCCCGAGATGGCCAGTTTGGCAAAATTGTCGCGGTGCTTAGGCGTATCCTTGTAGAGCTTGACCTTGATGGTCCCCATGCTGGTAGCTATGTCGAAAACCGGTTCCTGGGGCAGTTGGGAGAGCTGGGCGGCGGCCTTGTTGGCCTTGGCCTTGGCGGCTGCCGCCTCTTCAGCGGCGGCGAGGGAATCGAGGCGGGCCTGCTCGGCGGCTGCTTCCGCTGCGGCTTTCCGGGCGGCGCTGTTGCACCCTGCAAGGGCGAGGAGTGCCAGGCTGAAATACAGAATCTTCTTCATGCTTTCCTTATTTTCTGCAAAAATAACTAATTTTGCGGTTACTATGGCAAATCCGTTGAAACAATTGGCGGGCGAGACCGCCATCTACGGCCTCAGTTCCATCCTGGCCCGGGTGTTGAATTTCCTGTTCGTTCCCATCTATACGCGCATGCTGACCCAGGTGCAGTATGGTGTGGTGACGGAATTCCTGGCCTATATCGCTATCCTTCAGGTTGTTCTGGTATTGGGCCTTGAGACGGGCTGTTTCCGGTTTGCCAACAAGGAAGGGGAGGACCCGGCCAAGGTGTACAGCAATGCCCTTCTGGCGGTTTTCGCCCTTAATGCGGCCTTCCTCTCCTGCATGATTGCATTTTCGGGGCAGATTTCCACGGCACTCGGCTATGAAGGGTACAGTTGCATGGTCAGCTATATGGGCGGTATCCTGTTCTGTGACAGCGTGACCGCCATCTTGTTCGCCAAGCTGCGGCAGGAACACAAGGCGGTGAAATTCGCCGTCATCAAGACCGCGAAAATCCTGACGGAGACCCTTTCCAACCTGGCACTTTTCTTCTGGTATCCCGCTTTTGCAGCGGCGCATCCGCACAACGTGCTTTCCGGCCTGGTCTCTCCCGTTCCGGATTTTACGTATCCGGTTTTCGCTATCCTGGTGAGCTGTGTGCTGTGCCTGGCGGTTTTCCTGCCGGAAATCATCCGGTTCCGGTTCTCCTTTGACGGAAGCCTGCTGAAGCGTCTGATGGTGTACTCCCTGCCTTTGATGGTGGCGGCGCTTCCGGGGGTGGCCAACGATTTCCTGGACCGGATCCTGTTCCGGTATTTCGATGTCAATTCCGAGGCCTGGCGGGCCTCCCTGGGTGTGTACCAGGCGGCGGTGAAGCTGGCGGTGATCATGAACCTGTTCATCCAGATGTTCCGCTATGCGGCCGAACCCTTTTTCTTCCAGCGGGCCCGGGACAAGGGCTCCAAGGAACTGTATGCCGTCGTCATGGAATATTTCACGGCTTTCTGCGGCCTGGTGTTCCTCGGGGTCATCTTCTACATCGATATCATCTCCCTGTTCCTGGGACGCGATTTCCGTGTGGGAATCGGCGTCGTTCCGGTCATGCTGCTGAGCTACATGCTGCTGGGCATGCTGTTCAATGTCTCGATGTGGTACAAGCTTTCCGGCCGGACCCGGATGGCGATCTGGATTACCCTGGCCGGGCTGGCCGTGACGGCCGTCGTGAACATTGTCTTCATGCCGCAATACTCGTACTGGGCTTCGGCGTTCGGCCATCTGGCCAGCTATACGGTCATGTTCGTGATCAGCGCCGTCCTGGGGGCCAAATACTATCCGATCCCTTATAAGTGGGGCCGGTTGCTGCTGATTTTCGTGCTGATGGGTGTCTTCTATGCGGCGTCGCTGGGCGTTTCCCGTCTGATTCCAGGTGCGGGCGTCCACTGGGGACGCCTGGCGCTCAATACCCTGCTGCTGGCAGGATATGCGGGAGGCTGCTGGATGCTGCTGCGCGGCCGTTACCGCGAGGTGTCGCGGTAATCAGCGCAGGGGATTCTCTTTCAGGAAGGCTTCCAGTTCCTCTTCCGACCGGGCCGGCTGTTCATGCCCCGGCATTCCGATGATACCGCGCATGTGTTTGGCGTAGGTATAGCCCATGACGTCGAGCATCCGGAACGTGTGGTCGAGCGAAGCGTCGAAGCGGGTGAAATCCTTGCGCTCCGCCTGGCACCACTGGACCTCGGAAAGGGCGCACAGGCGCGGGAGCAACATGTATTCGAGCTGTTCCGGCGTCGGGATGTATTCGGTCCACAGATTGGCCTGGACGCCGAGGATATGGTCTTCTGTACCGGGTTCCATGCCTTCGTACGGCTCATATTCATACACGCGGGACACGGGGATGTAGCCGCCGATGGCCAGGGGCTCCTTGTCGTATTCGCGGCTCTGGTAATAGTCGATATACATGTGGCTGTTCGGGGTCATCACCACGTCGAATCCCTTCCGGGCGGCCTGGATGCCGCCGGCGGTGCCGCGCCAGGACATGATGGTCGCTCCGGGAGCGAGGTCGCCTTCCAGAATCTCATCCCACCCGATGACCTTGCGGCCGCGGTCGTTGATGATCTTCTGGACCCGGGCGGTTACATAGTTCTGGAGGTAGTGCTTGGCCCGGGGACCGGGTTTGATGCCAAGCTGGCGCATTTTGGCGCGGCATTTGGGACAGACGTCCCACGGATCCGGACGGTCGGGTTCGGCATCTCCGTTGAAACACTCGTCTCCGCCGATGTGGATGTATTCGGACGGGAAGATGTCCATCACTTCGTTCAGGACGTCCTCCAGGAACGTGAAGATCTGTTCATTGCCGGCGCAAAGGATGTCCTTGGCCACTCCCCAGCGGGTCCAGACCTCATACGGACCACCGGTGCAGCCGAGTTCAGGATAGGCGGCCAGGGCGGCGACCATGTGGCCGGGAAGGTCGACTTCCGGGATGATGGTGATATTCCTTTCGGCGGCATAGGCCACGATGTCGCGGAGCTCTTCCTGGGTGTAGAAACCGCCGTAACGGATTCCGTCATTGGAATCCCAGTCGCGGCCGACCATGGTGCCGTTGCGCCAGGCGCCGACCTCGGTCAGGCGGGGATATTTCTTGATTTCCATGCGCCAGCCCTGGTCCTCGGTCAGATGCCAGTGAAGCCGGTTGAGCTTGTAGACGGCGGCAATGTCGATGTACCGTTTGGTCTCCTCGACGCTCCAGAAATGGCGGCACGGATCCATGTGGATACCCCGGTAGTCGAACCGCGGCGCATCCAGGATGGTGACGCAGGGAAGGAGCCAGTCGGCCCGGACCTTCTCACCGCCGTACACTTCGGCCGGAAGCATCTGCTTGAGGGTCTGGATGGCATAGAAGAAGCCTCCGAAAGCGGATGCTTCCACGGTTACTCCGTCGGTGCGGACCTGGAGGTAGTACTCTTCGACACCCAGGTTCGGATTGAGACCGAAATGGACGGTACCGTCGCCTCCTTTCCCGTTCATGGAACTGCCCGTGACGGTCTTCAAGGTCTGGACAAAGCCTTTCACCGCTTTTGCGGAGGCTTCGTCCAGCTTCTCGTCCAGGGTGACCAGGGCCCCGGCGATGTTGAAGGATCCTTCAGAGAGCGTGACATCGTTCGGCATCGGAATGACACTGAAAGGCTGCGGCTGTTTTTCCGGGGAGCAAGCCACGGCGAGAACGAGCGCGAGGAGGGATAAGAAATGGCGTTTCATATCAAAATATAGTTGTCAGGCAAAGTTAATCAATAAATCAACAGTCCCATCACGGCGCCGCCCAGAATGACGAGGATAGGGTTGATTCTCCCCAGAAAGCAGCGGCAAAAGCAGCGGCCAGCAGCACCCAGCTCTTCCAATCGGGGAAGTTTTCCTCGACGATGGAGAAGGACGGAACTGCGCCGTCCCAGACGGTCCGGACGATGAGGATGATGGCTGCGGCACCGATGAGGCCCACGACGGCCGGTCGGAGGCCGCTCATGACGCCTTCGAAAAGCCGGTTGCTGCGGAACTGGGTATAGAACCGGACGATCAGAAGGACCAGGATGAAGGAGGGGATGACGAGGGCGAGGGTGGCCGTCGCGGAACCGCAGATGCCAAGAAAATGGCTTCCTGTGGCTTTGGAAACCACGTCATAACCCACGTAGGTGGCCGTATTGATGCCGATCGGCCCCGGGGTCATCTGGGAAATGGCGACGATATCGGTAAAGGTGCTTTCGGAGATCCACTGGTGGGCGGTCACGACTTGGCCCTGGATGAGGGACAGCATGGCGTAGCCACCCCCGAAGGTGAAGGCGCCGATCAGGAAAAAGGTCCCGAAAAGCTGGAGAAACAAGATCAGGGTGTCCATCTTGCGCGGTTTTCTTTGAACCAGGTGATGCCGAAAGCCACGACGATCACGCAGAGGAGGATATAGATGGGGGAGACGTTCAGGAAGGCGACGGAAAGGAGCGCGCCGACGGCGATGGCCCAGGACCACCAGGCCTTGCAGTTTTTCCGGGCCATCCTGATCATCGGAACGGCAATCAGGGCGATGACTACCGGGCGGATGCCCTTGAACGCCTTCACGACCCAGGGATTGTCCTTGAAAGAGGTGAAGAGCATGGCGATGGCAAGGATGATGCAGAAGGAGGGCATGACGGAACCGAGAGTGGCCGCGATGCTGCCTTTGACGCCCCGGAGCTTGTATCCGGCGAAAATGGAAATATTGACGGCCATTACGCCAGGAGCGGACTGGGAGAGTGCCACGATGTCGGGCAGTTCATCTTCGGAAATCCATCCGCGGCGGGACATCTCGTCCTGGATGATCGGAATCATGGCATATCCTCCGCCGATGGTAAATGCTCCGATCTTGGCAAAGACCGCGAAAATCTGTCCCAAGGAAGCTTTGTTGTTTTTCATGCCACAAAGTTACGAAAAATTTCAAAAAAATTTTGGCGGTTCAAAAAAAGTTTCTACCTTTGCAGTCCCGTTTGAAACGAACGGGTTTTGATAGGTTCATTGACAATACTGAAAGACTAAAAAGTACAAGCAAGTACCGGAATGCCCTCTTTTATTGGGGGTAATTCCAAGAAACGAGCGTCATTTCTTTAAAGGAACAGCTAGGGATCGAGCTAAGTAGAATAAGAATATACAATGAAGAGTTTGATCCT
>JAGAHD010000158.1 GCA_017627255.1 Bacteroidales bacterium | reverse complement strand
GCTGCACCTGAACGGCGGCGCCATTCTGGGCAGTGTTCCCTACCCCTTGCTGAAACTCCATGAGGGCAACCAGACCTATTTCATGGACCGGTCGGCCTTCTCCTGCATGAACTATTATGAGTTTGCCTCCGACCGCTGGGTGACGGGCTTCTACGAACACAACCTGAATGGTTTCCTCCTCGGGAAGATTCCCCTCGTCCGCCTGCTGGACCTGCGGGAGGTCTTCACGGTCCGCGCCGCCTGGGGGACCATCTCGGAACAGAACCGCCAGAACGCCCCTTACCGCCTCCTGGACGGGATGGGGTCGCTGGGCAAGCCCTATGTGGAGGCCGGCGTAGGGATCGCCAACATTTTCAGGGTTTTACGCATCGACGGATTCTGGCGCTTGACACATTTAAAAAATAATCATAACTTTGTAATCAACGTGTCCTTGGACCTTGATTTCTAATGTTATGAGAAGATTCGTCCTCACACTCGTGGCTGCGCTGTCCCTGGCCAACGCAGCCGGCGCACAGACTATTCCTGTCAACCACAGATTCGGTTCCGTCTCGGACCGGGAAATCGACATGACCGTCTATGAACCGGATACATCGGCCGTCGCCGTCGTTCTGTATCGGGATTACAAACTGGACCTTGTTTTTGACCCAAAACTGGAGATTGTCCAGATCATCCATGTCCACGAACGCATCAAAATCCTCAAGGAAGCAGGCAAGGAGTATGCCGACTACAGCTTCATCTATACCCATACCAACAACTTGCAGGAATCCTTTTCCAAGGTTAAGGTAGAGACGTACAACCGCGAGGACGGTAAGATCGTCAAGACGAAGATGAACAGGAAGTACCAGTTTGACGAAAAGTTTTCCGACTCCGCCCGCCGTCTGTCTTTCACGGCCGAGAACGTGAAAGTCGGTTCGGTCATCGAAGTTTCCTATGAGTTCACTTCCCCACAGTTCTGGAATATCGACAACATCGAGTATCAGCAGGAAATTCCGATCAACGAGATGGATATTGACGTGGGATATGCCGAGTATTTCCGGATGAACCGCACGCAGCAGGGGGCGGTCCGGACGGTTTACAGCCAGGACAATTCCCAGGGATCGATCCACCTCGGGGGCGGCGATGCGGTGACCTATCAAGTGCACCGGGACCTATACAAGGCCATCGATGTCCCTGCGCTCCGGGAAGAGTCCTACAGTTTCTGTCCGGAACAGTACCGGGGCCAGGTCCTGTATGACATGTCTGGTGTGTCGATTCCCGGTGCCGTTTACCGGGATTTCAACACGACCTGGCAGGATGTGGACAAGGCAATTGCCGAATCCGACATTCTCCGGGAATGCAAGGCCAGGTTCCGGAATACCGAGGAATTGACCGCGGTCCTGAAAGGGGTGGATGATGAGGAAACCCGCATCACGGCCGTCCGCAACTGGGTGTCGGAAAAAGTGAAATGGGACAAAACCAGCCGCCTGGTCCCGGACTCCGCCAAGGATGTACTCAAGAAGGGCTCCGGCTCCGACGCAGACATCAATGCGCTGACGGCCAGCATTTTGAATTCCCTGGGGTTTGTAGCGGAACCCGTCATGGTCCGGTCCCGGGCAAATGGCCACCTCCTCGATTTCCACATCACGATGAATGCCTTCGATACGTACATCCTCCGTATCCTCAATCCCGACGGCAGCAAGTCCTGGTTCATGGACGCCTCCCGGGATGAAGGCGGACTGAATATCCTGAATCCCTTGTTCCTGGTCGAGGAAGCCCGCCTGATCCACTTAGACGGCAGGGGCGAATGGGTGAACCTTTCCCAACTGACCCGCAGCCGGACTGCCCATACCGTGTCGGTCCGATTGACGGAAGACGGTACGCTGGAAGGAACTGCCAAAGTCCAGACGCTTGGAGAAAACGTTTATGCCTTGAAAGCCCAGTACAACCGGTTCGACACGGAAGAAGCTTTCATCGAAGACATCGAGAATGACGAGGAGATCCAAATCGAAAGCCTCGAATTCAAAAAAGGCTTCGGCCCGATGGCAGAGTTGGATTACACCTTCACAAAAGACCAGAGCATCGGAGAGATGGTCTATATCCATCCTTTCCTGAAAAAGTTCCACGGAAGCGGTGCCTTCCGGAAAGAAAGCAGGGAAATCCCGGTGGACTTTCCCTATCCGATCAATGTTTCCTACAGTTTCCTCTTGGACATTCCCGAAGGATATGTCGTCGAGGAACTTCCACAGAACCAGACCCTGTCCTGCCCGCCTGTGAACGGGAACATCATTTTCCAGTGCAGAGTGATCGGGAACAAGATATCCATCGCCTACCGTTTCATCCTGGACAGGTACCTGGTCCTTCCTTCTGAGTATCCGGACCTCCGCGCTTTCTGGGAAGCGGCCGTAGGCATCGAAAACAGTATCATCGTCCTGAAAAAACAATGAGATACCGCCTGATCCTTCCGCTTCTCCTGACGGGATCCTTCCTTTGCGCCCAGGAGAAATACCATGCCGTCATTCTGGAGGATGTCGAGACCTTCACGATGGACTCTCCCGTCTCGGGATCCTTTACGGTCCGGCGGAGTGTTCTCGTAAACGACAAGGCGGGCGAACAGGAAGCCGTCTTCCATGAATATACGGACCAGTTCCGCAGCCTCTCTGCATTCAAAGGGACCGTCGAGCGGTCCGGAGCCAAGCCGCTTAAGGTGAAGAAGGACGACCTGCAGATGGTATCCATCGCCTCCGGTCTCGCAGAAGATGGTTTTATCGTCGGATATGTACCCTCCGTCGCCTATCCTTATACCGTCACCTACGAATATACCATGACTTTCCGGAAAGGAATCGCCTCCTTCCCGTCCTTTGTTCCCGTGACCGGCGAAAAAGTCAGGCTGGAGAAGGCGTCTTACCATCTGACCGTACCTGCAGGGACTACCATCTCCCATTATGCGCAGAAAGTCGGCGAGGTCCGCAAGGAAGAAACCGGGAAGACAGACGTATATCATTGGGAAGTTCCTGTATTCGAAGGTTTTACAGAAGAATCCATGATGCCCTCCTGGCGGACGGTCGTTCCCAACCTGTCGGCATCCCCCGTCGATTTTACCTATGCCGGCGTCAAGGGCAGCCAGGGCAGCTGGGAAGACGTAGGTCGATGGTGCTTCGGTCTCAAGGAAGGGATCGGGGGTCTTCCTGACGATGTCGTCGCACAGGTCCGCCAGATGACCGCATCGGCAGGAACGGACCTCGAAAGAGTGCGGATCCTGTACGATTTCCTTCGCGAACACACCCGCTATGTGAGCATCCAGCTAGGCATCGGCGGTTACAAGCCGTTCCCAGCCGCCCAGGTCCACAAAAGCGGATTCGGCGACTGCAAAGGGCTCAGCAACTATCTGCAGGCCATGCTGGAAGCCGTCGGCATCCATGCGGATTACACCTTGGTCAATACGGACCGGGCCCGGTTCCTGAAGGATTACTCCGGCATCGGACAGATGAACCACGTCATGCTCTGCGTTCCTCTTCCAGAAAGACAGGACACCCTCTGGGTGGAGTGTACCAACCCTTCTGTCCCACTGGGCTACCGGCATAAGGATGTGGCCGGTCACGATGTCGTCCTGGTCACACCGGAAGGGGGCGCACCCGTCCGGGTTCCCGTCTATCCCGACTCCCTGAGCCGGAGAATCCATCATATCGACATCGACCTCCGGGAAGACGGATCGGCCCATATAGATATCCGGAAGGAATTGTACCTGGATTACACGGAAGGTTGGCTTGACTTCCGGGAGTGGTCATCCGAAGACCGCCTTTCCGGATTGACGCAGGGCTTGAAAATCCAGCCGCAGGACCTGAAAGTCACCGGCATAATGGACAACTTCCGCGACTACGACGGATCCCGTTTCTGCCCTCGGATGGAAATAGACTATTCGTTTGACACCCGACAGTACGCCACAACCGGGAAAGACCGTCTCTTCCTGCCTGCGACACCTTTCAACAACGCGCTGACCGTTCAGAGAGGGACGAGGCAGAACGAAATCGTCAACGGATCAGTCTTTACCCTGCGGGATGAAATCCATTTCCACCTGCCGGAAGGCTATTCCCTGGAATCTCTTCCCGCACCGGTTGAGACGGACTCCGAGTGGGGTGCCTTCAAAGCCATTGTCAGCCAGGATGAAGGGGGCGTCACCCTCATTCATGAATTCCGCCTCAAGCGCTTTCACGAACCAGCGGAACAATATGACAGCTACCGCACGTTCGTGCGGGCAGTCAACAAAGCCTACGGAAAAGAGCTGGTGCTGGTAAAGAAACCGTAAGTCCCTACTGCTCGTCGATCCCGCCTCCGGTGGTCGCATCGGAAGAGTCGGCGATGAGATGGTTCCGCATGCTTTCCCGGGCCCATTTGACCATCTGGAAGCAGAACAGCAGGATGGCGATCGTAATGACGCCGCTCAGCTGCGGGGTCACTTCGGCCATCATGGCCACGGTGTCATAGATGCCATGGGCCAGAACCGGATACAGCCACATCTTCCAGGCCGCGCCCGGTGAACGATAGCGGTCGAAGTGATTCAGGGAGAAGAAGTAACCCATGATGACGGCGAATCCGAAATGTCCCGGGATGGCCGTGAGGGAACGCCCGATACCGGTCGTCACCCAGTCCGTTCCGGCGGCAAAGAGG
>JAGAHD010000157.1 GCA_017627255.1 Bacteroidales bacterium | reverse complement strand
CACCTTCTCTCCCAAGGACCGGGAGGGTTGGCTTAGGAGTGTGGCGGTAACCGGGTCGCTGAGCTATGAACGTGACTTGATCGACCGCTGGAAAAACGTCATCCTGTCCTCTGAGACTCCGCTTTCCATCTCCCGGGATCCCGGAGAGTCCGACGTGGTCATGATCCCCGCCCGGTACGAAGCCACCCTTCAGGTGGACGGGCGGCCGCTGTACGCCTATCTCAACGCTGTGGCCCGATTCCATGCCGGTATCCACGATTTCAAGGCCGGGGCAGAATGGACCGTGGACAAGAATTATGGCCAGGGGTCGGTTTTCGATGTGCAGCGCCCCCTGTCCACGTCCATGTCCACCCGTCCACGGGCCTATAGCGACATTCCGGCCGAACATCAGCTTTCCCTGTTTGCCGAAGAGAACGCCCGCGTCCCGTTGGGAGCGTTTGCCCTGGAATGGATGGCCGGTGTCCGGCTCTCCTCCCTCCTCGGTGCGGGAAGCGGATACACGGTCAACGGCAAACCCTACCTGGACCCGCGGGCCAACCTGCGCCTGTCGTTTCCGGAGCGCTTTCCCCTTGGGTACCGTCTGGAGGCCGGCCTCTACGGAGGTGTGGGCATGCATACGAAATTCCCGACCATGGACATGCTGTTCCCGGACCGCCTCTGGGGCGACCGCCAGCAGCTCAATTACTGGCCAGTCGAGAAGGAACTCCGCCGGATCAATGTCCTCGTCTACACGATCGATCCGACGAACCGGGCGCTGGACGCAGCCCGGAACCTCAAATGGGAAATCGGTGCCGATGCCAGCTGGAACGGCTGGAGCGCTTCCGTCGACTTCTTCATCGAAGACATGACCTCCGGATTCCGCAACGGCTCGGAATACACGACGGTCATCGCCAAGGATTATGACGAGAATGCCATTGACAAACAGGCTCTTGCTGGCCCGCCCTCGCTGGAAAACCTCCCTTATGTCCTGGACACCAACCTGGTCGCTTACGGCCTGTCCACCAACGGCAGCCGGACCCTGAAAAAAGGCGTTGAATACACCCTCGCCACGCGGCGCCTTCCTGTGGTCAACACGCGCCTGACGGTGAACGGAGCCTGGTTCAGGACCGAATACATGAACAGCCAGCCGGAATATTACCGGCCGAGCGTGATTGTCAACGGGGAGCCCTATCCCTACATCGGCATTTATGAGAAAAACGACGGCATGCTGTACGAGTCCCTGAACACGAATTTCCTGTTCGATACGCAGGTACCACGCCTGGGGCTGATTTTTTCGACCGCCTTCCAGTGCACCTGGTTCACCGGCCAGCAGTCCGCGGCCGATGACTCCATGCCGGTGGCTTATCTGGATAAAACCCTTGTGCGTCACGCCTTTACGGAGGCTTCCGATGCGGATGGCGTGCTCCACCAGATGGTGCGGCAGTTTTCGTCTTCCCTGCTGGAGTACCGCCGGATCCCGTTCCTGATGAACGTGAATCTGAAAGTAATGAAAAAGCTTTACCATGACCAGGTGTCCTGTTCCCTTTTCGTGAACAGGCTGTTTACCCTGGCTCCGGACTATACCGTCAATGATGTCCTGAAACGGCGCTCCTCCACGCCGTATTTCGGGATGGAACTGTCCTTCAGGCTATGAAACGGATGCTCGCCATCATTACTGTCGCACTCCTGTGCTGCGGGTGCGCCAAGGACGTGGAAGAGAACCTCTTCTGCCAGGTTTCCCTGCAGGCTGTCCTGCCGGATGGAAGGAACATTGTCTCCCTGACGGTCGATCCGTCCCTGCCCGGCAATCTGTTCCGCAACCTGAATACGGGCATCAACTATGCGTATCCGGTTTTTGTCAACAACGTGGCTTCGCTGCGGGTGAAGAAAGGTGTTTACCAAATCGGGTTCGACGGGGAGGCTCTGTTTCAGGACGGATCCCACGCCCGTGTTCGGTTTACGGCCTGGAACACGCCCCTGACGGCTGTCAACCTGCTGGAAGACAACCAGACACTTTCCTTGAACCTGATCCTGTTGAAATGATTCTTACCGCCCTCATATCGCTCTTTTGCGCACTGGCGCCCGAGGATACCGTCTCCGTTTTGGACAAGAGTGCGGAACGGCTTTCTCCGGTCCTGAAGGCAGCCGTCCCGCAGCGGAGCGCCGCTGCCGGCCTGTTCGGCCCCTACCGGAGCTATACGTCCGCCGCCGTCCGCTGGGACGGCCGCCGGGAGGGATCGGCCCTCCTGCCGCAGGAAGGGGACGGTCATGACGAAGGCCAGGTCGATATCCGGACCCTTGTCCGGCTGGACACCCTGTCCGCCGTGACCGGGACCGTGGAATATATCAACGGCCTCAAGCGGAATGTCCGTTGGAACACGTCTTCTGATTTCCTGACGGTGTTTCCGTACATCCTGGCCGATTCCGTGGGTGGAAACCTCCGGAAAGAGCAATATGCTTTCTCCGGTGGATATTCCTCGCGGAAGGGCTGGTTCCATTACGGCGTGACAGGGGCCTACCGGGCCCTTCACGAATACCGGAACATCGACCCGCGTCCGCGCAACATCGTTTCGGACCTGTCCGTGACCGCTACCGCCGGTCTCCGGATCCTGCCGGGATACCGCCTGGACGCGTCGGCTTCCTACCGCCGGTACAGCCAGAGCCAGAACGTGGAGTTTTACAACCAGCGGGGGGCGAACACGGTCGTCTTCCACCTGACGGGGCTCGGAAGCCAGTATACCCGCTTCGCCAGCACCTCCGTGTACACGACGACGCGCTATGCGGGAAACGGAGGCTCCGTAGCCCTGGATTTCTTCCCGGAGCGGACAGAGGGGTGGCGGGCTGCCCTTTCCTGCGATTTGTTTGATGTAATCCACCACCTTCCCTCCCAGAACGAAGCGCCCTATACCGAACTCCTTACCCGAACGGGGAACGTGAGGGCGGGGTATGTGGCCCGCCGGAAAACCGTTTCCTGGCAGGGTGGGCTGCATGCTTCGGTTCAAGGGCGGCAAGGCATCGAGGATGTCATCGACAACGGTAGTTCCGGCCACATGATGACCCTGATCCGGTTTTCGATGTACCAGTCCCTGGAGGCATCGGCAGGCGTTTCCGGAGCGGTGGAATGGAAGGACTGGGCGGTCGAAGGAGACGTTTCCTACCGGCATTTTTCTGCCTCCTGCCAGTATCCGGCCCGTTCCCTGGGCCTGGATGGAATGGATCTTTCCGCCAGTGCCGCCCGTACGGAGCGGAAAGGGGCCTGGCTCCTTCGCGGAGTCTTGCAGGCGCATTATGTCCAGGCGTTCGGGGGAAACCTTTCCCTTCCCCGGGAAACGTTGCTTCCGGCCCTGGATGCCTTTTACGGAGACATGTTCGACCGCTGGAGCCGGTCATCAGCGGGAGCGGGCGTCTCTCTCCGGGCGGAACGCGCCCTCGCCGGATCTCCGGTATCGGTGTTCGGCGACCTGTCGGGACGCGGCCTGTGGCTGTTCAATGGAAAACCAGCAATATATTATTCATTAACAATAGGTTTTAGTTTTTAACTATGAAAAGAATCCTTTTCGCCCTGGCAGCTGCAGCCGTCGTGACGGCCGCCTGCACCAAGACTCCGGATCCGGAGCTATCCGTGAATCCGACTTCCCTT
>JAGAHD010000156.1 GCA_017627255.1 Bacteroidales bacterium | reverse complement strand
TGCCAGGGTGACACCTTCACCTTCAAGCTCAACCAGGCCCTCGCCGACAACGGCGGTATCTTCCTGGTCATCGAGGCTACCGAAGGTCAGTCCAACGGTGTGAGCCGTGCTCACAGCAAGGCTTCCCAGATCAAGATGGTCGAGGAACCCACCGCAGCCGCCATCGACATCCGTGCCGACTACGTGGCCAAGCACGGCGCCCCCAGCGCTGCGGCCCCGAAGATCTTCTTCCGCTACTACTTCGTCAACTCCAGCACCGGCGAGAAGTCGGGCGTCATGCTGGCGGACTGCACCTGGGCTGCTGCCACCGACGGAGACGGTGACTAGTCCACCGGCCGCAAGGCCAAACCTAAACCAAGCGCCCGTCGGAGTCGAGAGATTCCGGCGGGTTTTTCTTGGTGCTGGATTTGGAAATTCGCACAACATTTCCCATATTTGCACAACGGGATTTCACCCATCAGACCTCGCACGAACACACAGATTCAGTGCGAGGTTTTCTGTTGTGCATCCGTTGTGCGTTTGGCCATTTGATTTTACACTCATATTTGATAATCAGCGAGTTAAACGGACTTTAATTCAATCCCTTTGGTATGATAACTTCGTTGAATGGCTCTCCGGCGCGTCCCTGGCTCCGGTGGAAAGATTCTATCTGTCTCTCGGTGACCAGGAAAAGCACACCTCCGACCCTCGCGTCGCCACAGTGGAAGAAAGAACTTTGGAAACGATCCGGATACTTCGTGAAAAAGGTATCGAGGTAATCTTTGAAATGAATCCAGGCTCACATTATGTAGCCATGTATCCCCGGATGGAGAAAGCGATGGATGCGTTGATGAAGCCGAAGGTTGAGCAATGTTAAATCATTAAATACCTTACAGTTATGACACAAAAAGAGATTGAAACCCTGATTGACTTTGAACAGCAAATCCAGTGACGATGGAGCTGTGGTGACCCTAACGGCTATATGGAAGCCTTGGCGGAAGATGTCACCTATGTCGACCCGCTCGCGAACAAATTCCTGCATGGGCGGTAGGCCGTTTGCGAACACTTCAAGCGGATTATGCCCGGAGGTCAGCCCACAGGTGTCGTCCGGCAGGAGTATCATAAGGAAACCGCCCGTGTACTCAGCGAAAATGAAGTCCTTCTCGTATTCAACTTCACTACATTCAAGACAGACGACAAAGGAGAAGAGGTATTGTTCCTCTCCTGGAACATGTCTCTGATATTTCGCAAAACTGACGGCAGATGGTTGTTGACGCACGGACATCTGTCCTTGCGCAATGCCTTTGATTTGGAAAACATTCCCCGGCTTCGTGAAATCTGGAAAACAGAAAAGCTGTAAATCACGTAAAGGGACTCACAAAAGGTGACATCCGTACATACATCCTTTCTCACCTGCAGTTCTCCGTATCCGAGCAGGCCGTCCTGCTGGGCATCTCGCCCGCATCCGTCACCAAGGCCCGCCAGCGGCTAAAGGCGAAATTGAAACAATAGCAGGCCTTGGCCTTATTAAATGCTCAGCCCTTAAATAGATATATCAATTGGTGAGTTCATGATGATAATGCAAAAGGCATCCCTGACTGATAGTCCGTACTGTCGTTCTATGACGACGTGACGGAGCGTACTCCCGTGATTAATCGTTATGCCCGTTGGCAAAATGGTAAACACCCTACGACGGGGCGAAGGACTATTTCTATATCAAAAATGTGGATGACAGGGAGTACTTGACGTTGCTCATCAAAGTCACGATTACGGCTCTTCCTAAGCCGAAAGCGAAGAAGAATCCGTTCAAGTAAATTCCAATTTTTGACACTTTGGATGTCGTTGAACTCGCCTTCATATTCTGGCATTTATCATAAAGAATAAAGTGTCCAGTTCAGACTTCTTGTACCAGACGTAGTTTCCCTTCGTACGTATCTTTGTAACACCGGCAGCCTTCGTCATTTCGCTGAAGCGTTTTTGACCGATATGGTATTTCTTTAATGCATCTTGGCCTCGGATATAATCTCTGCGGATCTCTGGAGGGATCTTTGGAGTCTTGTTTTTTGAATAGCCGGTCCAGTTCCAAGATGCTGAAATCGTCTGCCGACAGACCGGAAGGGGAGTGTGCTCAGTATGCTTGCCTCTTCCGCTTCGGTCAGGTGACATCTCCCTTTTACGCTGCAAAGTTGTGACACCCGGACATCCCGACAAGGTCCCCTGCGTTCTCCACCTTGTCTTGCCGATGTCCTGCAGGGGTATCACGTTTCCTGCAGCGCAAAGCCGG
>JAGAHD010000155.1 GCA_017627255.1 Bacteroidales bacterium | reverse complement strand
TTTCGGCAGAACCGAGCATGTGCCCCTTGTTGCATCCGCCGCCTGTGGATTTGCTGGAATACTGGATGCCGGACGGAATGTCCGGGTCTGCCTGATAGGCATCGGTACGTCCGGACGATCCGGTGTAACTGCTGTGGCGGGGAGCCGCCACCCACATCGGGCAATGATACTCGCTGCTGAAACAGACGGTATAGTTCCGGGCAAGTCTGCCGGATTGGTAAAGGTCAGGGGCATAGTGCCAGGCAAAATACTGCGTGGAGTTGCTCTTGTTGACCAGATAGGAGCCACTTGCCTTGACCTTCATCGCAGGAAGCTCGAACCATTTCGGAACGGACACGGTGGAAGAAGCGGCCTTCGTGGTGAAGGTCTTCGTGTCGCCGTAATAATAGACGTAACTGGATCCTTCCAGGACGGCGATGTAGGCGCGGTAATAATAGGTCTTGCCGTCGCCGAGGTTGTCGATCCGCGCGGTGAAGCTGCCGTTTCCGGTGAGGTCCGCCTGGATGTCCTGGCCGAGCGAGGACGTCAAGCCGTATTCGAATCCGCCGTAGGAAGCATCACCGGTGTATGTCGCGGCGAGGGTCGCTTCGGCGGTCGTGATGTCGGAGGCGCCTCCCGTCGTCACACTCGCCGCCTCTTTTTTGGAGGCTCCATTCATGCTGATTTCCAGTATGTTGCGGGCATTCTGTACAAAGGTCTTGCTGATTCCCGTGAAGGTCTTGGTGTAGGTGGCCCGGTCGGTTTCAACCGTCACGGTCAGCTGGGTGATAGTGACGGGCATGATGCTGATCCACAGGCGGACCTGCCCGTTTCTGAGGCTGAGATGGTCCGGGAGGACGGTAATCTTGTTCTTGGCCGTAGTCGTGGCGATCGGCTGCACGTTCTGTGCATCCGTGAGGTCAATCCGGAACTTGCCGGCGAGGTTGGCCCCCTTTTGGGCCTGGAAGGAAATGCTCTCCAGGGTTTCCCCGCTCTCGGAATCCAGGTTTTTCAGGGTGATGTCACCGTGGGCCGTAAGCCGGGTCCATCTGAGGGGGACGGCTCCTTCCGGACGGTGTTCGTAGGTATCGCGGGAGCGTGCGGTCATCAACTCCGCCGCCGGATCGAACGATTGGGCGGAAGGGGTCTGCCGCTGGGGAAGCGTGATGTCGATTTGCGGCGCATTCTCAAAAGACTGGGTCGTCTGGGCAGGGTAGACGGCATAGAAGCGGTGAACTCCTTCTCCGGATCCGGAAAAGGCGGAAGGGACGCTGAAATGCGCCGTTTCACAGTCTTCCTCCAGAGGGTCCGACACATACAGTTTGCCGGGACCTGCCCAGGCGTCATCTACGGTGTAGGCCATGCTGATGGCGTCGCCCTTGGACCACTCGACGGATGTTCCGTTCCATGCGGTACGGGTTCCGGAGAGCGCGGGCTTTTCGCTCGTGAAAACGAAGGTCCCCGGGCCATTGGACAGACCGGTCTCTTTCTTCTGGCATCCGGCGAGGACGAGAATGGCCGCGAAGGCCGGAATCAACAACTTTTTCATGGCTACTGAAGTTCTCCGAGATCGACTCCGCTGTCATATCCGTCATCGGCACGGTCGGTGCCCGATGCCTGCAGGAAGGCGGCCTCAAAGCGGATATCAAGGGCCCTCAATGCAGGAGAAAGGTATTCTTTTTTCATGATGCGGCTAGATAAAGTGTACAAATATAACCAAAAATCCAAAGAATTTCCGCATCTTTGTATGTTATGAATGCTGAGCGACGATTATATCGGATAGGAGGCCACTTCGTGGCCGTGGTGCTGGAGCAGCCGTGGACATTCCGTCCCCTGACTCCGCTGCAGGCGGAGCGGGTGTCACAGTTGGCCCGGGGCGAGGATGTCGGAGTGGTTTCCGTGCCTGCCGACCGGATGGAGCAATATGCCATCAATGACAGCCTGATGGGAAAGGAGTCCATGGACAGGGAGCGTTGGAGGGCGTTGTCGGCTGAGGAGAAAGACCGGTTCCGCCATTCCCTGGATTTTGAGCAGTATGCCCCGTTCGAGGTGGAAGACGGATCACCGCTCTTTACGTTGACTGTCCATGCGGAAGTGCCTCCCAGCCTGGAGGCATCCCGTCCTGAGTGGCAGCGGGTGACGGCGGTGGACGAGATCGCTCCATACTATTACGGATATCTCCACGGCGGACATACCTTGTATGAGTATTTTGTTTCCCGAGAGGTCCGGTCCGGCTATTTCGTGATGAATGAGGATTATACGTGCGGAGATTACTACCCCTGCCAGGGCTTCGGTGGACATTCGACGATGTTCCAACTGAACACGTCCCTGATGATCCAGTATACATTCGCGACGGCCGGGAAGGAAACACTCCTGCTGCATTCCTCGGTGACCCGTTACCGGGGGAAAGGGAACCTGTTTTTCGGCGTGAGCGGTACCGGAAAGAGTACCCACAGCCGCCTCTGGCATGAATTTGTTCCGGAATCGGACCTGATGAACGATGATAATCCGGTGATCCGTTTCGTGGACGGAGAAGCCCGTGTGTTCGGTTCGCCCTGGAGCGGGAAGACCTTGTGCTACCGGAATGTAGATGCGCCTGTCGGCGCAATGGTCAGGCTGGAGCAGGCTCCGGAGAACCGGATAGTCCGTCTGGAGGCGCTGCAGGCGTATGCGAGCGTGATTGCGGCCGTATCCACCATCCGGTGGAATTCCGCCATCATGTCCCTGCTGATTCCGACCATCGAGCGGATTGCCATGAATGTGCCCTGTTACCGCCTTTCCTGCCGTCCTGACCGGGAAGCGGTGGAAATATGCAAAAAAGCAATAGAATGATGAAAAGACTTTTTTGGATGCTGATCGCGGCAGGATGTCTTGCGGTCGCATGTGACAAAACCGGCCGTCAGCCGGCTGAAACGCGGTTTTCCGCCCAGTTTGAACCCATTGGCGAGAATATGGATGCGGTTGAGACGCGGTCCAATATCAGTGACGCCGGTGCTTTCGTATGGAATGACTGGGACCAGATCGATGTCCATTCCTCGGGCGGCACCTTCGTTCCTTTCGCCCTTTCGGACGGAGCTGGGATGAAGACAGCATCCTTCGCCGGTATCCTTCCGGAAGGGGAAGAGGCAGACGGTGTGGCTGTGTACCCTTCGGGTGAACATGTCCTTTCCGGTCGGACGCTGACGGTCCATTACCCCGATACCTACACGTATCCTGCCGATACGACGGATTCCTGTCCTGTCATGGTGGCCACCCTGGAGAATGACGCCCTGCCTTTCAGGCATGTGGGAGGACTGATGCGGATCCGCTACAAGAATGTCCCCGTGAAGGCGACCCATCTTGTCGTGACGTTTGACCGGCAGGTGACCGGCGATTTCGACGTCGACCTGGATGCGGACGAGCCGGTTGCCGTCATGAAGGACGGCTCGAGTACGGTGACCATCAATTTTACTTCGCCTTCCGAGCCGAAGAACACACGCCATTTCTATCTTCCGCTGCCGACAGGCACCCTCAAGAGCGTCCATATGGAATTCCGGGATGCTTCGGATGCGGTAATCGCGGGCACTTCCTATACCAGTACGTCTACCGCCAAAGTCATCAAGCGGGCCCGTCTGCTGAAGATGCCCGGCCTTGTGCTGACAGTGATTGAAGGAGGAACCCCTGAAGAATCTTAAACAATGAAGATCGGTATTTGCAATGACCACGCAGGCGTGGCCTACAAGAACAAACTCATGAAGATGCTGCGCTCACGCGGCATCGAAGTCGTCAATTACGGAACGGACACGGAGGTCAGCTGTGACTATCCTGATTTCGCCCATGCCCTGGCCCGTGCGGTCGAGGGCGGCGAGGTGGAACTGGGCATCGCCCTCTGCGGAACCGGAAACGGCATGGCCATTACTCTGAACAAGCATCAGGGCATCCGGGCAGGCCTGGCCTGGTCCAGCGAGGTTGGACGCCTGGTGAAGGCCCACAACAACGCCAACGTCCTGGTACTGCCGGCTCGTTTCATCTCTTACCGGATGGCTTCCCATATTGTCCGGACGTGGCTGGAAACCGACTTTGAAGGCGGGCGTCACCAGCGGCGGATCGACAAGATGCCATGCTGAGCCGGGATATCTCCGACTATCCGGAAGGAATTGTCCTTCCTGTTGACAAGCCTTATCGCTGGACCTCGGCCGACGTGATCCGGAAGGTGAAGTATGCGGCCATCCGGCATTTCCGGAAGAAAAACCTCAAGGTGGGACATGCGGGAACGCTGGACCCGCTGGCGACCGGGGTCCTGCTGGTGTGCATCGGCCCGGCCTGCAAGCGGGCGCAGGAATTGCAGGACCATGACAAGGAGTATGTTGCCGGTATCAGTTTCGGTGCCACGACTCCTTCCTATGACCTGGAGAAGGAGGTGGATCGGACCTTCCCGTACGACCATGTGACGGAAGCCGCCCTCCGGTCGGTACTCCCGTCATTCGTGGGCGAGCAGGAACAGGTAGCCCCTCTTTTCAGCGCCAAGTCCGTAGACGGTGTCCGGGCTTATGAGATGGCCAGGAAACTGTACCGGCAGGCCCAGAAGGGGACTGTGGCTTCCGATTTTGATGCGGCAGCCCTGGAAATCCTTCACAAAAGCCGCATTACCGTGCACGCGTTGGATCTTCTGGGTTTTCGGAGCGGGGACGATACCCCTCCGTCCAGGCCTTTTGCAGAAGGGGCCGGAAACGCGTCCGGCAGGATCCATGTGGCCGACACCTCGTCCCTCCGCCTTCCCCATGCGGATATCCGTATCGTCTGTTCCAAAGGAACCTATATCCGGGCCTTCGCCCGCGATCTCGGCGAAGCGCTTGGTACCGGAGCCCATCTTGACAGCCTGGTACGGACGCGGACGGGCGATTATACCATCAAGGACGCCCTCCCGCTGGAAGACGTCCTTGCGTTATTGGCAGATCCGGAAGGTTAAGATCAGATTCTTCCGAGCCTTTCTGCTGCATAGGTCATGCGGCGGGCGAATTCCCGGCGTCCGATGAGCGAGAGAATCGCGGCGATGCCCAGTCCGCTGGCGCTGCCCGTGAGGGCAAGCCGGAGAGCGTTCATGACCTTTCCCATCGGATACTCCCGCATCTTGATGTAATCCTCCAGGGCTTTTTCCAATGCCTCGGTTTCAAGCGTCCCGCGGTAAGGCTCGAGGTCGTCGAAGCCGAATTCGGCGCCGGTGATGTATTGGCAGACTTCGAAGGTGTTCTCGTAATGCTCCGGCTTCCAGAATTTGTCGACATCCTTCGCCAGGAAAGGAGCCGTAAGGGTGTCGTCAAACACCTTGGCGCGGGGATCGGCGGCGCGGCGCGGGTCCGCGGGCTTTTCCGCGACGGCAGCGCCTGCCTTGATCCCGAAAGCCTCGTATTCCTCGGGTGAGACGAACAGGCAGGAGGCGACGGTCCACATGTCAGCGACGAACGTGGCCCTCTCCCGGACCAGTTCCACCACGCGTCGGACATAGTCTTCCGTAAAAATGTGGTTCTTGAAATCGTATCCGGCCGGTGAAAGTTCGGATCCGGCGGTCAGGGCGCAGACCGGGCAGTCCACGATCTGCATGCCGTGGGATTCGAGGACCGGGACGAAGAGCCGGACCAGTTCATCCGTGGGTTTCATGCGGAGATACTCCTTATTGTACCACTTGGCTTTTTCCGCGTTGAAACGGGCTCCGGACCGGATGACTCTTTCCAACGAGAAGACAGGGACCAGTTCGTCGAGGGTATAGAGTTCGGTGTCGTCGCCCGGATTCCAGCCCAGGAAGGCAAGCATGTTGACGAAGGCCTCCGGGAAATAGCCGTCTTCCCGGTATCCCCGGGACACTTCTCCTTCGGCGTTGACCCACTGCAGGGGGAAGACCGGAAAACCGAGGCGGTCGCCATCGCGCTTGGAAAGTTTTCCTTTTCCGTCCGGCTTGAGAAGCAGGGACAGATGAGCGAAGCGGGGCATGGTATCGGTCCAGCCGAATGCCTCGTACAGGAGGTAGTGGAGCGGCAGGGAAGGGAGCCACTCCTCGCCGCGGATGACTTCCGAAATTTCCATCAGATGGTCATCGACGATGTTGGCGAGGTGGTAGGTAGGCAGTTCGTCCGCCCTTTTCCAGAGCACCTTGTCATCCAGCGTATCCGTGTTGACTTCGATGTGACCCCGGATGAGGTCGTCCATCTTGACGATCCGTCCCTCGGGCATCTTGAACCGGATGGTCCAGTCCGTGGTGGTCTCCAGCAGCGAGCGGACCTCGCTTTCCGGAAGGGTCAGTGAGTTGCGGAGTTCCCGGCGGGTGACAGCATTGTAGATGAACGTCTGTCCGGCGGCTTCCGCCGCACTCCGGCGTCCGGAGAGCTCTTCCGCAGAGTCGAAGGCATAGTAGGCCCAGCCCGCCTCGACCAGCTGTTCGGCATAGTCGCGGTACAGGGCCCGGCGCTGGCTCTGACGGTAAGGGGCGTGGGGATGCTTCGGAGAAGGTGTCTCCACGATATGGCCTTCGGCATCGACGCCTTCGTCGGGCAGGATTCCGCACCAGCGGAGGGCCTCGATGATATACTGTTCCGCACCGGGAACGAACCGGTTGGAGTCGGTGTCTTCGATCCGAAGGATGAAATCACCGCCATGCTGTTTGGCATACAGATAGTTATACAGCGCCGTCCTGACACCGCCCATGTGGAGCGGCCCGGTAGGAGACGGGGCAAACCGGACACGTGTTCTTCTTTCCATGCTGCAAAGATACTACTTTTTCTCCGAATGGGCGCGGCGGATGGCCGGAATGGCTTCCAGGGCGCTGATGCTCTCGCCGGGCTCCACGCACAGGCAGGGCTTGGTGTCGGAGGTGAAGTTGTACCGTCGGATGCTCTCGGAACTGTTGAATCCGACCTTGATGCTGGGCGTGACGTCGGGCAGGGGCACTTCCTCGCCCCGATGGGCCGTCTCCCACTGGAAATCGGAGTCGATGACGACAAGGTTTCCGAGATTCACGTCGGTGATGTCTCCGAGCTTCCCCATGTCAAACCCCGTGACGATGGCCGTGATGCGGACTTCGTCGCCGATTTCGGGATCGTCATCCCAGATGAGGCCTTTCTTGAACCGGTTGGCGTTGCCGGTATACTCGCTGATCATTTTGTCGATGGTCTCGAGCTCTTTCATCTTGATGCCCCGTTCGTTGTTGCCGGAGGTGATGTTGATCAGCACGTTCTTGGCAGTCATCAGGTCGAAATCATTCAGGAGCGGGCTCTCGAATGCGCCTTTGACGGCTTCTTCGAGGCGGTTGTTGCCGGAGCCGACACCCGTCCCCATCAACGCCATGCCGGACGAACGCATCATCTTCGAAACATCCTTGAAGTCCACGTTGATATAGCCGGGCTTGGTAATCACCTCGATGATGCCCCGGACGGCGGTGGCCAGCACTTCGTCGGCCTTCGGGAACGCCTCCTGGACGAGGGTGTCACCGAAGAACTCATATAGTTTTTCATTGTTGATGATCAGCAGGCTGTCCACGTTCTTTTCCAGTTCCCGGATGCCGTCTATCGCCTTGGACTGCGACTCGTTGCCTTCGTTCTTGAAAGGGATGGTCACGACCGCCACGGTCAGGATGCCCCGGTCCTTGGCCATCTTGGCAATGACCGGAGAGGCTCCCGTTCCCGTTCCGCCGCCCATGCCGGCTGTGATGAAGAGCATTTCGGTCCCGTTGTCGAGCACTTTGCGGGCGATCTCGTCCTGGGCCTCCAGGGCGGCATTGCGTCCCTCGGTGGGGTCGGTTCCGGCGCCGAGGCCCTTGGCTCCCATCTGGATTTTTACGGGGACGTCACTTTTGAAGAGCGCCTGGGAATCGGTGTTGCAGACGATGAAACTGCACCCTTTGATCTTCTGGTTGTACATGTAGTTCACGGCATTGCAGCCGCCTCCACCCACACCGATGACTTTGATGATGGAGTTTTCCTCGATCCACTCGCGAGGGATGATGTCCTTGTCAACGTCGTATTCCATAGCTATTCATCTTTTGTTATTTCATCATAAAGGTCCAGGAAACCGGTTCTTACATTCTGGCCGAATTTGTGCCAGAACATGCCGCTCTTCCTGGGCGCCTTGGGCTTTTTCTCCTTGGTTTTCACTTTCTTGGGCTTTTGCTCGGGCATTTCGGCCGGTTCGTCTTCAGTGACGGGGGCCTCCGTCTCCTCCGCGGAGAACATCGTGCCCTGTCCCTGCTCGTCGAAGACCGGGTCCGGGACGAAGAACCCTTCCTCTTCCGCGGGCGTTTCCTCCACGACAGGCTCCGGGTCCTTCCAGACCGGCTCCGGGCGGGTGATACAGTCGGGCAGCCGGTCGTCCTTGGCTGCGAGGACCATGCCGATAGCGGATGTGGCGGAAGGATTGTACAGCCCCGATCCGACGGAAGCGGAGAACAGGTGGCGCGGGAAGCCGGTACGCACCTCGTATCCGGAAATCTCCTTGAACAGGTTGCCGAGATTGACGAGGTTGGCGCCGCCGCCGGTCAGGACGATGCCGCTGCGCAGATTGTTCTGCAGGCCGCTTTCCTGGATGTAATACAGGACAGCGTCGATGATCTCCCGGCACCGGGCGTCGATGACTTCCGAAATGTATTTGACGCTGACCTCCTTGTAGGGCTCGGTGAGACGGATCTGGAGGACTTTTTCACTGAGAGAGGCCAGTTTCCCGGGCATGCAGGCCCCGAATTTCAGTTTGATTTTCTCGGCCAGGTCTTCTGAAATGGAGCATTCGGTCCGGATGTCTCCGGTGATGGATTTCCCTCCGAAGGGAATCGCGGCGTAATACCGCATGATTCCGCCGTGGTAGATGGCGACGGATGTCACGCCGGCGCCGATGTCCACGAGGGCGACTCCGTTCTGGCGGTCTTCCTCGCCGAGGACGGTGCGGGCGACGACGTCGGGCAGGAAATACTTCTTGGCGATTGCGATGCCCATGCTGTTAAAGATCTTGTCGACGGCAGTGGTGGCGCGGCGGCTGCCGATGAACACCTTGAAATTCCCTTCCAGGGAACTGGACAGCGTGCCGACCACGTCGCTTTCCACGAGCTGGATCTGGTCGTCAATCGAGAAAGACTGGGCGACGGCCCCGTACATAATCTGGCTGTCGGTGTCGTCCAGCGGATAGGACTCCAGTGCCATGGCCTTGAGATTCTCGACTTCCTCTTCGGTGATGTACTCGTCGGGATTGGAACGGACGATGCCGCCATTGGCGGTTTCCTGCCGGACATCATTGCGGGGCATGCCCACTACGACCTGCAGGATCTTGATCATCAGTTCGTCTTCTGCTTCCCGGATCGCTGCCTTGAGGGGGATGGACGCTTTCATGGGATTGGCCACGACGCTTCCCCGGATACCGGCCGAAGGCGTCTCCTTGTAATACACAATCTGGACGTCATTGCCCTTGACGCGGGCTACGCAGAGCCCGAACTTCGATGTTCCCAGGTCGATGGATGCAATATAGCGTTCTTCCATATCTTGTTGATTTTATTTTTTCCTGCAGATGATCTGTCCGTCGTATTTCACGTTGACGGTTGAATAAGTCCCCGGATCGCAGTTCGGGGCGATGCTCTCATAGTATTTCCGGATGCGGTCGAACTTGGCTGCAATGTCGGTGGGGGGGCCGAACAGGAACCGCTCGCGGCCTTCGCGGGGGACCAGGAGAAGGTCGCCTCCTTTGAGAACTGTGATCTGGCTGATGTTGTCCGACCAGACTTTCTGGGCGGACATGTACCCGACCAGTTCCGTCATGGCGCCGATCCAGGCCTTTTCTGCTTCGGTTTCCGGTTCTCCCCTGTACTGCCGGAGGGGAATCTCCCCGTCCACGATGGGGACGCGGGAGGTGAATCCGGACTGGAGGGGGAACAGATAGCCGCTTCGGTCCACGTAAAAACCGGTTTCACCGTGCTGGAAGCGGACCAGGGGTTCCCGTTGGGTGACGGATATGTGGATGTATCCGTCGTCGGTGAGCCATGCCTGGCTTTTCTTGACGGCGCTCTTCCCGTCTATGACGGCTTCGACCCGGTGCAGGTCCACGCTGTCCAGTCGAAGGCCCACATAGGTTCCGTAATCTTCCATGAAGGATACGATGTCTCCGGCCTTGACAAACGCACGGTCCGCGCTGTCCGCGATGACAGCGACCACCCCCTTGCAGGTGATTTCCCTCCGGTTGTCGGCTGCCAGTCGGTCACCGACGAACCACAGCACCAGCAGCAGGGCAGTGATGGCAATGAGAATCGTATGCTTCACGATCGGTTTCATCGGGCGATCCTTTTTTCAAGCATTCGGGTGATGGGGTCGATGAAGCGGTCGATGTTGCCGGCTCCGAAGGTAACCAGCACGTCGACAGGCTCTTTCTCCAGATAGCCCATGAGCTCTTCCTTGGGGAGCAGCACTTTCTGGGGCGCCGTCACATCCCGGAAAATAAGGTCCGAGGTGACGCCGGGAATCGGCTCTTCCCGGGCAGGATAGATGTCCAGGAGGATAAGCTTGTCTGCCGCACTCAGCGCGCGGGCGAAATCCGGCGCGAAATCCCGGGTCCGGGTGTAGAGGTGGGGCTGGAACACGGCCGTGATTTTCCTTCCCGGGAACATGTCACGAAGGGAGGAAAGGGCACTGGAGAGCTCCGCCGGATGGTGGGCATAGTCATCGACATAGGAGACCCCGGGCGTGTTGAGGTGCACTTCCAGGCGCCGTTTGACGCCCTGGAACGTACCGACAGCCTTCCGGACAGCGTCCGGATCCAGCCCGTAGGTGAGGGCGATGGCGGCTGCAGCGATACTGTTCTCGGCGTTGACCCAGCCCGGGACGCCTACCCGGACGTCCTGCAGAAGGCCGCCGGGCCAGCGGAGGTCAAAGATGAAATGTCCGAGCGGATCCGGGCGGGCGTTTCCGCATGGAAATCAGCTTCCGGATCGGTATAATGGTAGGTAAGAATGCGCGCATGGGTATCGGCCGGCGTGATGTCCAGTCCCTTTTTGGCGATGACAGTGCCGCTGACCTGCGAAGCGAAGGTCTTGAAGGCCTCCACGACATGGGCGTGGTCACCGTAGATGTCCAGATGGTCGGCGTCCATGGCCGTGATAACGGCGATTTCCGGGAACAGCTGCAGGAAGGACCGGTCGAATTCATCAGCTTCCGCCACGACCACCGGGGTGCGGCTCATCAGGAGATTGGTCCCGTAGTTGCGGGAAATTCCTCCGAGGAAAGCCGTACATCCTTCACCGCTTTCCGTGAAGATATGGGCAGCCAGGGTGGAGGTGGTCGTCTTTCCATGCGTCCCGGAAACGGCCATGCAACGCTGTCCACGTGCGATTTCTCCCAATGTGCGGGAGCGTTTGAGCAGCCGGTAGCCCTTCTGCCGGGCGACGGTCAGTTCGCCGAGGTCAGCGGGTACGGCTGGCGTATAGATGACCAGCGTATCCCCGATGTCGGCCGGAAGGAGGTCCGGCCTGTCCTCGTAGTGGACGCTGATGCCTTCCGCTTCAAGCCGGGCCGTCAGTTCGGAAGGGGTGCGGTCATAGCCCGAGACCTGGCAGCCCCGGAAATTGAAATAGCGGGCAAGGGCGCTCATGCCGATGCCGCCGATTCCTATGAGATAGACATTCTTCATATCAGTTTGTATACTTCGTCGCAGATGACCTGGGCCGCATTGACAAGGGCCATGGACAGTGCGTTCTTCTCAAGTGTCCGGATGCGCTCCGGCTGCGCCAGGAGGGTAAGGGCGGTATCCATCAGTTTTTCAGGCGCATCCGCATCTTTGACCAGCAGGGCTGCGTTGCGGCGCACCAGGGCCATGGCGTTGTGTGTCTGGTGATCCTCCGCCACGTTGGGAGAGGGAACGAACACGGCGGCCTTTCCCATGGCACAGATCTCGGATACGGTGCTGGCCCCGCTGCGGGTGATGACAAGGTCGGCCGCAGCGTAGGCGAGGTCCATCCTGGCGATGAAATCGTAGTGGCGGATGTGGGCGAGGGGAAGACCTTCGACCTCCCGTTTGGCCTGCATGAATCCGTCAACGCCCTGCTTGTAATAGCGGCCGCACTGCCAGATGATCTCGACATCGTCTCCACCGGGACATCCGTCATTGATCCATTTTTTCATGGACCGGTTGAGGGTTCCGCTGCCCAGGCTTCCGCCCACGATGAAAATATGTTTTTTCTGCGGGTCGAGGCCATAGAACTCCATGGCTTCCGCACGCATCTCCTTGGTCGGGGGGAAACTGACTTCCCGGCGGATCGGATTGCCGCTCATCACGATCTTGTCGGCGGGGAAGAATCGTTCCATCCCTTCGTAGGCGACACAAATCGACTGGACCCTTTTTCCGAGGAGCTTGTTGGTCAGCCCGGCGAAGCCATTCTGTTCCTGGATGACGGACGGGATGCCCATACGGGTCGCCGCGAACAATAGGGGAGCGCTGGCGTAACCGCCGACACCGATGGCTACGTCAGGCCGGAAATCCCGGATGATCTTGCGGGAACGGGCCACGCTGCTGACCACACGGAAGGGGACTTGGACATCGTTGACGATATTCCTGATAGTCAACTGGCGCTGCATGCCCACGACCGGAAGCCCGATGATGCGGTATCCTGCTGCAGGCACTTTTTCCATCTCCATTTTGCCGGCGGCGCCGACGAAGAGGATTTCCGTTTCGGGATTCAGTTCCTTCAACTTGTTCGCGATAGAGATGGCCGGGAAGATGTGGCCTCCCGTTCCGCCTCCGCTGATGATGGCTCGTATCGGTTTGTAATCCATATGTTTATTCCTCCTCCGTTAAGTTTTCCGTTTCCAGGATGTCGAGGTCGCTCAGGCCTTCCTGGACCTCGTCGTGATGTTCGATGATCGGAAGGGCCTCTTCCTCACGGCGCCGCATTTTCAGCCAGGCCTGCCGGCTGATTGAAAGCAGGATGCCGAATACGGCGCTGAACACCAGGAACGACGTCGTTCCGTGACTGACCAGCGGCAGGGTCTGTCCGGTCTGGGGTACCAGCGGCATGTGGACGTTGACGGCCATGTGCATGAAGGCCTGGCCGGTCACCAGGATCGTGAGCCCCACCACCACAATCTTGTCAAAGTATTCGTCGCAGTCCTTGGCAATCATCGTTCCGCGGGCCAGGAGGCTGAAGAGCAGCAGGATGAGGAGAATCCCTCCCAGGATGCCTGTCTCCTCGATGATGAAGCTGAACATATAGTCTCCGAAAATGACGGGGACCGTGTATTTCTGGGTGCTGCCGCCGATTCCCTTGCCGAAAATCCCTCCTTCCTTGATGGCGAGCAGGGCTCCTACCGGCTGCTTGAGTTCGTCGCGGGCCTCGTTGTACTCGCGGGATCCCGGGCGGGCTTCCAGCAGAACCTGCATCGTGGCTTCGTCATCGTTGGTGACGCGGCTGATGGCCGTGGCGATACGGCCTTCGATCAGACCGGCCTTGTACGCCCCGTAGACCAGGCCGATACCGGCAACGAGGACTACCGCCATCCAGACGATGTCTTTCGCGTCGATTCCGCCCACCAGGATGATGAGGACCATCACCCCCGCGATGAACAGGGCGGAGGAGTTGGAGCCCATCATGATGCAGAACGTCGTGACGGCGATCGGGACATAGATGTACATGACCTTCTCCCAGAAGGGGCGGGCGAGGAATCCCAGGCGAGGGAACCGCTCCGCCAGGCGCTTGGACAGGCGGAAATTCCCTTTCTTGTAGGCATCCAGCGCCCATGCAAGGTAGAGCACCATGAACACTTTCACGAATTCGTAGACGTGCAGCTGTTTGCCGAAGACCTTGATGATCCGGCGCGCTCCGTTGATTTCACCGGCCTGGACCACTCCGAGGTCGAGGTTCAGCACCAGGATGAGAAGCATGGCCAGGGAGGCGGCGAAACAGTATTTCCCGAGAATCCGGTAGCCCTTGCTGCGTCCGAAGACGTAGAACAGGAGGATGACCACGACTCCCAGTCCTACGACTTTCAACTGGGACGTCATGATGCTGATGCGGTCAATTCCCTTTTCAATGGCCAGGAGCGGGGTGGAGGAGAACACGGAAATGACGGAAATGAGCATCAGGAGGAGGGCGATGATCAGGATCACCTTGTCCCCCTTGAACCCTTCCATCCAGTTCCAGATGTCGCGCTCCTTGCGCTTTTTCTTCTTTTTCTCGGTCTCGGCCATCTCTGACGGTGTTTACAGGGCACGGACGGCCGCCTTGAACTGGGCGCCGCGGTCCTCATAGTTCTTGAACAGGTCGAAGCTTGCGCAGCACGGGCTCAGGAGTACGACGTCTCCCGGAACGGCGTATTTCGCGGCTTTCCGGACTGCCTCCTCCGCAGAGAGGGCGTCGGTGATGCGGTCGCTGCCGACCGTGGATTCGAAAGCGGCATGGATCTTGGCATTGTCCACGCCCAGGCAGACGATGGCCTTCACCTTCTCCTTTACAAGGTCGGCGAGGACACTGTAGTCGTTGCCCTTGTCAGTCCCGCCAACGATCCATACGACAGGCCTTTTCTGGCATTCGAGCGCATACCAGGCGGAGTCGACATTGGTCGCCTTGGAATCGTTGATGTACAGGACGTCCTTGATGCTGACCACAGGCTCCAGGCGGTGTTCGATGGGCTGGAACGTGGCGAGCGAGTTGCGGATGACCTCATTGTCGATGCCGGTTGCCTTGGCGGCGAGGGCTGCTGCCATGGAGTTGTAGATGTTGTGATTGCCGCCCAGGGCCAGTTCCTGCAGGTACAGGTCGGTCTCTTCGCGTTCGTAGCGGAGGACGATCTTGTCGTCACGCAGGAAGGCACCTTGGGAGACCTCTTTCTGCTGGGAGAAAGGAAGCATCTTGCAGCGGAGGATGATGTTGTCCAGATGGCCGATCGTGATGTCATCGTCGGAATCGAAGATGAAGCAGTCGTCCCGGGTCAGGTTCTGGGTGATTTTGAACTTGGCGGCCACGTAGTTTTCCATCTTGTGGTCGTACCGGTCCAGATGGTCGGGCGTAATGTTGGTGATGATGGCGATGTCGGGTTTGAAATCGTACACGTCATCAAGCTGGAAGCTGCTGATTTCCAGTACATAATAATCAAAATGTTCGGTAGCGACCTGATAGGCGTACGACTTGCCGATGTTGCCGCCGAGGCCGACGTTGAGCCCTGCGTTCTGCAGGAGGTAGTAGATCAGCGAGGTCGTGGTGGTCTTGCCGTTGGATCCGGTGATACAGATCTTCTTCGCGGTGTCGAACCTTCCTGCGAATTCGATTTCCGATACGATGCGGGTACCCTGTGCCCGGAGTTTCTGCACCAGCGGGACGGTCCCCGGGATGCCGGGAGACTTGACTACCTCATCGGCATTGAGGATGAGGGATTCGGTATGCTGTCCCTCCTCGAAGGGAATATCCCATTTCCTGAGGGTGGAGACATACTGGTCCGCAATCTTTCCCTTGTCGGACAGGAAAACGTCGTATCCTTTAACTTTTGCGAGAACGGCTGCGCCCACTCCGCTTTCGGCGCCGCCCAGTACAACAACTCTTGACATATGCTTATCTGATCTTCAATAAGGCTAAGGTAGATACGGCGAGGATGATGCCCACGATCCAGAAGCGGGCCGTAATTTTCGCTTCATGGTGCGGGGGAACCGGCTTGGCAATCAGGACCTGTCCGGGGACCTGCTTCTTGTCCTGGTAATGGTGGTGGAGCGGGGTCATGCTCCAGATCCTGCGCCCTTCGCCATACTTTTTCCGGGTAAACTTGAAGTAGCTGCGCTGCAGCAGGACGGAAAGGCTTTCCACGAAGAAGATGCCGCACAGCAGGGGGAGCAGCAGTTCCTTGCGGATGAGGACGGCGGCGACGCCGATCACTCCGCCGATGGTCAGGCTGCCCGTATCGCCCATGAATACCTGGGCAGGGTAGGAATTGTACCAGAGGAATCCGATGAGGGCGCCGACGAAGGCGGACATGAAGATGCCGATTTCACAGGTCCCTGGTATATACATGATATTCAGGTAGTTCGAGTCAATGAGGTTGCCGGACAGCCAGGCAAGGATACCAATGACGACCCCGACGATGGCAGAGGTGCCGGCCGCCAGTCCGTCCAGTCCGTCCGTAAGGTTCGTCCCGTTGGAACAGGCCGTGATTACGAGCACGATCATCAGGACATAGATGGCCCATTTGGCATACCAGCCCCAGGCTCCTTTGAAAGGGGAGAGCCAACGGTAGTCGAACTCATGGTTCTTGATGAAAGGAAGGGTCGTCTTGGTACTTTTGACGACATCCTCCTCCACGTACCGTCCCGAGGTGACCTGGGTTTCCGTGTTGACACCGAGTTCGCCGTTTTCAGTGATGACCTCGATGGAGGGATCGGCCACTTTTTCGCGGACGACGATGTCCGGACTCATCCATACGGTGAGGCCCACGATGAAGCCGAGGACGACCTGGGCGATGAGTTTCCCTTTCTCGGACATGCCTTCCTTGTTGTGGCGGAATACCTTGATATAGTCATCCGCAAAGCCGAGGGCTCCGCACCACAGGGTACTGACCAGCAGGAGGATGACATAAATGTTGGTCAGGTCGCAGAACAGGAGGGTTCCCGTGAGGATGGACAGGATGATGATCACCCCGCCCATTGTCGGAGTCCCTTTCTTCTCAATCTGTCCCTGAAGACCTAGGTCACGGACGGTCTCCCCGATCTGGTGGCGCTGCAGCAGCCTGATGATCCGTTTGCCGGCGATGAGGGCGAACAGCATGGCGGTGACCGAAGCAAGGATGGCCCGGAAGGACAGGTAATGCATCAGTCCCATGCCCGGGATGTCCCAGCCCAGTTTCTCGAAATATTGGAATAAATGGTAAATCATGCAAGAATCAGTTTAAAGGTTTCAGTCACAATCTCTTTTTCGTCAAAATGAAGTTTTTCATGCCCGATGATCTGGTAGTCTTCATGGCCTTTTCCGGCCAGGAGGATGGTAGCGCCTTCCGGGGCGGTGAGGATGGCCGTCCGGATGGCTTCCCGGCGGTCGGTAATGAAAAGGCTCTTGGCCAGTCCGTCCCGGCTCAGGCCTTTCCGGATGTCCTCGATGATGGCGACGGGGTCTTCGGTCCGGCAGTTGTCGGAGGTGACGACAATCCGGTCGGCCCATTTCTCCGCGGCCTGCGCCATTTCGGGACGCTTGGTTTTGTCCCGGTCGCCGCCGCAGCCGAACAGGCAGGTGAGCTGGCGTTCAGGTGCGATGTCGCGGAGGGTCTTCAGGACATTTTCCATCGCGTCCGGCGTGTGCGCATAATCCACCACCACGGAAAGCCCGTGGGGACCGCGCAGGTTTTCCAGCCGTCCGGGGGCGGATTCCAGCCGGGACAGGGCGACCAGGGTTTCGGTCGGGTCGCTGCCGAGGCAGACCGCCGTCGTATAGATGGCCAGGAGGTTGTAGGCGTTGTGTTCCCCGATCAGGCGGCTCCAGGCTTCCTGGCCGTCGATGCGGAGCAGCATCCCTTCGAAGCTCTGCTCGAGGATGCGGGCCGTGTGGTCCGCCGGCCGCCGGCAGGCGTAGGTGACGATCCGGGCGGCGGTGTTCTGGACCATGACCAGGCCGTTCCGGTCGTCCGTGTTGACAATCGCAAAGGCGTTTTCCGGCAGGTTGTCGAAGAACAACTTCTTACACCGGAGGTATTCGGCGAACGTCTTGTGGTAATCCAGGTGGTCGTGGGTCAGGTTGGAGAAGATACCGGCCTTGAATTCGAGCCCGGTCACGCGCTGCTGCTCCACTCCGATCGAGCTCACTTCCATGAAGCAGTAGGCACATCCGGCGTCCACCATCTCGGTGAGAAGGGCGTTGATGGTAATCGGGTCGGCCGTGGTATTGGCGGTTTCCAACCGTTTGGTTCCCACATAGTTGGCGATGGTGGACAACAGGCCGCAAGAGTATCCCAGTCCCATGAACAGGTGGTACAGCAGGGTGACGGTCGTCGTCTTGCCATTGGTGCCGGTGATGCCGACCAGGGTCAGTTTTCCGGACGGGTGACCGTAGAATGCGTCGGCGGCCATGGCGACGGCATACCGGCTGTCGCCGACCCGGATGAAGGTGGCCGGTGATGCCATGGAGGCACTGTCCTCCACGGCACCTTCCGTCTCATAAATTACGGCGGCGGCGCCTTTTTCCAGGGCGGAGGCGATGTAGGCGTGCCCGTCACTGGCGAATCCCTTGACGGCGATGAAAAGGGCGCCGGGAACCACTTGGCGGGAGTCGCTGGTGATGGCGGTTATTTCTATGTCCTGGCTGCCGCGGATTTCCACGGCGCCGGTATCCTGTATGATTTGTTTCAGTTTCATTTCAGTGTAAGTTTTACGGTTTCGCCCCGGGCGAGTGCCGCTCCGGCGGCGGGGCTTTGCCGGCTCACATGGCCGGAGCCCTCATACACACAACGATATCCGCTGTTCTCGATGGCGTAGACGGCATCCATCAGGCCGAAGTCTTTTACATCCGGCACTTTTCCGGGGGCGGCCTGCGCCGTCTTCGGTGTCATTTGCGGCATCACGCCGCCCCGGTGTACGGATTCGCTCCACTGCGGGTCGATGGCGTAGATGTTGTCCACGATTTCCCGGACGGCGAGGGCCGGTTTGGTACCGCCGTAGAAACTCTGGCTGGACAGGTAGGAATAGACCGTGACGAGGATCGTGTATTTCGGGTCCTCCGACGGGAAGAATCCGACGAACGTTCCCTGGTTCTTTTTCCGGCCCCGGATGTCGTGGTACGGATCGCTGCTGCCGGCGCGTTCCTTGGCGTTGAGGACGACCTGTGCGGTTCCGGTCTTGCCGGCAACGGACAGCTTGGCCTGTTTCAGGCGGGTGGCGGTACCGTCGTTGACGACGGCCTGGAGGGCGCGGGTCACGGTATCGGCCGTCGCCCGCGTACAGATATTATTCAGGACAGACGGCCCGTATTTCTTGACGACCGCGCCGTCTTTCTCGATGCTTTCCACCAGATAGGGCTTCATCATCCGCCCCTTGTTGGCGATGGCATTGTAGAAGGTGACCACATGGAGCGGCGTGACCGACATGCCGTAGCCGTAGGCGGTCGTGCCGAGGGTGGTGCGGCTCCAGCCCGGGCTTCCAGGCCGGTTGACGACGGGCGTGCCGAGACCGTCCAGGTCGAACGCGAATTTCTCGCCGAGGCGGTAGGCGTAGATATGGTCGAAGAAATCCTGCGGATTGCTGCCGTAGTATTTCTCGGGCAGGTACGTGAACACGTAGTTCGAGGAAATCTCGAAACCGTGCTTGACCGTGATCTCATTCCGGCCGGTCAGCCGTTCATAGTCGAGGATGTGGACGTCCTGGTTATAGCCGCCCGCAATGAAGCCGTGGTTGGTCGGAATGGTCTCCTCCAGGGAGGTGACGTAGCCGTCCTCCACAAGGGAGAGGAGGGTGACGGTCTTCATGACGGAGCCCTGTTCGCCGACCTCCTTGAGCACCAGGTTGTCCCTTTCCCAAAGCTTGCTGCCCGGAATGGTGTCCCGGGAGAGGTTGACCATGGCGCGGATAGCTCCGGTAGAAGCTTCCATGATGACGGCGATCCCGGCGCGAATCTGCGGGTCATCGGCGATCTGGCGCCTCAATGCGCGGTCCGCAATGTCCTGGAAATCAATATTCAGGGTCGTTCTGACATCGTTTCCATCCACGGCGCGCACCGTGGTGCTGTCGAAGTCGTGGATGTATTTGCGGTCATCCGTCACCCGCCGCCATTCATGGCCTTCCTTGCCGTGGAGTTCGTAGTCATAGCTTCCCTCGATGCCGATGCGCCCGGTTTCCCGGATGTAGCCGATGACGCGGCGTGCCAGGGTATCGTACGGGTAGATGCGTTCATCGTGCTCTTCCGCGATCAGGCCGCCTTTGTACTTGCCCTCGTTGAAAAGCGGGAACGTCGTGAGGCGGTTCAGGTCTGCGTGGCTCACGTTCTTGCGGATAACCATATGCTTGCGGCCGTTTTCCCGTCCGGTAATGATGTCGTTGAAATAGCGGTCCGCCGTCCGGTCCCCGAACAAGGCGCTCAGATGCTTCGACAGTTCGAAAGCCTTGCTGCGCCACTCTTCTTCCGCCCGGATGCCCGGATGCTCCGGGGCCGGAGCCGGCTTGTTGCTGTCTTTAAGGCGTTGGATGTAGGCCCTCTCCTTCTCGTCCAGCAGCTGGAATTCCTCCTTGCGGACGGTGCAGTCGATGAAGATGTCGTAGAGGGGCGTCGTGATGGCCAGGGGACGCCCGTCTTCGGCAAGGATGCGGCCGCGCTTCGGCTCCTCCACATATTTGTCTTCCCGCGGGCGGAAAATGTTGATCACCTTCGGGTCGACCTTATAGCTGGTCTGGATGTGGATGATGCATCCGATGATGACAACGGACAGGCCGATGAACACGAGAGTAAGGAACGTCATCACGACATGGATGCGGTCCCTGTTCTCGATCTTCTCCTGAATCTCACTATGTCTGTTCTTCGTCATCACGGATTAATCTTGGTTGCCGGTTTTTCCGGCATGGTCACGTCGGAGCCCAGTCTCCGGAGGTTTTTCTGGGTGGTGGAGGCACTGTGCAGTTTCACCAGGTCGGCTTCCTTTTCGGCATGGTAGATCTCGAGGTCCCTCAGGTCCACCTTGTTTTCCTCGACCCGGGTCAGGGTCTTGTCCACCTTAAGGTTCACAAGAATGCTGATCCAGGCCAGGATGAACAGGTAAATGATGTGCAGGTAGTATTTATGAGCGCCGATGGAAAGGAGGAATTCTCCTTTCCGGAGGGCGCGGAGGCTGTTACGGACAGCCACCCAGATTTCTTTCCATCGGACTGTCATGCTTCCTCCCTCCTTTTTTCTGCGATCCGGAGTTTGGCACTGCGGGCGCGGGTATTCGATGCGATTTCGCTTTCGGCGGGCAGGATCGGTTTCCGGTTGACCGCTTCCAACGGGGTCGTGACCCTGCCGTAGAGGTCTTTCTCCTGAAGGCCGTCCACCCGTCCGGTCCGGATGAAATTCTTCACCATGCGGTCTTCCAGGCTATGGTAGGTGATGACGACGAGCCTGCCCCCTTCGCGGAGGGACGCAGCCGCTCCTTCAAGGAACTTTTCCAGGGAGCGCATTTCCTGGTTGACCTCGATGCGGAGGGCCTGGTAGACTTTGGCAAGGACCTTGTGCTCCCCGAACTTGGGAAGGATGCGGGCGATGGCACGGTCCAGTTCTCCGGTCGTGCGGATCGGCTCCTGCTCCCGGGCTGCGACGATGAGCCGGGCGACCTGGCGGGCACCGTCCACCTCGCCGTACAGCCGCAGGATCCGTTCGAGATCCTCTTCGGAGCGGGTGTTGACGATGTCGGCGGCCGTCGTCCTGCCACGGTCGTTCATCCGCATATCGAGAGGAGCGTCTTCGAACCGGAAGGAAAAACCGCGTCCGGCCGTGTCGAATTGGTGGGACGACACGCCCAGGTCGGCCAGGATTCCGTCAAATACGACGCCTTCCTTCCGCGCGAAATTCTCGATAAAACGGAAATTATTATGTATCAAGGTAAGCCGAGGATCATCAGGAGCGTTTCCCAATGCATCTATGTCACGATCGAAGGCGATGACGCGTCCGCCATCGTGTAAGCGTGAAAGTATTCCGGCGGTGTGACCACCGCCTCCGAAAGTGGCATCGGCGTATATTCCATCCGGATTCTGTACGAGGGCGGAAACGCTCTCGTCAAGCATGACAGGGATATGGTATTCAGACATTCTCGAGACCTCCTTATCGTTTTTCGGACAGTCTCGTTGCGGTTTTCTTGAACTCGTCGTCGGCCATCAGGGTGGACTCCCGTCTGTCTTTCGGCCAGATTTCGATCTTGTATCCGACTCCCGCAAACACAACATCCTTGGTTATTCCTGTCTGTTCGAGCAGTTCTGAAGGAATGTTGAGGCGGCCCAGCTTGCCGTCGGGTACGACATAGAAGACGCCGTCGTTGTACTTGCTCCAGAACGCGGCGTGATCGGGATTGAGTTCAGGGTCGAGCCCTTCCAGCAACTGGTCGGAACGGCGGGACCACTCTTCGAGGGTGAACAGGTTCAGGCAGTCGCCATGGACACTCTTCTTGACGACGAGGGTCATGTCGGATTCTCCTCCCCGGGCCATGGCGTCGCGGTAGATGGCAGGGAACACGATGCGTCCCTTGTCATCCAGCTTGCCCGAGGCCTTCCCGAAGAATCTGACCATATCGCTAAAAGGATCTCTGAAATGGTTGAACAATCAAAACTTTCACGCTGTGTGCAAAGATAGCAAAAACCTTCCATTCTGCACCATTTTCTTCCATAATTTTCCACAAAAAGTTATCAACAGGCTTTTCAACGCGTTTCAAGGGCATATTTCACCCACGGGAGGTGAATTTTACCACATTTCGGGTTTGTTGACCACTCTTTTGTGAAAATTTATGTGGGGGTGACTATCTTTGCGCTGCGAAAACCCAAAACCGTTATGAAAGGAAGAGTACTTGCTATCAATACTGGATCGACTTCGACCAAAATCGGCTATTACGTGGACGGGGTTCCGGCACTGGTCCGGACGCTGGCCCACAGTGCGGAGGAAATCGGACGCTACGAAGAGGTGATGGATCAGGATGCGATGCGCCGCGACGATGTCATGTCTTTCCTGTCCCAGGAAGGAATCGGGCTGGACGCCATCGACATCGTCATGGCGCGGGGTGGCCTGTTCTCTCCGGTGGTTACGGGCATCTACCGCGTGAATAAAGACATGCGCGAGGTACTCCTGTCCTGCCGGGACGGCATCCATGCCTGCAACCTGAGCGCGGTGATTGCCGACGACATCGCCGGCCTCGTCAACACCTGGCGCAAGGAGCATGGCGTCACAGCCCCTCCCTGCGGAGCCTTCGTCGCCGATCCGCCGATGGCCGATGAAATGCTCCCCGAATGCCGGGTCGGCGGTCTGCCGGAATTCCCCCGGCGGGCCTTTTTCCATGCCCTCAATTCCCGGGCGACCGTACGGAAATACCTTCAGGACCATGGCCATGACCGCAACGACGTCACCGCCATCGTCGCCCATATGGGCGGCGGGGTCACGGTCACCCTCCACCGCAACGGAGAGGTGATCGATACCAACAACGGACTGGGCGGCGACGGCCCGTTCACCCCTGAACGTGCCGGGTCCTGCCCGGCATTCCCGCTGGTGGAAATGTGTTTCAGCGGCCGCTACACCGAGGCGGAAGTCAAGAAGAGAGTGCTGGGAAAAGGCGGCGCCATGGCGTTTTTCGGGACCAACGACCTCCGGGAACTGGAGAGGCGGGCCGCTGCGGGCGATGCTTCCTGCGAGGTCTGGCTCCAGGCCTTCGGCCTCAATGTGGCCAAGTACATCGCCTCGCTGGCCGTTACCGTGGAAGGGAAGATAGATGTGATCCTCCTGACCGGCGGAATCGCCCGCGACAACCGTATTGTCGAGGACATCCGTCGCAGGACCTCATTCATTGCTCCCGTCGAAGTCTATGCCGGAGAAAACGAACTGGATTCCCTAGCCGAAAACGGATACCGGATCCTCGCCGGCGTGGTGGACATCCACCGTTATGACAAGGACAGGCTGATACCGGATGTGGAAAGGAAAGACCCGTCAGTCGGCGGTCTCTTTCCGGAACAGGTCACGGCTGGGAAGGAGGCTTGAAAAGCGGCTCCGGAGGTTCTGGCAGAGGGCTCCGGTGTCCTTGGAGAAGCGGGAACCCTTCCACGTGGACGTGTTGGTGATAAGGATCCAGGACTCTCCGTCCGGATAAACTTTGACAAGGGCGGAGGTCCCGGAGAAGGAGCCTGTCCGCGTCCATTCTCCTTCATTGGTGCAGTCCACCCAGCCGAGCGAGTAGATCTCGTCGGAGAGACGCTGGGTCATCTGGTAGACACTGAATTCGGAGAGTTGGTCCTTCAGGTCGGGGCGGCCGTCAATCGTGGCGACGAACCGGGCCAGTTCGGGCGTCGACCCGATCCATGCGCCGGCGCCGGAAAGTCCTGTGATGTCGTTTCCTCCATAGCACCGTTCCACCTGCCGTCCGCTTCCGTCAAAAACCGGAACGGGTTTGGACGCTTCCGCATGCATGTAATACCGGGTCTCGTTCGGACGCTTGTCCGCATAGAAATTTCCGGCGATGTGGAAATCCACGCACCCGGCAGGGGAGAGGACCTCCCGCCGGATGAATTCTTCATAGGGCTCCCCGGCCACTTTCTCGATGATCAGCGACAACAGGAGATAGCCGACGTTGGAATACTCCTGGTCGGTTCCGGGGGTGAAGGCCAGCGGGCGGCGGACCAGGTAACGGACCAGCTGGGTGCGGGAAGGCGGTGTCGACCGTCCCATTTCCCGCTGGATACCAGCCCCGGAAAACATCGGGTCTCCGCCGCGCTGGGTAAATCCGCCCTGGTGGCGCAGCAGGTGCTCCACCGTCATGAGATAGTAGTTGTCGTCCGAGATAGCCTCGTCGTATTCCGGCAGCAGGCCGAAGGGTCCGAAAACGGGAGAATCCAGATAGAGGCGTCCCTGCTCCTGGAGTTTCATGATCCCGACGGCCGTGATCAGTTTGGACACGGAGGCCATTCGGAGGAGCGTTCCGGGCGTCATGGCCTGGTTCCTGTCCGCGTAGCCGTAGCCACGGGCATACAGGAGAGAGTCATGGCGCATGATGCTGAGGGAAATCCCTTTCAGGGACCAGCGGCGCATGAAACTGTCCACAGCCTCATCCATCGGGGGCAGGGAAGACAGGTCGTTGGTCAATGTATGGTTGAGGTCTTCGACCCAGTCGACGGGCGGGGACGCGGGAGTCTTCTCCTGTCCGTGCAGGAGAAACGCGCAGAGGGCGGTTACCACCCCGGCGCAGGCTGCGATGACGAGGCCTCCTTTCACTTGTGGATCAGTCCGGCCTTCCGGCCGAAATCGATGATGAAATCAGCGGTTCCGTCGATGCCGAGGATGGAACTGTCTACGCAGAGGTCGTAGTTGGATGCCACGCCCCAGGCTCCGAACGTATAGTAGTTATAATAGGTTTCCCGGGTGCGGTCCTTCCGCCGCATCAGGGCCTCGGCGTCATCCGGATCCAGCCCTTCGTTTTGGACCAGGCGCTGGATGCGGAATTCCATGGGCGCGCAGACAAAGACATCCAGGCACTCCAGGTCGCGGAGGATGTAGTCGGAACAGCGGCCGACGATGATGGCGTTGCCCTTTTCCGCGATGTTCCGGATGACTTCGCTCTGGATCTTGAACATCATGTTGTCGTTCACGTATCCGCTGTCGTTGTAGCTCATGCGCCCAGAGGCAAAAAAGCTGGACACGGAGAACAGACTGTGCTTTTCCTCGCCTTTTTCGAAAAGGCTCCTGGAGTAGCCGCTCTCTTCGGCCGCCTTGGAAATCAGTTCGTTGTCATAGACCGGGATACCGAGCTTGGCGCCGATATTCTTGGCGACGAATCCGCCGCCGCTGCCGAAACTCCGGCCGATGTTGATGATCGTGTTGCTCATGGGAAACTATATTTTGCTGCCAAGGACGGACGGGTCGTCGCCGTCCTTCAGGCGGGCGAGTTTGCGGAGGAGTCCGACAGCCAGGATGCCGGTGATGAGGGCGGAAATAAAGTCGGAGATCGGAAAACTGTACCAGACTCCGTCCTCCGATTCCATCAGGGCGGGGAGGATGTAGACACAGGGGAGCAGGAACAGCAACTGACGGGACAGGGAGAGGAAGATGCTCTTGTGGACCATCCCAAGGCACTGGAACAGGTTGGTGGTGACCATCTGGAAGCCCACGATGGGGAAGACGATGTTCATCTTCCGGATTCCGCTGGTGGCGAGATCCTTGAGGGCGGGGTCGCTGGTAAAGATGCTGACGGCCGGTCCGGACAGGAATTCGGAAACGATGAATCCCAGGGTGCAGACCAGGGTGGCCCAGCCGGCGGTCTTGAGGTAGACTTCCCGTACGCGGCCATACTGGCGGGCCCCGTAGTTGTAGCCGGCAATCGGCTGCATTCCCTGGTTGAAGCCCATGACGATCATGATGAACAGGAACGTCAGCCGGTTGACGATGCCATAGGCGCCGAGAGCGAGGTCACCGCCCCAGCGGACCAGCTGCTGGTTGATGAACAGCACGACGATGCAGCTTGCCAGGTTCATCAGGAAGGGCCCCATGCCGATCGTCAGGGAATCCTTGGCGATGCGCCAGTCCACCCGGAGGATCTTCCGGACGCGGGGCAGGTGGAGGAACTTCTTTCCGTCGGAGAAGTACCACAGGGTATAGGACAGGGCCATCATCTGGCACAGGACGGTAGCCAGGGCGGCCCCCCGGATCCCCATTCCGAACGAAAAAATGAAGATTGGGTCGAGGATGGCGTTGGAGGTCACCGTGAACAGGGTGAGCCCCATGGCCAGTTTCGGGTTCCCGGAGGAGCGTATCACGCTGTTCAGGCCGAAATACAGGTGGGTGATGACATTCCCGAGCGCAATGATGAACATGTAGTCCCTGGCGAAGGGCAGGGTGTTGTCACTCGCTCCGAAAAACCGGAGGATGGGGTCCAGGAAAAGCAGGGTGAAAAAGGTGAAAACCAGGCCGACCAGGATGTTCAGCATGACTTCGTTGGAGAGGACCTTGTTGGCGACCTGATAGTTCTTCTGTCCCAGGAGGACGGAAATCATCGTGGCCGCGCCGACTCCCACTAGGGTGCCGAGGGCGGCAGAGATGTTCATGAGGGGAAACGTGACGGCCAGTCCGGAGATTGCGAGGGAACCTACATCCGCGATGTGTCCGATGTAGATGCTGTCCACCATGTTGTACAGGGAGGACGCTGTCATGGCGATGATGCCGGGAACGGCGTATTGGCGGATCAGCTGGTTGACGGGTTTGGTGCCCAGTTCGGTAGGGATGCTTCCGGCCATGGCTTACGGTTCATCAACGAGTTCGACGTCAAAGCGGAGGGGAGCATAGCCGGGAACCCGGCTGCCCGACCCGGATGCGCCGTAGCCGAGGAAAGTGCTGAAGGCGAAACTGGCCTTTTCATAAGGATGGACCAGTTTCAGTCCGTATTGGACGCCCGTAATGACGGAGCTCCCGCCCAGCCTGATGTCGGAGGGTTCGGCTGCCAGGGTGACAGACACCGGGGCATACGATTTCGAGGCGGAGTAGATATGGTGGACCTTGGCTGTGTCGGCAATGGTGGTGTCAAAGACCTGACCGTTCAGCAGACGTCCTGTGTAATTGATGTAAATGGTTGTGTCATTGGGCATTTCCTTGGAGGAGGGCTTCTTGTGGGAGACGAAGAAGATGCCGGTATCCGTGGTGTCTGCCTGGTTCCATTCCCGGATGGAATACTCCTTGAGGGTATCATATTGCCATTTCACCAGGTTGGCGGTCTGGCCGTAGTATGTGATGCTGTAGATGATGCCGCTCCGCTCCGGGGTGACGGACAGATAGCCTTCCTCGGTGTCGTACCGGTCGTATGTCACCAGCCAGGAAGGGATGATGGCGGTTCTCCGTCCGCCGGGCTTCATGCCCTTCAAGACTTCGTCGAGGCCGGCATAACTGACATTCTCCCCGGTCTGGAGGACCAGGGGGCCATAGTAGTAAGAGGGGTCATAGGTCCCGAGCTGGCGGGCCATCTCCTCGTCCGTATTGGAACTTACCGATCCGGTGAAACTGCGGATGGTGTAGGTGGCGAAAGTATAGGGGAGGGAGGCGTCCCAGGCCTCACCTGTTCCGGGAATGTCTTCCAGGATATAAATGCCGTTGCCGCTCTTGACGGCGTCCGGGTAATTGATGCGTTTCCATGCCTCGAAATAGCGCTGGGCGTCGGCAGCCGTGCCGGATTCGGGATCGCGGGCGCATCCGCAGAGGGCGGCCGCGGCAAAGACGGAAAAAGTGATATGTCTGACGATTCTGTTCATGTTCATCGTATTATTCGTTGGATATGCTGTTGACCCAAATATGGTACACCAGGGCTGACTTTGCAGGAATCGTGCCTTGTGAATGGTTGCCGAATCCATATTTTCCGGAAAACAGGATATAGCATTCATCCTGGCTCCGGACTCCTTCGAGCCCGGAGCGCAACCCTTCCACGAGGGAGTCGTCGAGCGTCGTGGTCTGGATCTTGAAAACCGTGGTGTCCGTGATCCTCCAGCGGGATTCGTCAGCCGTTTCCTTCCGGTTGGTAGCAAACAAGTTGGAGGCGGATACGGACGTTCCGCTGAGGGTATAACCGGCGTAATAGAAAGAAATGGTCCCTCCGAGGGCGAGGGAATCGGCGCGGAGGCCCTCCCGGGCAAGGGTGTCGTGGAGGGTGATGCGCACCGAACCGTTCTTGTAGACGACGGTGGCATGCTCGTCGGCATTCTGCCTGGCCGTGACGAAGGAGGCGATCTGTGTTTCCTGCCGGTCGAATGTGCTCTGGATCGACTGTTGGGTACAGCCGGTGAGCACAGCCGCGACAAGGGCGAATAGATGTACTATGAGGGTGTGAAGTTTCATTTCATGAATTCCTTGGAGACCATTTCCAGATAGGCGGCGGCATCTTCTTTTCGGGCGATGTCCCTGGGCCAGAGCAGTTTGCCGCCAGATGCGTTCTCGTGTCCTCCACCGTTGAACCAGGCCGCGGCGCAGCGCTGGGCGGAGATCCCTTTCTTGGAGCGGAGGGATACGCGGTACTGCCCGTCGCCTTCTTTGAGGAGGATGCTCATCCGCACCTGTTCAATGGAAAGGGGAATGTTGACGAGGCCTTCCGTTTCGCCTTCCTCGAGACCGAAACGGTCCTGGATCTCCCGGGTGGCAATCATATAGGCGACTCCTTCCGGGGTGATGTGCAGCCCTTCATTCTGGAGATAGCCCATGGCCCGGACCCGGTTTTCGCGGGAACGCTGGTAAAGTTCTGTGAGGATGGCGTCCCGGTCTACGCCTGCTTCCAGGAGCTGGGATGCCATGCGGAGGGTGGAGGGAAAGACGGAATTGGCGAAATTGTTGGTGTCGGTGGTCATGCCGCTGAGCAGGGCGGCGGCACACCGGGGTGGCAGCCGCCGGGGATTCCCGTCCATGCCGGGCATTTCGAGGAGGATCCAGTACAGGAGCTCCGAGGCGGATGAGATTCCGGGCGTGGAGAAGACGAGGGAGAAATCCTCCGTTTCGGGGTTGAGATGGTGGTCGATGAGGACTTTCCCGGCTCCGGATTCCCGGAAAGGGACTTCCAGTCCTTCCGTACGGGAGAACCCGCTGCAGTCCAGCAGGATGACCAGGTCGCTTTCCCGGATCCGGCGGAGGGCGTTTTCCGGTTCGGCATCATGGAAGAGGAAGGGAATCACGTCCGGCAGGAGGAACCGGAGGTTCCGGGGTGGCGTGTCGGGCAGGATCGCGGCAGTGTCCTTCCCACGGCAGGTGGTAAGGTACTCCGCCAGGGCGGCGCAACTTCCCAGCGCATCGCCGTCCGGGCGCGCATGGGCGGCGACCGTCACCTTGGAGGCACGGTCAATCTGTCCGGATAGACGCCGGACGAGTTCCGGTTGTAGGAAGGCTGTCATCACCATCAGTTCTGCTGTCCTCTTTGTCCGAATTTGCGTAATTTGCCACTGCAAAAATACAAAATATATTGCTTTTCATAAATGATTTTTATAACTTTGTCGGAACTTTGAAAAATTATAAAACACTAAAATAATGAACAAAGCAGTCAAAATCATCGCAGAGGTTCTTCTTGCCATTGCGGCCGTGGCTCTCGTTTACGCTATCTACAGCAGCGTCATGCAGCCGGTGAATTTCAACAAGGAGAAAGCCCGCCGTCAGGAGGTCGCTGTCCAGCGCCTGAAGGACCTCCGTACCCTTGAGGTCGCATACAAGGGTGTGAACAACCGTTTTACCGACTCGATCGACACGCTCAAGATGTTCTACGAGACCGGCAAGATGGACATTACCATGCAGGTGGGTTCCAACGATGACTCCCTTGCCGTGGCCAATACCGCCCGGATCAAGAAGGCCAACAAGAATATCACCAACGAGGAGTTGCTGGCCCTCTATCGCCAGGGTGAAAAGCTGGTTTTCAGCATCAGCACCCCGATTGCCGTGAAGGACACCCTGTTCAACAACCGTCCGGATTTCTGCGTCGACTCCCTCGCCTACATTCCGTTCTCCGGTGGGCAGAAGGTGGAGATGGAATCCATCGTCAAGATGGTCTCCGGTGTCCAGGTTCCCCTCTTCGAGGCCCGCATGCCCTGGCGTGCCCTTCTCAAAGGCATGGACAACCAGCTCCGCATCAACCTCGATTCCGAGTGTGAGAACATGAACCGGTACACAGGACTTCAGGTCGGTAGCGTGACTGCTCCGAACAACAACGCCGGTAACTGGGAGTAGTCCTCCATGGATTACCGACATCCATCCCCTTCAGGAATATCCATTCAAGTTTCCTTGAGTGGATATTCTTTTAAGGTACAGGAGGGCGGGGAAGTCCGCTCGTCCCCGTGGCTAACGGCAGACCGGGTTTTTACGACCCCTGAGTTCCAGCGCCGGTACGGCGGTGTCGACATTTCCCTGCTGACGCCGAAGGTGGCCCTGGTCCCGGAAGCCTTCTTCGATCCCGCACATCCCAGGGATGCCCTGTCCGACGTGACCGTGCTCCGGGATTCCGATGCGGTTTCCCATGTTCCCGTTCCGGAACTGGGAGCCGTCCTCGTCTATTCCAATTCCCTGGACGAATCGCTGTCCCGCATCCTTTCCCAGACGGTCCTGACGGAATCCGGCGCGTCTGCACCGGTCCTTCCGGAGATGTATTACCTCTTGAAAAGCCTGCCGGAATGCGAGGATTACAACAAGATTATCGCTTCGTACCGGGACGGATGGCTCCATCTGGTGATTGCACAGGTGAAGAGTCTCCTGCTGGCCAATGTTTTCCAGGCGGCTGATTTCACGACGGCCGAGTATTTCCTCTTCCTGGCACTGAAACGCCTCCAGCTTAATCCGGAGGTGTCCACTGTCTGTTTCCGCACTCCGCTGACGCCGGAGGGAGAGATGTCGCTGTACCGGTATTTCAAGGCCGTCGTCCAGTTATGAGAATCATCGGAGGCAGGTTGAAGGGCAAGGCGGTCCTTCCGCCGGCGGGGTACAAGGCCCGGCCGACGACGGATTTCGCCCGGGAGGGCCTGTTCAATGTCCTGAACAATGAATATGAGTTTGAAGGACTCAAGGTCCTGGACCTTTTCGGCGGAACGGGAGCGGTATCCTTCGAGTTCGCCTCCCGGGGGGCATCCCGGGTATTCTGTGTGGAGATGGCGCGCGAAAACGCTACCTTCATCAAGACGGAAGCGCTGCGCCTCGGGCTTTCCAATGTGACGATGGTCCGGGACAACGTGTTTGATTTCCTGACTGTCTGCCGGGAGAAATTCGATATCGTCTTTGCCGATCCGCCCTATGCGCTTGAGGGACTTGAAACCCTTCCCGACCAGGTGTTTTCCAGGGATATCCTCCATCCCGGCGCCTATTTCATCCTGGAACACGGAGAAAAGCACTCGTTCCACGACCATCCCCGCTTCAAGAAGGAGAAGGTGTACGGCCGGGTCCATTTTTCCTTTTTTGAACAAATCGGATAAATCGACACTATGTTTTCGTTTCTGATCAGCATTGTTGCGCTTGTTGTCGGATATTGTGTATACGGCGCGTTCGTGGAGCGGGTCTTCGGGCCTGACCCCACCCGGGTAACACCGGCCGTCTCCAAGGCGGATGGCGTGGATTACATCGCCATGCCCTCCTGGAAGGTCTTCATGATCCAGTTCCTGAACATTGCCGGGACGGGTCCTATTTTCGGCGCCATCATGGGAGCCAAGTTCGGGCCCGCTTCCTACCTGTGGATCGTTTTCGGCTGCATTTTTGCCGGTGCGGTCCATGACTATTTCTCCGGCATGCTGTCGCTGCGTCATGGAGGCGCAGGATATCCGGACCTTGTCGGCCGCTACCTCGGAACGAGGACCAAAAACGTCATGCTGGTCTTTTCGATCCTTCTCCTGATGATGGTCGGGGCCGTGTTCGTGTACAGTCCGGCCGTCATTCTCGGCGACATGGCAGGTGACGGAGGGCGTTCCTCCATCATGGTCTGGGTCGTTGTCATCTTTATATATTATATAGTAGCGACGCTTTTGCCGATAGACAAGATCATCGGACGCATCTACCCCGTCTTTGCCGTAGCACTGCTGTTCATGGCGGGGGCCTTGCTGGTCTGCCTTCTGCTCAAGTGGCCCTCCATTCCCGAATTCTGGGACGGACTGGCGAACCGGGCTCCTTCCGTCGGTGTGACGGGCCAGCCGATATTCCCATGCCTTTTCATCACGATTGCGTGCGGGGCTATCAGCGGGTTCCATGCCACGCAGAGCCCGCTCATGGCCCGGTGCCTGAAAAACGAAAAACTCGGCCGGCCCATTTTCTACGGATCCATGATTACGGAGGGGCTGGTCGCGCTGATCTGGGCGGCGGTGTCCTCCTGGTTCTTCTTTGACGGCGGAGCGGCGGAGGTCGGGTCGGACCTGACGGCGGCGGCTCCGGTCGTCGTGACGAAGGTTTCCCGCAGCTGGCTCGGCATGCTCGGCGGTATCCTCGCCGTCCTCGGAGTCGTGGCCGCTCCCATCACCAGCGGTGATACCGCTTTCCGCAGTGCACGCCTGATCATTGCCGATTTCTTCCACCTGGAACAGAAATCCATCCGCCGGCGCCTGTACATCGCCGTTCCGCTTTTCATTGCCTCCAGCCTGCTGCTCTGGTACAATATTGCGGATGCCAATGGCTTCAATGTCATTTGGCGCTATTTCGGCTGGGCCAACCAGACCCTGTCGGTCTTCATGCTGTGGACCGCGACCGTCTACCTGGTGAGGAACAAGCCTGGACGGTGGTACTGGATCACCCTCTTTCCTGTCCTTTTCATGACGGCGGTCTGCTTCACCTTCATCCTGGTAGACCAGATCGGATTCGGTCTTCCGGCAAGCTGGGCGCCTTGGATCGGACTCGGGACATTTGCAATTTCACTCATTCTTTTCTATCTTTGGAAGATTCGTAAAACCCAATAGACTATGCTTGATCCTCAGCGCGGGCTGTATGTAGCCCATTGTGAGAACGGTCCGATTTCCATCTGCGGCAGGATGGCCAACCGTCACGGACTCATCGCCGGCGCCACCGGTACCGGCAAGACCGTTACCCTCCAGGTACTTGCAGAGACTTTCTGCCAGGCGGGAGTACCCTGCTTCATGGCCGACATGAAGGGCGACCTTTCCGGCATCAGCCAGGCAGGCCGGCTTTCGGGATTCATCGAGAAAAGGCTCCCAGAGTTCGGTATCGAGAATCCGCAGTTCCAGAGTTGTCCTGTCCGGTTTTTCGACGTATACGGCGAGCAGGGACACCCCATGCGCTCCACTGTCTCCAACATGGGACCAGACCTGTTGGGACGCCTGATGGAACTCAACGAGACCCAGACCGGGGTGTTGAACATCGTGTTCAAGATCGCCGATGACAACGGGTTGCTTCTGGATGACGTGAAAGACCTCCGGGCAATGCTCAATTTCGTGGGACAGAATGCGGCGGAGTTCACCACCCAGTACGGCAATGTGTCCGCGGCCTCCATCGGGGCTATCCAGCGGGCGCTTCTCGGCCTGGAAGCCCAGGGTGCCGACAAGTTTTTCGGCCGCCCTTCCTTCGATATCTTCGACCTCCTGCAGTGCGAGGGCGGAAAGGGCGTGATGAACGTCCTGGCCGCGGACAAGCTGATGCTCCAGCCCAAACTGTACTCCACTTTCCTGCTCTGGTTGCTGTCGGAACTGTACAGCACCCTTCCGGAAGTAGGCGATATGGACCTTCCCAAGCTGGTGTTCTTCTTCGACGAGGCCCACATGCTCTTCGAAGGTACGTCAAGGGCCCTCACCACCAAGATCGAGCAGGTCATCCGCCTTATCCGTTCCAAGGGCGTCGGCATCTATTTCATCACCCAGAGCCCGACCGACATTCCCGAGGACATTCTCGGACAGCTCGGTAACCGTGTCCAGCATGCTCTCCGTGCCTATACGCCGAAGGACCAGAAGGCGGTCAAGACCGCCGCGGAGACCTTCCGCGCCAATCCCTCCTTCGATACCTACGAGGCGATCCTGCAGCTGGAAACGGGCGAGGCGCTCGTGTCCTTCCTTGATGAAAAGGGCGCTCCGGCCATGGTCGAGCGGGCAAAGATCCTCTTCCCGCTGAGCCAGATCGGCGCTATCACCGAGGACCAGCGGGCCCTGATCATCAAGCAGTCCCGTCTCTGGGGCCGTTATGACAAGGTGGACGACCGGGAGAGCGCGTATGAAATCCTGATGGCGGCGACCGCGGAGGCTGAACGCCAGAAGGCTGAGCTGGAGGCCCAGAAAGCGGCCGAGAAGCAGGCGGCTATCGAGGCGAAGGAACAGGCCAAAGCCGAAAAGGAAGCCGCCAAGGCGGAAAATGAGGCCCGCAAGAAGTCCAGGAACAGTATCGCCTCCAAGGTGCTGAAGTCCGTGATTACCGCTGTGACCGGTGTCGTGGCCGCTTCCGTGGCGGATTCCGTCTCCAGCAAAGTCTCCGGCACCAAGAAGAAGACATCTACGACATCCACGACCAAGAAGGCCGTGCAGAAAGCCACGAAATCTGCGACCAACACCATTACCAGGGAGCTGACGCGCAGTATTTTGGGCAATCTGATCAAATAGTACCTAAACCAAAATCAATATGAGTTTGAAGATTGTTGTCCTGGCCAAACAAGTGCCGGACACCCGAAATGTGGGCAAGGATGCGATGACTCCCGAAGGGACGGTGAACCGTGCTGCGCTCCCTGCCATTTTCAATCCGGATGACCTGAATGCCCTGGAGCAGGCGCTCCGCATCAAGGAACAGAATCCGGGTTCAACCGTTGCCATCCTGACGATGGGGCCGCCCCGGGCGGGAGAGATCATCCGTCAGGGACTGTATCGGGGAGCCGATACCGGCTATCTCCTTACTGACCGTCTTTTCGCAGGGGCTGACACCCTTGCCACTTCCTATGCCCTGGCCACGGCGATCCGCAAGATCGGAGATGTGGACCTCGTTATCGGTGGCCGTCAGGCCATTGACGGGGATACGGCCCAGGTGGGCCCCCAGGTAGCCCAGAAACTGGGCATGACCCAGGTGACCTATGCCCAGGACATCCTCCGGGTGGAAGACGGAAAGGCGACCATCCTCCGTTCGATCGACGGGGGAGTGGAAACCGTCGAGGCTCCGTTGCCCCTGGTTGTGACCGTGAACGGTTCGGCAGCTCCGTGCCGTCCCCAGAACGTGAAACTGGTCATGAAATACAAGTATGCGACCTGCCCTTCCGAGCGGGCGGCAGACGATCCGCGCGGGAACCTGTATGAGGAGCGTCCCTACCTGACGCTGACCCAATGGACCGTTGCCGATGTGGACGGAGACCCGTCCCAGTGCGGCTTTGCCGGTTCTCCGACCCGTGTCAAGTCCGTACAGAACATTGTCTTCCAGGCCAAGGAGAGCAAGACTCTCACCGCTTCCGACGCGGATGTGGAAAGCCTGATCCAGGAATTGCTCAACGAAAAGATTATCGGCTAAGACTATGAACAACGTTTTTGTATATTGCGAGATCGAAGGCACCGTCGTGGCAGAGGTCTCCCAGGAGCTCCTGACCAAGGGCCGCAAGCTGGCCGATGAACTGGGTGTTGAACTGCATGCGGTCGTCGCCGGCACCGGTATCAAGGGCCAGGTTGAATCCCAGATCCTTCCTTATGGCGTAGACAAGCTTTTCGTCTTTGACGGAAAAGACCTTTTCCCGTATACGTCCGCTCCCCATACCGACATTCTCGTAAACCTGTTCAAGGAAGAATGTCCGCAGATTTGCCTGATGGGTGCCACCGTCATCGGCCGCGACCTGGGACCGCGGGTTTCCTCGTCGCTGACCAGCGGCCTCACGGCTGACTGCACCCAGCTGGAAATCGGTGATTTCCAGGATGTCAAGACCGGAAAGGAATACAAGGACCTGCTGTACCAGATCCGTCCCGCTTTCGGCGGGAACATCGTGGCGACAATCGTGAATCCGGATCACCGTCCGCAGATGGCGACGGTCCGCTCCGGCGTCATGCAGAAGGCCCTGTATGAGGGCAGCGCCCGCGGCGAAGTCGTCTATCCCGACGTGGACAAGTATGTCAGCCCCGAGGCATATGTCGTCAAGGTCCTGGACCATCATGTGGAAGCCGCCCGTCACAACCTGAAGGGGGCCTCGATCGTCGTGTCCGGCGGTTACGGAATGGGCTCCCGGGAAGGGTTCGAGATGCTGTTCGAGCTGGCGAAAGTCCTCCACGCGGAAGTCGGCGCCAGCCGTGCGGCTGTAGATGCGGGCTTCTGTGACGCGGACCGCCAGATTGGCCAGACCGGCGTCACCGTCCATCCCAAGGTGTATATCGCCTGCGGTATCAGCGGCCAGATCCAGCACATCGCCGGCATGCAGGACAGCAGCATCATCATCAGCGTGAACAGCGATCCGGATGCTCCGATCAACCGGATTGCCGACTACGTCATCGTGGGAACGGTGGAGGAAGTCATTCCGAAGCTCATCAAGTACTACAAGAAAAACAGCAAATAAGCCATGGCAAATTACTATACTGACCATCCCGAAATCGCTTTTTATCTCGGGCATCCGCTCATGCGCCATATCATAGAACTCCGCGAGAAGGGGTTCGCTGACAAGGACTTGTATCCGGAGGCGCCGGTGGACTATGAGGACTGCCTGGAAAACTACAGGCGGATCCTGGAGACTGTCGGCGACATCGCCGCCAATATCATCGAACCCAATTCTGAAAGCGTGGACCTGGAAGGACCGCATCTGGAGAACGGACGGATGAAATATGCCTCCAAGACTGTGGAGAATATGGAAGCCATGCGCCTGGCCGGCCTGACCGGCGTCGCCCAGCCCCGCCGGTACGGGGGACTCAACCTGCCCAATGTAGTCTTCAGCATGTGTTCGGAGCTGGTGAGTGCAGCCGATGCATCCTTCCAGAACATCTGGAGTCTGCAGAGTTGCTGTGATACCCTGTATGAATTCGGCTCCGAGGAGCAGCGGCAGAAGTTCATCCCGCGCATCTGCGCCGGTGAGACCATGTCCATGGACCTGACTGAGCCGGATGCCGGTTCCGACCTCCAGCGCGTGATGCTCAAGGCAACCTGGAGCGAGGAAGAGGGATGCTGGCTGCTGAACGGCGTCAAGCGTTTCATTACCAACGGTGACTCCGATATCCATCTCGTGCTGGCCCGTAGCGAGGAAGGGACCCGGGACGGCCGCGGCCTGTCCATGTTCATCTATGACAAGCGGCAGGGCGGTGTGAATGTCCGGCATATCGAGCATAAACTGGGTATCCACGGATCACCGACCTGCGAGCTGACCTACAAGAACGCGCGGGCGGAGCTCTGCGGCAGTACCCGCCTGGGCCTGATCAAGTATGTGATGGCCTTGATGAACGGCGCCCGCCTCGGTATCGGCGCACAGTCCACCGGCCTGAGCCAGGAGGCTTATAACGAAGCGGTGAAATACGCTTCCGAACGCGCCCAGTTCGGCCAGACGATCGAACATTTCCCGGGCGTTTACGACATGCTCAGCCGGATGAAGGCGAAACTGGACGCCAGCCGGTCCCTGCTGTACCATACGGCGGCCCATGTGGACGTGTACAAGTGCCTGGAAGATATCCAGAGGGACCGTCCGCTGACGGCCGAAGAGCGCGCTGAAATGAAGAAATACACCCGTCTGGCAGACGCCTTCACGCCCTTGTGCAAGGGCATGAGTTCGGAATATGCCAACCAGAATGCCTATGACTGCGTGTCGGTCCATGGCGGATCCGGCTTCATCATGGAGTATAAGTGCCAGCGTCTCATGCGCGACGCCCGTATCTTCTCCATCTATGAAGGAACGACGCAGCTCCAGGTGGTGGCGGCAGTCCGCTATATCACGAACGGTACCTATTCGGAAATTATCCGCGGCCTTCTCGAAGAAGAAGTATCCGACGCCTTGAAGCCTCTCCGCGAACGTGTGGCCGTCCTGGCCGACATCTATGACAGGAGCATCGCCCAGGTGAAAGCCCTGGACAGCCAGGAGGCGCAGGATTTCCTGGCCCGCCGTCTATATGACATGACAGGCGAGATCGTGATGGCCCTGCTGCTGCTGCGCGACGGGACGGCAGCCCCGGACCTCTTTGCGAGGTCGGCCGGCGTCATGGTCCGCATGGCGGAAGAGACCGTCCGCGGCAAGAGCGCGTATATCAATGATTTCCGTGTAGAAGATCTGGCTGATTTCAGGTAGGGTGGGGGTCAGAGCCCCTTCGCCTTGCCTTCATCCCAGATGGCATCCATCTCCGCAAGGGTCATGTCTGTGAGCAGGCGTCCCTTGCGGAGAGTTTGTTCTTCGAGGTAGGAAAAACGGCGGCGGAATTTGTCGCAGGCCCCGTTGAGGGCGGCTTCGGGGTCAATCCCGTGCAGGCGGGAGGCATTGATGACGGCGAACAGCAGGTCTCCGAATTCTTCCTGCATGTGGACAGGATCCTTTTCCCCGCAGGCTTCAACGGCTTCTCCGCACTCTTCCCGTACCTTGTCCCAAACCTGCGACGGTTCTTCCCAGTCAAACCCGCAGCCGCGGGCTTTTTCCTGCATGGACAGGGCCTTGAGGATGGCGGGCATGGCGTCCGGAATGCCGGACATCACCCGTTTGTTGCCGTCTTTTTCCTTGGCTTTCACCAGTTCCCAGGTATCGGCAATCTCCTTGGCGGTCGTAGGTTTGCCGGCATCGGGGCCGAAGACGTGAGGGTGGCGGAAGACCATTTTGTCACAGACTTTCTCCAGGCAGTCGACAATGTCGAAAGAGCCCTCTTCCTCGCCGATCCGGGCGTAGAAGACGATATGGTAGAGCAGGTCTCCCAGTTCCTTCGCCGTCCCCCGGCGGTCTCCCTTGAGGATAGTGTCACTGAGTTCATAAACCTCTTCTTCCGTCATCGGCCGGATGGAATCAATGGTCTGCGCCGCATTCCAGGGACATTTTTCCCGAAGGGCGTCCATGATGTCCAACAGTCGGCCGAATGCCGCTACCTTGTCTTCCCGTGTGTGCATAATATTCTAGAATTGAATTACAAATATACAAAGAATATCGCTATATTTGCAGACTTTTCCAGATGAAGGAGCTTACTTTCATATCGGCCGACGAGGCGGTCCGGGCGGTTCGGAGCGGGGATCATATCCACCTCTCCAGCATTGCCAGCGTACCGCATGTCCTGGTAGACGCCCTATGCCGCAGGTCGGGAGAACTGAGTGGGATTCATTTCCATCATTTCCACACGGAAGGTCCCGCACCCTACGGGTCGGCGGAGTATGCCGGCGTTTTCTTCGACCAGGGGTTCTTCGTGGGTCCGAATGTTCGGAAAAGCGTGCAGGAGGGATATGCCGATTATCTTCCTGCCCATCTGAGTGAATCCCAGGCCATGTACCGCAGCGGCGCCCTTCCCTGTGACGTCGCCATGGTGCAGGTTTCGGCTCCCGTGGACGGGATGGTCTCCCTCGGTACATCGGTGGACTGTTCCGTCGCGGCCCTGGAAGTAGCGCGGGAGCGGATCGGCGTGGTCAATCCGCATGTCCCTTTCGCCTACGGCGACCTGATTCCGGTGGAACGCTTCACCGCACTGGTATACGATGAAACTCCGCTGATTACCAAGGATTATGTGGAACCTTCGCTCACCGACCGCAAAATCGGCCGTTTCTGTTCCGAGCTGGTTCCGGACGGAGCCTGCCTCCAGATGGGAATCGGATCCCTGCCGAATGCCGTTTGCTCGGAACTGAAGGGACACAGGCACCTCGGCCTGCATACCGAGATGTTTGCGGACGGAGCGTTGGAATTGATCCGGAGCGGGGTTATCGACGGGACCTGCAAGAAGATCGATGTCGGCAAGGTAGTGGCCTCCTTCCTGCTGGGCTCGCAGGAAGTCTACGATTTCATCGACCGGAATCCGGATGTCCTCATGCGGGACATCGCCTATACCAACGACCCGTGGACCATTGCGCAGAATCCGGCCGTTATTTCGATCAATTCGGCGACGGAAATCGACTTGACCGGCCAGGTGTGCGCGGATTCCATCGGGAGCCGCATCTATTCCGGAACCGGTGGCCAGCTGGACTTCGTCCGCGGAGCCAAGATGTCACGCGGCGGCAAGGCCATCATCGCCATGGCTTCCCGGACCGCCAAACTTACGCCGAAGATCGTTCCTGTGCTGAAGCCGGGTGCCGGCGTTGTCACGCCCCGCGCCGACGTGCAGTGGGTCGTGACCGAGTTCGGTGCGGTGAACTTGTATGGCAAGTCTCTCCAGGAGCGCGCCCGTCTCCTCATTTCCATCGCACATCCCGACGACCGGGAGGCTCTCGACCGTGCTGCGTTCGAGCGGTTCGGGCCTCATTGGAATAATTAGATTCTTCGCCTCTCCCAGAATGACAAGTAGGGAGTGATAAGTGGGGGACGTCCGGAAGGAATGTCCGCCCATTCAAGAGTCCGGTATGGGATATCGGATATTTTCCGTATCTTTGCAGGTTGAAACAATTGAAGTATGGCAGAAAACAGTTTGCTGGAGAAGGTACTGAGCCTTCAGGACAAATACAAGAAACTGGAAGCGTCGCTGAGTGACCCGGAAGTCATCGCCGACATGAAGAAGTTCGTCCAGTTGAACAAGGACTACAAGGAATTGCAGCCCATCATCTCGGCTGGCCTGGAATATAAGCGGATGATCGAGGAGCTCGCGCAGGCCAAGGATATCCTCATGAACGAGAAGGATGAGGACCTGAAGGAGATGGCCCGCGAGGAAGTGAACGAGATTGAACCGAAACTGCCCGGGATGGAGCAGAATATCAAGCTGCTGCTCATCCCGGCCGATCCGGACGATTCCAAGAATGCGATGGTGGAGATCCGCGGTGGTACCGGCGGGGATGAGGCGGCGATTTTCGCCGGCGACCTGTTCCGTATGTATCAGCACTTTGCCGAGCGCCGGGGATGGAAGCTGGAGGTCACGGACCAGGCTCCCGGAACGGCGGGCGGGTTCAAGCAGATTGTCTTCAAGCTCTCTTCCAGCCAGGACGGCGTATACGGTGTCATGAAATACGAGTCGGGTGTCCATCGTGTCCAGCGTGTCCCGCAGACAGAGACGCAGGGTCGTATCCAGACGTCCGCGGCTTCCGTGGCCGTTTTCCCGGAGGCCGGCGAGTTTGACGTCGAACTGAATCCGGCTGACATCCGCAAGGACTTGTTCTGCGCATCCGGTCCGGGCGGTCAGGGCGTCAATACTACGTATTCGGCCGTTCGCCTGACCCATATTCCGTCCGGTCTCGTCGTCCAGTGCCAGGAGGAACGCTCCCAGCTGAAGAACCTGGACCGGGCCATGGAGGAACTCCGGACCCGCCTGTACAACCTGGAACATCAGAAATACCTGGACGGCATCGCGGCAAAACGCAAGACCATGGTTTCCACCGGAGACCGTTCCGCCAAGATCCGTACCTACAATTATCCGCAGGGCCGTGTGACCGACCATCGCATCGGGTGGAGCATGTATAACCTGCCGGTCTTCATGGACGGCGACATCCAGGAGTGCATCGACCAGCTGCAGATCGCCGAGAATGCGGAGCGGCTCAAAGAAGCGGGGGAGGACGCATAACATGGACAGGAAAGAAGAAGGCCTGCAGGTTCTCGGCAACCGTGCCGCCTATACCCGGAATTATGATGCCTCCGTGCTGGAAACGTTTGAAAACAGGCATCAGGACAATGACTATTGGGTTCGTTTCAACTGTCCGGAATTCACCTCTCTCTGCCCGATTACCGGCCAGCCTGACTTTGCGGAAATCCGTATCAGTTACGTTCCGGATGTCCGGATGGTGGAGTCAAAGAGCCTCAAACTCTACCTGTTCGGTTTCCGAAACCGCGGGGATTTTCATGAGGACGTGGTCAATACGATCATGAAGGATCTCATCAAACTGATGGAGCCGAAGTATATCGAGGTGACCGGACTGTTTGTTCCCCGGGGAGGTATCTCCATCTATCCTTACGCGAATTACGGCCGCCCGGGCACCAAATGGGAGCGGGTTGCCGAGCAGCGTTTCCTTTCACACGAATAACATTCCCTCCCGCGGAGGGACGGTACCTTCCGGGAACTTGTGGCCACCCTCGGACACATAAGAGGGAGGGGCCCATGGCTTGCCGTGGGAGGGGTCGCGAAGCGACGGTTCCGGAAAGTACCGTCCTTCGCGGGGGACTACAATGATTCTTCCTGGAAGTGTTTCAGGACGTTCTCCGTGTAGGTTTTCGTGACCGGAATCGGGGCGATGGTATCGTTGTCCAGGATCAGTTCATAGGCGCCTGCCACTTTCTGCAGGACCTTGACCTTCTCCATGTTGACGATGAACTTGCGGTGGCAGCGGATGAGACGGCTGCCCGCAAAGCTTTCTTCTATCGTCTTGAGACGGCAGCGCAGCATGTAGGTCTGCAGTTCACCCTTGTTGTCGGAATACCAGACCTTGATATAATTGTCGTCCGCCTCGACATAATAGAGGTTCGCACTGGAAACGGACAGTTTGAGGACCCCGTTGTTGTCGAACAGGGTGAATTTCTGGGTCTGCACTTCAGGTGCCTCGTCAGTGACCACATCCTGCATATTCATCAGCCGGATGATCCGGTTCTGGTCTATGATGGTAAAGAACATGCCGGCGATCAGATAGGGGATGCCCAGGCAGACAAAGGCATAGACCAGGGAGTGGAGGAAGATGGCGACGGCATTCTGGTCTTCCGGCTGGGCGATGGTAACCGTGAAGACGGTATACAGGCCGCTGATAAGGACGATTTCCCCCATGCACCAGGCACTGTACTGCCAGTAAGTCATCGGGAATCGGTTCCGGGTCTTGTACATGACAACCTTGCTTCCGATCATGATGGAAAGAGCGACCAGGGCGAACAGGGCGGTGAATCCGAAAAAGGTACTGTTGCCGAGACGGAACCATGCATTGTTCGAGAACGGGATACTGACAAGGAGGAAAATAACCGAAAACAGCGCGGCGAAAGTCACCGTGCCCAGCAGTTGATACCGCTCCCGCAAGTAGGCGGGGATGTATTTTTTCGTGTTCTCTTCCATGTTTACAACATACAAAAATAAGGAAAAAAACGGAAATTTCACCCCTTATGGGGTCATTTCGCCCCACTCCGTCCCCCGGAGCGGGGTTTCGCCACATTTATTTCCGGGTTTTCTCCGGAGATGTTAATTTTGTTTGAGAAACCAGAACCAGAAACTAAAACTAAGAAAGAGAATGAGAATTATTGGAACGGGAAGCGCCCTTCCCCGCAAGGTGGTCACGAATGATGACCTGTCAGCTTTTCTCGATACCTCGGATGAATGGATCTTCCCGAGGACCGGTATCCGGTCCCGACATGTCATTTCCGATGAGAAACTGGAAGATCTGGCGGTTGACGCGGCCCGGAAGGCTCTCACCGATGCCGGGAGGTTGCCGGAGGAGATTGACCTTTTCCTTTGTTCGAATGTCGTCAACGAATACCTCACACCGGGGCTTGGCTGCATTGTCGCGGCGAAAGTCGGACTGAATTGTCCCTGCATCGATATCAACTGTGCCTGTCCCGGGTTCATCTATTCCATGGATATCGTGGAGACCTATTTCATGGCCGGGAAAGTGAAGAATGTCCTGGTGGTCTGCGCCGAGGAACCGACCCGCATGACTTCCTGGCAGGACCGCTCCACCTGCGTCCTGTTCGGGGACGGTGCCGGGGCAGCTGTTTTCACGGAAGGGAACAACGTGAAGGGTATCCGCCTGAATGCGCAGCCGGATCCGGACAAGATCTGGCAGTTCCGCCCGCTGCAACCGACTCCTTACGTGACGAAGACGGAGACGGACGTGCCGCTGCAGATGAACGGCCGCGAGGTCTTCCGCTTTGCTGTTACAACCTCGGTACGTGACATCCAGGAGGTCCTCGGACGCTGCGGCGTAAAACTGGAGGAAGTGGACCATTTCCTGATCCACCAGGCCAACATGCGCATCGTCGAAGGAATCCGTAACCGGCTCGGCGTGCCGGAGGACAAGTTCGCGACCAATATCGTAGATCACGGAAATTCCTCTTCTGCGTCTTGTCCTATCCTGCTGGACGAATGCAACCGCCGCGGCTTGTTCAAGCCTGGGGACAAACTGGTATTCAGTGCGTTCGGTGCTGGCTTGCTGTCTGCAGTCGCCCTGATTGAATGGTAATCGGAAATAATTCGTATATTTGCAGTCTGAATTTGTTCCCATTAGTTGGACAAAAGACGTGTTATGGAACCTAAAAGAGTAGTTATTACCGGCATGGGTGTCATTTCCTCGGTGGGGAATGATGTGCCTACTTTCTGGAAAAACCTCGTTGACGGCGTGTGCGGAATCGATTTTGTCGAAGATTTCAAGGACATGCCTGTCACAATCGCCGGAAAGGTCAAGGAATTCGATCCTGAGGCCTACGGAATGGACAAGGCATTTATCCGCAAGCAGGACAAGTTTACCCAGTTTGCCATCGCAGCGGCTTATCAGGCCATGCAGCAGTCCGGTCTGCATTCCGAAGGAGAAGACCAGAATATCGATCCGTTCCGGCTGGGAGTCTATGTGGGCTCCGGTATCGGCGGTTTTGAAATCCAATACCGCGAAACGGCCAAGATGATTGAGGATCCTACGGGCAAGTGGATATCCCCGCTGTTCATCCCCACCATGATTTCCAATATCGCGGCGGGCCATGTGGCCATCCGGAACCATGCCATGGGCCCTTGCCTGGACATCGTGACGGCCTGTGCCACTTCCTCCCACTGCCTTGGCGAAGCCTTCCGGGCCGTGCGTCACGGTTATGCCGACGCCATCATCGCCGGCGGTGCCGAGCATGCTTCGATTCCGCTGGGCGTGGCAGGATTCGCCAATGCCAAGGCGCTCTCCCGTGCCGATAATCCGAAATATGCCTCCCTTCCGTTCAACAAGAACCGGCAGGGTTTCGTGATGGGCGACGGTGCCGCCGTACTCATCCTGGAATCTCTCGACCATGCCCTCGCCCGCGGAGCGACGATCTACGGCGAAATGGTCGGCTACGGAAATACCTGTGACGCATACCATGCCACGGCGCCGCGTCCGGACGGAACGACCCAGGCCCGTGCCATTACCCTGGCCCTGGAAGAAGCCGGATTCGATCCCGAGAAGGATAACCTGTACATCAATGCGCATGGAACCGGCACCCATCTGAACGATGTCGCGGAGACGGTGGCCTATAAGGTGGCGCTGGGCGACTATGCCTACAAGGCGCATATCAGTTCCATCAAGTCCATGACCGGACACATGTTCGGAGCCGCCGGTGCGGCGGAGGCCATAGCCACGATCATGGCCCTTCGGGACGGCGTCGTTCCGCCGACCATCAATCTGGACTGTCCGGACCCTGAATGTGACCTGGATTATACCCCGAACGTGGCGGTCAGGACCGACCTGACCCTCGGTATCTCCGATTCCCTGGGATTCGGCGGACACGATGCCTGCGTCGCGTTCCGGAAATACAAAGCCTGAACCTGAATATGAACAGAGAAGAAATCATGCAGCACATCCCCCACCGTGCGCCGATGCTCCTGATCGACGAGGCGACGATGGACGAGGATGGAACCGGACATGGAAAGTACCGGATCCGCGAAGATGAGTTTTTCTGCCGGGGCCATTTCCCGGGCAATCCGATGGTCCCGGGAGTCATCCTCTGTGAGATCATGGCACAGAGTTGTACCCGGCTCATGCTGGATGCCCTGCCGGGCAACCTGGCTGTTTACCGGGGCATCGACGAAGTGAAATTCAAGAATACGGTACGTCCCGGCGACCTCTGCGAAGTGACCTGTCGGATTGATGAAAGGAAAGCCGGAATCTTCCACTGCTCCGCCCGGCTGGATGTGGCCGGAAAGCTCTGCTGCCGGGGCAAGCTCACGTTTGCGGTCATTCCCGATCCGATGAAACAGGGAGAGAACAAAAAAGAAGAGGCTTGACGGCCTCTTCTTTTTTGTCGGTTTATTTGCGTTTTTTCCGGTCTCTCTTGCGGGATTCACGGATGCGGTAGGCACTTTCGACCATGAGCTGGTCCTGGAAGCAGCCGCGTGCAGCGAGGAAATTCGAGATGGCGATGACCAGCGGGAAAATGACCGTCCATTTGAAGGTGACATTCTCCGGCGCGGTGAAATAAAAGTAAGCCAGCCAGCCCATCATCCCCAGCGCGACGAGTCCCGAGAGGGTGGCCAGCCTCATCTGCAGGATGCGGACCTTGAAACTGACAAGGGCCAGGAGGATCATGGCCGCAAGTATGCCCAGGAGGATGGCGAAATACGGACTCCGGATCTGGAGATACCTCACGTATTGCATTCCGTCAGGAGCAGCGACAGTATATGCGTCATTGAAGAAAAGGATGGTAACCAGGACGGCCGAAATGGCCAGGTATAAGGTTTGGATCCGTTGCCACATGGTTCAATTCATTTTATGTTCAAACAGGATGCAAAGATAGGAAATGTCCCGGGAAAAACCTATATTTGCTTTCTGACATCATTAGTGTCCACTAAAAATTTATAAAAGTTCTTTGAAAATATTGAGAGTCAGGTAATTACAGCAGTTTTTGGAGCGCGCCGATTTGAAATTATCTTTGCCAGACTAACGTAGAATGG
>JAGAHD010000154.1 GCA_017627255.1 Bacteroidales bacterium | reverse complement strand
TGGCCAGCCTCATCTGCAGGATGCGGACCTTGAAACTGACAAGGGCCAGGAGGATCATGGCCGCGAGTATGCCCAGGAGGATGGCGAAATACGGACTCCGGATCTGGAGATACCTCACGTATTGCATTCCGTCAGGAGCAGCGACAGTATATGCGTCATTGAAGAAAAGGATGGTAACCAGGACGGCCGAACTGGCCAGGTATAAGGTTTGGATCCGTTGCCACATGGTTCAATTCATTTTATGTTCAAACAGGATGCAAAGATAGGAAATGTCCCGGGAAAAACCTATATTTGCTTTCTGACATACAGACAACGATAAAACAGAATAACTATGAGAATCCCTGAATCCGAACTGATCATCAACGCGGACGGGTCCGCATTCCATATCCATCTCAAGCCGGAAGAGCTCGCTGACAATGTGATTCTTGTCGGAGATCCCGCCCGGGTGGACATGATTGCCGAGAACCTGGAGGACCTTGAATTCCGCCATGCATCCCGGGAATTCGTCTCCGTGACCGGCTGGAAGAACGGCACGCGGATCACGGCTCTTTCCCACGGCATCGGACCGGACAATATCGACATCGTGATGACGGAACTGGATGCCCTCGCCAACGTCGATTTCTCCACCCGTGAAGTGAAACCGGAGCATCGGGCGCTCAATATCCTCCGCATCGGTACGTCCGGAGCCCTGCATCCGGACATCCCGCTGGGCGCCTACATCCTGTCCCATGTATCCGTCGGCTTCGACGGAGTCATGAACTGGTACGGCAACCGGGAGAAAGTGACGGTTCCCGCCGTGGAAGAAGCGTTCAAAGCCCATATGGGCTGGGAACCAACCCTCCCTTCTCCCTATTTCGTGAAAGCATCGCCGAAGATCATCGACTTGTTGAAAGACATGACCATAAAGGGAGCTACGATTTCTGCGCCCGGATTCTACGGGCCCCAGGGCCGTGTGGTCCGCGTGCCCCTCGCCATGCCGGACATGCTGGAGAAGATCGAATCCTTCCGGTTCGAGGTAGATGGCGAACCGTTCCGGATTACGAATTTCGAGATGGAAGGCGCTCCGCTGGCCGGACTGGCCGCCCATCTGGGTCATCATGCCTGCACCATCTGCTGCGTGATTGCGCACCGCTACCTGAAGAGTTCGAACCCAGATTACAAACCGGTGGTCCGGCAGCTCGTCGAACAGTGCGTCGACCGGATGTCCCGTCTGTAAGGGATTGAAAGAAAAATTGAAGGGGTGTCTTTACAGATACCCCTTCACTTTTCGCCAGCCCCATTGGCTGAGCCGTGCGAACGGCGACCAGACGACTTCGCCGGGATAGAATCTCAGATGGGAAAAGACGCGGCGGTTCTTCCGGTTGAAGCGGGCCAGGGAAGACTCCTTGTCCGGGCTGTAATTCCGCGAGTCCATGACGCCGAAATTCCCCATCCGGATCATGTCATCGATGAGTTTCGGTCCCCGTTTCCAGTCGGGGCTGCACAGCAGGTACTCGTCTTCCAGCCCGAAATTGAACTGTAGGGAGAGCATCGTCGCCGCCGTGAAATCCGCCATGCCAAGGTCCCTGAGGTCCCGCATGACGGGCGCCCGGTCGGAAGGGTCGAGTGCGCGCAGCACATAATAATAGTCCATCATCTGCCTCAGGCCGATCCCGCCTTCCAGGTAGTGGCGGAACATGTGGGCCATGCAGAAAAC
>JAGAHD010000153.1 GCA_017627255.1 Bacteroidales bacterium | reverse complement strand
CGCTTTCCAGAGCCAGGAAGAGGCGGAGAACGCCCGTTGGCGTTTCCCGGCTCCCGTTTCGTCCGATTTCTCCCGCAAGGGCCTGGTTTCCCCGATCGGGACGGAGACCCGTACGACCTACCGGATGGTGCAGACGGATACGGCGGAGGTCCGGATCCCCGTGCATCAGGAGGTGGAGGTGGAGAAATCGCTGGAACAGCGTGCCCGCGAAGCGGCCAAGATGGTTCTGGACGCCCGTCGGGAGCGGTATAATATCTCTACCGGCAATACGGATGCGACGTTCAGCGGGGAGGCGTTGGGAGCTGCCCTCGCCGAATTGAACCGCGTGGAACAGGAGTATCTTGCGCTTTTCGTCGGTTACACGGTACGCGAGCGCCAGCATGGCTCCTATGAGGTGGTCCCGTCCGTCTCCGCCAAAAAACAGCAGTATGTCGCGTTCCGCCTCTCGGACGAGGAGGGGCTTCTCCCCGCCGGCCGGACCAGCGGCGTTTCCTATTACCTGGAATTCGAACCGGAACCCCAGCCGGAGGCCACTCCCGTCGGCAAGGGGAAATCGGTGCGCTACCGGGTTCCGGCCATCTGCCAGGTCCGCCTGACTGACGGACAGTCGGTGCTCCTGCAGACCCGCATCCCGGTCTATCAGCTCGGCGTCGAATGCGAATATTCCGTAAGATAGTCCACATTAAACACTAAATGATATGAGTATCAAAGATTTGGAACCTAATGTAGTTTGGAAGAATTTTTATGGCCTGACACAGATTCCGCGTCCGTCCAAGCATGAAGGGAAAGTGATCGAGTATCTCGTTTCCTGGGGCAAGGAACACGGACTGGAAACGTTCAAGGACGATACCGGCAATGTCATCACCCGCAAGCCGGCCACGCCCGGTATGGAGAACCGCCGGGGCGTCATCCTGCAGGGACACATGGACATGGTCCCCCAGAAGACGTCGGATTCGGACCACGATTTCCTGAAAGATCCGATCAGGACCCTCATCGACGGCGACTGGGTGACGGCGGACCGCACTACCCTCGGCGCTGACAACGGTATCGGCGTAGCCATGGGGCTTGCGGTGCTTGAGGATCCTTCCGTCCAGCACGGTCCGGTGGAGGTACTGGTCACTTATGACGAGGAAACCGGCATGACCGGTGCCAACTGCCTGAAGCCCGGTGTCCTGAAAGGGGACATCCTGATCAATCTCGATTCGGAAGAAGAAGGCGAACTCTGCGTCGGTTGTGCCGGCGGCCTGGATGTTTCTGCTGAATTTAAGTACTTGAAATATAAGACGAAACCGGAATATAAGGGCATGAAGATTACCGTCAAGGGGCTTCAGGGCGGCCATTCCGGCATGGATATTTCCCTGTACCGGGCCAATGCCAACAAGGTGATGGCGCGTATCCTTCTCCCGCTCATCGAGGTCTTCGGCGTCCAGGTGGTGGATTTCACCGGCGGATCCCTCCGCAACGCCATTCCGTTCGAAGCCGAGGCGGAGATTGTCCTCCCTCCGGAGAATGTGGAGTCCGTGCGGAAACTCATCGGCAATATTTTCGACGAGGTCAAGGCGGAATTCGGAGACAGTGATCCGGGCGCCGTCCTGTACGTGGACGATGTTCCGGCCGCTCCGCGCTATATCCAGGGCAGCGTGATGCTGCGTGCGGTCAAGGCGATGATCGCCTGTCCGTCCGGTGTCATCCGGATGAGCCAGATGATGGAAGGCCTCACCGAGACCTCCATCAACATGGCTATTGTCCGGACCGAACGGGGTCGGGTCAGCGTCCATTCCCTGATGCGCAGCGCCGTCGACAGCGCCAAAGCTGACCTCGCCGTGCGTGTCCGCTGCATCTTTGAACTGGCCGGTGCCGATGAAATCGAGTTCAAGGGCGGTTACAGCGGATGGACTCCGAAACTGGATACGCCGATGAACAAGGTGATGATGGAGCAGTTTGAAAAGGTCTGCGGTTATCCGATGAAGGTCATGGCGACCCATGGCGGTCTTGAGTGTGCCATCATGGGAGCCAAGTACCCGAACTGGGAGATGGTCTCCGTGGGACCGACCATCAAGTATCCGCATTCCCCGGACGAGCGGGTCAACATCCCTTCCGTCGGCCGTACCTGGGAGTACCTCAAGGCGGTTCTAGCGAATGTTCCCGAGAAATAATTGGATTTTAACAAGATAATTCGTATATTTGCAGTCCTTTTTGGGCCCTTGGGTTCGAAAGGGACTGTAAATATTTTAGTAACAATTAATTAACAAACAATGGTTAACCAGTACGAAACCGTTTTCATTGCAACTCCCGTTTTGTCTGAAGCCCAGATGAAGGAAGCGGTTGCCAAGTACACCCAGCTCATCCGCGACAATGGCGGTGAGGTTGTGTACGAAGAGGATTGGGGCCTGCGTCAGCTTGCTTATCCGATCCAGCACAAGACCACAGGTTTTTACTACCTGATCGAATTCAAGGCCGACTCCCAGTT
>JAGAHD010000152.1 GCA_017627255.1 Bacteroidales bacterium | reverse complement strand
GCGGAGTCGATCTCGGCCTGGTAGATGTTCTTCGACTGCCCCAGCATACAGGCGGCGTTCAGGATCGGACGGTATTTGGTCGCAAGGAGTTCCGCCATCTTCATCACAATGGCCGCACGGGTGGTCCAGGGAGTCTCGGACCAGACCTTGTGGGCCTCCATGGCCGCGTCGATAGCCATCTGCACCTCTTTTTCAGACACTTTGTGGAAGGTCGCCAGCACATGCTGATGGTCGTGCGGGCACACAACCTTGCCGAGATTGCCGGTACGGATTTCCTTTCCGCCGATGATGATCGGGATATCGAGGACGGTATTCCACTGGCGGTCCAGTTCGGCATCGAGGGCGACACGCTCGGGAGAGCCTTCCCGATAGGACTTGACCGGTTCGTTCGAAGGAACCGGGAAATGGAGGATAGCGTTATTCATATTAGTTTAGTGTTTTGTTTTTTCAATCTTCAAATTTAGTTTTTTTTGATTAGAATCAAAACAGCGTGCAATCCTCCGCTTTCCATCTTATCATCATTTATCTATCCCGTCCGAAGACACTCCGGGCCCGCCACCCGCCGTGTAACCCTGACTTTCACCGCTATTCCAGGGAGAAACCCAGAAAGAATAGATATCTCCCTTGGAAAGAGTAAACCGGAATTTCACTTTTTTCCCGGCAAAACGGGAGACATCCATCACTTTCATCCGTGTCGAATTAAAAGAATGGATAACTGGGCTTCGAAGCACAACCTTGTCCTGCTCTGATAAGACGTCAACTTGGAGGGTTCCGTCCACTTCGGCATTGATAAACAGGTACTTACCGTGGAAGGTAAGAAGCTCAGTCGTGAGTGTTCCTTCCTGTAGCCCGGCCCTGCGGGAGACGAACCCATCCCGCCGAAGCGTCGCCAGCCCGCAAGAAGAATAACCATCCCAATGGTATTTGTTCAGACGACGTCCGCTGCAGTAGAAGTAGAGCGAATCTCCTACAATCAGAGGCGAACCGGCAACCGACTGCACATTCCCCCAGTTCCAAGCTCCCTCAACAGGGTTTACGCCCAGGAAAGCTTCGTGGGTGGGGCGGAAGAAATGGAATCCGTCCCGGGAAAAACCCAACATGACTTCATTCCGTTTCTGTATGCCCAATACCTCGCACACCTTGTTTTCGGGTCCTTGCCAGACAGAATAGAAGCCTAGTATAACGCTTTCATACGCGATGCAGTCGAAGTGGTATATTCCTGGTTCCACCTCCGGATAAACCGGATGCCGCTTTTCCTCGGAGTCAGGTGTGAACCAAAATACGACATTCTGGTCTTCGGACTTCGTATTTATCCGATGCGCCATAGAGACGGCGGTTTCCGGATCATTTGCTTCCAAATAGGCTCTGGAACGGGAAGAAATCTGTGTGGGATGACGCATACTGAGACACCATTTTTCTCTGAAAGGGTTGTAAAAAGCAGAAGTCCTGTCCAAGATGTCGCCGCTTTGGGCTACCCCCCTAGACCAATGGATTCCGTCAGACGAGTATTTCAAGATCAATTGCCAGTTGCCGCTCGCCTCATCTTTTTCGACATTGAAGAGCTTGTATCTTTTTAGGGGATCCTTTTCCTGTTTGTCCAGCCAAACTGTGGAAGCATCCCTGTCGCAAGTATCCACCAGATTGGTCCCAGGAACGATATCCAGATCAGGTTTTCTCCAGTTCTTCCCATCGGAGGATTCTGCATATGCCGTACAAAATTTATTTTGGACAGCTCCTGCTCCGGTCAGATACCACATTTTGTATTTCTGTTCTCGCTCATCATACCAGATGCCATCACTGAAGGGGGCCGCATAAGGGACTCCTTCGTTCGTAAACTCCCAGGCCTGATCAGGAGCCAAAACGGGGTTATGACCATAATACTCAGGAGAATGACAAACAGTTTCCAGGGTAGTGTGCTGGATAAGATAGTCGTCGATGAAGAGCTGCCTGCCCACATCTATAGGGATTGGGCTTGGTTTGTTTTCAAGATAAGGAACAGGCATATAACCCCGAACTGAAGGCTCTTCATACCTTGGAGGCCAGACCGTATCCGCTTTTTTATCCAAATGCTGTGTACAGGCCGGGAAAAGTCCCAGAACGGCGCAAATGATGTGTTTCCTCATCTTTCTATCAGCTGCTTACAATAGTTTTTAAAAGCATCCCAATGGTAGTATGGGAGCAACTCCGTTTCTATGGGAAGCTCTATCTCGGATTCATTCAGTAAAACTTTGACTAACGTATCATTGTTCTTATTCTTATAAAAGACAAACTGAACGTTTGCCGCCATCGGTGTAACACTGAAATCTTGCCAGTAGAGAGCGGCTTGATAAGGGTCAGAACTGTATTCGAGATTATTCCCGCTTTGTAACAGGGTCATCAATTTCATGATATAGACATCGTGTCCATACCGAAGGTCAGCTCCGATCTTGCTGCCGGCCAGATGGGCTTCCGCCCTTGTGAGAATCTCTTCAAGCAGCCGGCGAGCATCTCTTCGAGGTATCCCTTGGTTCTCCGGATTGGGCCCATAGAGTGTGTAGAACTTGAAATTGACGGTTTCCCAAATGGATTGCAGCTCTTCTTGCGTGAATATATCGTCAACCTCCATTCCAAGGTCCAACGCATTCAAATTAGCCACGATCCAACGTAATGCAATCGCGAAATCCAGCGGGTGCTGCATTTCTGAAGGTTGTGAGAACAGGGAAGATAGCAGTCTGTCCGGATGGATCGTATCTTTCTCAAAGTTACGCAAGGTCGTTTTCCAGGTCGATGTGTCGGAATCGAAGGAATGCCACTCGGGAGAGTCATAGGCAATGAAATCCATGTATTTATCCCCCGTGGACAAGGATAGATTCATGCTGGGGTTCATGACCAGCAACTGAGACGTTGAGGCTGCCATACTCATGATACAGCGCCTCACATTGCTGGATACGGCGTTTACTTCTACGCCCTTCCGCATGAAAATCTGCGGATAATTATCTGCCATCCTTCTTGCAATTCCCTTGTGTTGCTGTGCACCCAGGGGCGTCAGTTCGCCAAACACTCCCCGAGCTTCCTGATAGGCCGTATGGATTCTCTTGCGCACCTCTTTTCCATGCTCGGTCAGTTTTCCCGCTTCAAAGGCCTTATCCAGTTCGCTCAAAACTGTCCTATAGAGCGTCTCCTGATGTGTACGTCGAGCCCCATGACGACCATAATGGCTTATATAGAAGGGTTTATACCCTTTTGGAGCCGGAGTCTGATGAAAACCGGTCTCGGGATAATTGTAGAAATAGCCATACAACTTCTCCGGATTGGCGCGAAGCTGTTCTTCCAGTTGCCCGCGGAACAAAGGCTGGGCCTGTGAAACAAAAGCCGTCAATAGCAGCAGGCAAAACAGGGCCGGTTTTCCGGCCCTGAAACAATTAATGTCTGTGATCATTCTTCAAGAAGCGAATCAAATCGTTCTGATAATTGGTTTCCAAAATACTGAAGCCCTGATCCACCAGCCATCCCCACCCTTCTCTCGGATCCTCAAAGATGGACGTCTGGTCGTCGTGGCCGGCAGTATGTTCAGCCCAAGTGGCGGCAATGAATGCCCTAGAGCCGGAGCTCAAAACTTTAGGGAGCAAGCGATATGTCTCCGAATCAAGTGTTTTCATCCTGAATTGGAAGGCAATCGGCTGGAGCTTTTCAAGGTATTCGTCCACATATGCCTCCAGGTTTTCAATCTTGTCATCAATGACCGGACAATAGATCACTTGTTCCAAAGCATCTCCAAAAACAACCTTGGCTTTCTCATACGGCCAGTCCAGAACAAAAACGGACTCTTCCAAAACGCCATGCTTGCCCAAAATGTCCAGAAGAGTGCGGACTAATGTTCCAGGCTCATTCCCAGGGATATCGTAGCTGGCTTTATCCAGATACAGGCACATTTTCCCCTTCGTCAATTGAATAAACTCCTCCAGGGTAGGCACCTCCAGCTCAGTCTTTCCACCCCAATTGGTCTTCAGATGAAGCCTCTTGATTTCATCCAAAGTCATCTCCGAAATCGTTCCGGTGCCGTCTGTCATTCTGTCAACGGTATAGTCGTGCATTATTACGATATGCCCGTCTTTAGTCATTCTGACATCAGTTTCTATCATATCCGCACCGAAGTAAAGTGCATGGCGGACCGCCTCGGTAGAATTCTCAGGAGCGTACAGGCAGTCGGCTCTGTGAGCAACGACCCAGATATGGTCTGTCGCCTGTTTGGAACGGAGCAGACTGATCGTATCAACCTCCTGGGGTTTAGTCGTACAACCAAACCCCAGAAGCATTGACACAACACACCAACCAAATATATAATTAATACCCTTCATTG
>JAGAHD010000151.1 GCA_017627255.1 Bacteroidales bacterium | reverse complement strand
GAGGATTTCCGGATGGGCATTCGCCTTGACGGCATAATGAACCTGCCACGAAGGGTGAACCTCCAGCTGCTGACGGACGACGTCGAGCGTCCGGTCCAGCAACGGCAGGTCATAATAGTAGAAGGGAGTCTTCCGCCCGATGAGACGGTCGACAGGAAAAGAGCCCTTAAGCATTATTCAAACAAACTGTGGCTCAATGCCTTCAAAGCTCTCTCCTTATCTTCTTCCTTAACCAGGAAAGAGATGTTGTAGTTACTGCCGCCATAGGAGACCATCCGCACGGGAATATCCTCCATGGCGCTCAGGGCTTTGGATTCGAAGCCGACGTTCTCCCAATCCATGTCACCGACCACGCAGATAATACACATATCCAAGTCTACGGTAACCGTCCCGTATTTTTTTAAGTCATGAACTATCTCGCTGAGATAGCGCGTGTTGTCGATTGACATTGAAACTCCGACTTCCGATGTACAGATCATATCGATCGGTGTCCTGTAGCTCTCGAAGATCTCAAAAACCCGACGGAGGAAACCATGGGCCAACAGCATCCGGGAAGACTTGATCTTGATGGCGACGATATTGTCCTTGGCCGCCACCGCCTTGATCGTCCCCGGATCCGGGACGTTATTGATCAGGGTGCCCGGAGCCTCCGGCTCCATTGTATTCAGCAGCCGGACGGGAATGTTCGCATACCGGGCTGGCTGGATACAGGTCGGATGCAGGATCTTCGCTCCAAAATAAGCCAACTCGGCCGCTTCTTCAAAATGAAGGTGACGCACGGAACGGGTATGCTCGACAAAGCGTGGATCATTGTCATGCATGCCGTCGATATCCGTCCATATCTGGATTTCCTCAGCATTGAGAGCCGCGCCGATCAAGGACGCGGTATAATCGGAACCACCTCGCTGGAGATTATCAATCTCATCCTGCACATTACGGCATATAAACCCTTGTGTCAGATACAATTCCGCATCTTTATGCTCATCCATCAGAGCAACGAGCCGACTATGGATGAAATCCGCATCCGGCTCCCCCTGCGCGTCCAGTTTCATGAAAGAAAGCGCCGGCAGAAGGGTAACATTGACACCCTCCTCCTGAAGGTAAAACAACATGAGATGGGTGGATATCAATTCTCCCTGGGCCAGCAGAATCTTTTCCTGAACCGGTCCGAAAAGCTGCTTCGGGAACGTCCCGATAAAGGAGAAAACCTCCTGGATGAACTGGGTAGCTTTCTTTTTCCCTTCCTCGGAACGATACAGTTCCCGGACAACCCGGTAATACTTCTGCTCCAGCTTGCTGATTGTATCCCGCGCACCTTCGGGATTGCGGTTGTACAGGTAGCCGGCGATTTCCACCAGCATATTGGTGGTACCAGACATGGCGGAAAGGACCACCATGTTCTTTCCGGATGCGGAAATCAGGGAGGCCACATTCCGGATTCTTTCGGCGGAACCAACGGATGTTCCGCCAAACTTCATCACTTTCATTTTGTTAAGTTCGTTTCGTTTGTGAGACAAAGATACGGATTTTTTTTTACTACTGTGCTTCGAGGTAGAAAACGGCACTGTCGAAGGTCTGCAGGAGCAGTGGATTGAAACCGCCCTCCATCAGGAAATCCCCCGCGTGCACCTTCCCGCTCCCCCACCAGCGGGAACGGTCCACGTTCAGTTCCGTCACCTTGTACTGCTTGCCGGGGTCAAGGCCGTCCATCCTGAACACATGACCGCCCACAGCCCGGTTCTGATACTTGATGCAGTACGTGAAAACGACGGCACGCTTCCTGTCCTGTGAAACATACATCAAAGCGTAAAAGTCTCCGTCATAGGGAGAAGCAAGACGGTAAACGTCTCCGTTGAAAACCAGGTCACGATACTGTTTATACGACTGGATACAGCGGTCCGCCAGTGCTTTTTCACGGTCTGTCAGGTTCCGGGGCTGCAGTTCCATGCCAAGGCGGCCGGAACATGCGATATCAAAACGGAATTTCAGCGGCGTCACATTGCCGGTCTGATGGTTCGGAACGGCGGATACATGGGACGCCATCACACAGGCCGGATAAATCAGGTTCGTCGCATACTGGATATAAACCCTTGAAAGGGCATCGGTATTGTCACTGGTCCAGATTTCATTGAAATACTTCAAAGCACCGTAATCCACGCGGCCGCCGCCGGATGAGCAGCATTGCACGATGGTATCCGGATACTTCTCCCGGATCCGGCGCATGACATTATAGATTCCCTGCGTATACTCTACATAGAAGCGGTCCTGGTCTGCGTCCAGATATTCGCTGCCGAAATTGGCCACCGTACGGTTGCAGTCCCATTTGATATAGTCAATATTCCCGGACAGTTGCATGGTATTGTCGAATACACCGAACACAAAGTCCTGAACGGCCGGATTGCTCAAGTCCAGCACCCACTGGTTCCGGGACTGGTACATTTCACGCCCGGGACTCTGAACCACCCATTCGGGATGGTTGCGGGCCAGATTGCTCTGCGGATTGACCATTTCCGGCTCGATCCAGATACCGAATCTCAAACCCTTTTCATGGGCATAAGATGCCACATAATCAATTCCTTCCGGAAGCTTGTCCGTATTGACCTCCCAGTCTCCGAGACCGGCATTGTCTGAATTCCGGGGAAAATCCTTGGCAAACCAGCCATCATCCAGCACAAACATCTCCAGCCCCATTCCGGCGGCATCGTCAATCATCCGCAGCAATGTTTCGGTCGTAAAATTGAAATATGCGCCCTCCCAGCTGTTCAGAAGTGTCGGATTGATGTTTCCGCCGCCATAAACGCCGTAATGGCGTGCCCAGGCATGAAGGTTACGGGAGGCCTGCCCCGCTCCGCGCCGGGAATAGGTATAAATCATGTCCGGCGTTACAAATGTGGCACCGGAAGCCAGCGTATATGCCGAAGCATGCGGACTGATGCCGGCAAGGACGTTCAAGCGGTCGGATTCATCCAATTCGAAACTCATCCGGAAATTGCCGGACCATGCCAGCGCACCGGCAATCACTTCGCCCTCATTCTCCTGGAGACGGTCCGTATTCAGGCTCAGCAGGAAGGAGGGGTTATTGCACTGGGTCACCTGGGTTCCGCGGCGAGACTCGATGACCTTTGTACCGTGGGTCAGGATATCACTGTCCATGCCCATTTCAAAGGCCCAGCCGCCATGGAAATGGGTCAGCAGGTAGCGGTCGGCTTCTACATAGAGAGATCCCGAGGCATACTGGACCAGTTCCACTGGCAGGTTTCCTGCATTCAGGATTTCCGTATGCGTGCAGATGACATCCTCTTTCTGATAGGCGTCATAGACCAGTTTCACCTCCAGCTGGGTCACATAATCTTTCAGACGGATTTCCGTCGTTACGACGTCTCCGCTGCGGTGGACGTCATGGCCGGTATAGTACAGTTCCGTATTGTGATAACCGTCCGTGTATTTCACGTGCAAGGCAGGTTCCCCGAGATACTTTCCGCCGGCAGTCGGAAAGGCCATGGGGCCAGATCCGTTGCCGGAATCCCGGAAGGTCCGCAAAGAGCCGAACGCTTGCGGGTCCGCAATCCGGTTTCCGTAATGAAGAGTCTGCAGGACACGGTTCGCCTGGGCAACCAGAACCAACTGCGTATGTTCCGTTTCCACCGGAATGACAGTGCGCTGCCCGGCAGGAATCTCAACGACCGTATGTTCATACGCTTTCTTCTTCGTTTTCTGGGCTTGTGCAGAAGGAACCAAAAGCAAGAATGCGGCCATCAGAAATATGGCGCCCACAATCGGATTCTTTTTCATATATTATTGATTTTTAGTGCACTATACTCATTAATCCGCAAATTTCATTTCATTGAAAAGGTACGATGCTCCCCCAATCTTGTCAACGACGAACAGAAGATACCGGATATCCAGGGAAATATTCCGGCAGAAATCCGGATCAAAAACCAGATCGCTCATCGTTCCCTCCCACACCCGGTCGAAATTGATTCCGATCAGATGGCCTTCGGCATTGATGACCGGACTACCGGAATTGCCGCCCGATGTATGGTTCGTCGCCAGGAAACATACCGGCTGGTCCTCATATCCGCCTTCCGCGTAAATGTCACGTAGAACCTGGGGGATGTTGTAATCGAAAATTTCGGGGTTATCCTTCTCAATAATCCCCTTCAATGTGGAAACAGGGTGATAGTAGATACCGTCCGAGGGACTGTATCCTTCGACGTGACCATAGGCCACCCGGAGCGTGAGATTGGCGTCCGGATAGAAATCCTTTTCGGTCTCGAATTCCATCTGGCCCTGCATATACGCACGGTTTGCGACACGGATGGCATCACTGGTTTCCCGGATAACCGGATTCAGGTCGCGGTTGTACCATTCCTGAAATGCATCGTACAGGAGACAGGCGGGATCGGCAGCCACACGGTCCAAATCCTCCCCGGTCAGGGACAACACCTTGTCCCGGTCCGTGAAGACCGTATGTGCAAACAAATCATCCCGCCAGGCTTCAACAGTACCGTATTCGGCAAGCTTTTCCTTGAAATACAAGGGTTTGGAAGAGTCTGGAAGATTTTTGTCAAACGCCGAAAGCAGTGCCGCGAACGACTCCTCATCAATCGGCTGATAATAATCCTTAAAGAAAGAGTCGACCAGATCGTCCAGTGAAGTCCCGGATTTCAGACGGGTTTTCACAGCAGAGGCGAACTGCAGGATCTCGACAGCACGGATGGTTTCGTTGTAATACTCATAGGCCAGATAGGAGGGATTCCGCAAAGCATACAATTCACCGAGGCGCTCAACCACCCCCTCATACCGCGTACCGCGGGCCCACTCACGGAAACGGGCCTCGTACGCCTGTTTGGCTTTCACTGTATTCATCTTGGCTACACCCCGGGCCTCTCCCTGCCATTTTTTCCACGCATTGGAAACGGATGCATTCTTGGAGGAATACTGGATGCGCACAGCGGGATCCCGGCCCATGTATTCCTTCTGGATATCCAACCGGGCTGTCCTGAGTGCAATTTTCTGTGGATCAGAAACTTCCGCTATATAGCGAACCTGTTCCGACATGACATATTCCTGGGTGCTTCCCGGGCATCCGTAGACAAAGGTAAAATCGCCTTCACGGACGCCTGCGCGGGAAATGGTAAAGAATTTCTTCGGGTGATAGGGAACATTGTCGGGAGAATAGTCTGCAGGATTGTTATCCTTGTCTGCATATACCCGGAAAATGGAAAAATCGCCGGTATGCCTCGGCCACATCCAGTTGTCAGTATCTCCCCCGAACTTGCCGATCGAGGAGGGCGGCGCACCGACCAGGCGCACATCCCTGAACACTTTGAAAACAAACAGAAAATACTGGTTGCCATAGAACAAGGCTTCCACGCTGGCCTTCAATCCCTTGCTCTCATCCGTTGACGCCTCGACCAGCTTTCCGGAATTCTCCTTGACAAGTGAATCTCGCTGCTGCTCCGTCATGGAAGAATCAAATCCTTTAAGGACCAGGGAGGTCACATCGTCCATCCGCTCCAGGAAACTGACGGTCAGTCCCTTGTTCGGCAATTCTTCTTCCCGCTTCATCGCCCAGAAACCGTCCTTGAGATAATCATGCTCTACACTGCTATGCCTCTGGATATAACTGTATCCGCAATGGTGGTTCGTCAGAAGTAAACCCTCATCGGAAACCAGTTCCCCGGTACAACCGGAACCGAACAGGACGACAGCATCCTTGAGCGACGCCTGATTGACGCTGTACACATCATCCGCCGTGAGTTTGAATCCCTTGGCCTGCATGTCTCCGATACGCTGGGAAATCAAGGCTGGCAGCCACATCCCCTCGTCAGCAAAGGCCGGGAAAGCGAAAGTGGAGAGGATGGCAAGAAGCAAAAACCTTCTTTTCATGAAAAAATGATTATAGTTTCTACAAAAATAATCATTTCCAGCATATTTTCAGTGGGAATCGCCAAACATTTACGGCTCGTCCCTCCTTGGTCCCATCTCCTCCGTTCTCCCATCCGACAAAACAAAAGAGCCCGACCGTCATCTGACGATCGGGCTCCCGAAAAACGGCGGCGACCTACTCTCCCAACTGGTGGGTCAGTACCATCGGCGCGGGTGAGCT
>JAGAHD010000150.1 GCA_017627255.1 Bacteroidales bacterium | reverse complement strand
CGGACGGGCACTTTTTGAATAAGATAACGGTAAATTTTTCGCTTACAAGCACTTCTTTCGGACCCCAGCCCGGCATGATCGTCACAACATCCTCGCGCGCTTCGGACCTTTCCTCCAGCGAAGCCGGCATGATGTCCTCGGTTTCCAGCGAAAGCATGGTCACCGAGTCGGCACCGCTACGCAGCGCGACGCGAGCGGCATCAATGGCGACATTGCCGCCGCCCACGACGACCACTTTGCCGGATACAGGAAGCTTTCCGCAGTTGGCTTCATGCAGGAAATCAATCGCCGTTGCCGTGCCGGGAAGCGATTCTCCCAGGATGCCCGGCAGCCGGCCGCCCTGGCAGCCGATGGCCACATAGAATCCTTTGTAGCCTTCCGCCCGCAAACTTGCGATCGTCACGTCTTTCCCGACATCCACGCCGGTGCGGATCTCGACACCGATCTCACGCATAATGTCGATCTCGGCCTTGATAACGTCTTTGTCCAGTTTATAGGACGGGATTCCGTAGCGGAGCATGCCGCCCGGCTCCCCGTTCTTCTCGAAAACGGTCGGCATGTATCCCATGCAGGCAAGATAATAGGCACAGCTCAGGCCGGCGGGACCGCCGCCGATGACGGCGATCTTTTCTTCCCAGCGGTCCTGAACATTGGAACAGATGTTGACCTCTGGCACAAAACGCGTTTCGGCGTGAAGGTCCTGTTCGGCAATGAATTTCTTCACCGCATCGATTGCGATGGGCTTGTCAATCGTGCCGCGGGTGCATGCATCTTCGCACCGGCGGTTGCAGATGCGGCCGCATACCGCAGGGAAAGGATTCTCGCGCTTGATCAGTTCCAGCGCTTCCCGGTATTTCCCTTCGGCCGCTTTCTTCAGGTATCCCTGGACGGCAATGTGGGCCGGGCAGGCCGTCTTGCATGGAGACGTTCCAGTGGGATAGCAGTTGATGCGGTTCTTGTCCCGGTAATCCTCATCCCATTTGTGCGGCCCCCATTTGACAGCATCCGGCAGTTCGTGCTTGGGATACTGGATTTCTCCCTGCGAAGTGCAAAGTTTCTGCCCCAGCTTCACGGCACCGGCCGGGCAGTACTCCACGCACCGGCCGCACGCCACGCAATTCTTCTTGTCCACTTCCGCCACGTATGCGCTCCGCGACATGTTGGGGGTGTTGAACAGCTGTGACGTCCGGAGGGCATTGCAGATCTTCACATTGCAGTTGCAGATGGCGAAGATCTTCCCTTCCCCGTCAATGTTGGTAATCTGATGGACGAAACCGTGATCCTCCGCTTTCCGCAGGATTGCCATGGCTTCATCGTAAGTAATATCGTGTCCGCGGCCTGTTTCGCGCAGGTAGTCAGCCATGTCACCGACCCCGATGCACCAGTCCCGGTAATCGTCGGCGCATCCTTCGTCCAGTTTCTTGCGACCATAACGGCAGGAACAGATGCCGACGCCGATATGCCCCTCATACCGCTTGAGCCAATATGAGATATGTTCGATGTCGACAGACTGGTTTTCCATGGAAATCGCTTTTTCGACGGGAATCACATGCATGCCGATACCGGAACCTCCCATCGGTACCATCGGAGTGATCTTCTCGAGCGGAAGGAAGGTCATCCTTTCGAAGAACATCGCCAGCTCCGGATGCCGGTCCATCAGCTCCACGTTCATATTGGTATACTCCGCAGATCCCGGGACGAACATGGGCACCCAATACTCGCGGTCTTCCCGGTTGTAGGTCGTCCCGGGCACGGGACCGTCCTTTGTGTACTTGTCCCCATAGTCGTATTCCACTATCCCGAAATAGCCCAGCTTGTCCAGAAACGCGTCGAATTCCGTCTCAGGAACATAGTGTTTCCGGCGGTTCCATTCCACCAGCTCGGCATACTTGTGATGCTCCCGTACGGTGAACGGTTTCTTGCAGATCAGGTCAAGCAGGAAATCCAGGGATGCCTCCCGCATCGCCGGATCCATCTCGTCTTCAAAAATACACGCCATTCCCCAGTATTCCGGGGCCTCGGTCGTCATCTTGATCTTTCCAGGAATACGGTCCGTAATCTTGCGGAGCAGCTTGATGAGTTTCGGATTCGGATTCTTGTCCCCAAAGTGCTTGGGGACGAACTTCTTGGACATTTCAGGCATAGGTGGTCAGTTTTCGTGTTGTTTCCAGTTCTTTACTTGTTCAAGCAGCCACCCGGCGAAGTCGTCGATGCCTTCCCCGGTCTTGGCGCAGATGGGGATGACCTTTGACTTGGGGTTCCGCATATGGATGTATTCCGTGCATTTATCCATGTCGAAATCGAAATACGGCAGGACATCCGTCTTGTTGACGAGGACCAGGTCGCAGACCGAGAACATGAGCGGATACTTCAGGGGCTTGTCATCCCCTTCCGGGACGGAAAGGATCATGGCATTGCAGCAGCTCCCTGTATCGAATTCGGCCGGGCAGACCAGGTTGCCGACATTCTCCAGGATAACCAGGTCGATTCCCTCCAGGGGCAGGTTTTCCAGTCCCTGACGGGTCATCTCGGCGTCCAGATGGCACATGCCTCCGGTATGGAGCTGGATGGATTCGATCCCCGTCGCCTCCTTGATTTTGACGGCGTCGACATTGCTGTCGATATCCGCCTCCATCACGGCAATCCTTACCTGGTCCTTGATCCGGTTGATCGTCTGGATAAGCGTGGTCGTCTTTCCGCTTCCGGGCGACGACATCAGGTTCAGAAGATAAACCCCTTTTGATTTCAATTCCCCTCGAAGCGCATCGGCATCCCTGTCATTGTCGGCGAAAATGCTCTTCTTGATCTCGATGACTCTTACGGCATCCATATAAAAGTAAAAGCAGAATGTGGTTATTAGTTTATCAAATATAATGATAATGAGGTAATTATGCAAATTATTCTTTTTCCGAGGGCAAGGAATTGGTTATTTGAGGGATTTTTGCTACTTTTGTAACCCGTATTCAAGCCTTTTAACGATGAAATACGGGTTCGACAACGCGAAATATCTGAAAATCCAATCAGAACACATCAAGCAGCGCATCGCCACTTTCGGCGATAAACTTTACATGGAATTCGGCGGCAAGTTGTTTGACGACTATCATGCCAGTCGTGTCCTTCCCGGATTCGAGCCGGACAGCAAACTGAAGATGCTCATGCAGATGAAGGACGATGCGGAAATCGTCATCGTCATTAGCGCAGTGGACATCGAGAAGAACAAGGTCAGGAGCGACCTGGGCATCACGTATGATATGGATGTCCTGCGTCTCAGGGACGAGTTCATGGCCCGGGACCTCAGCGTGAACAGCGTCGTCATCACGCATTTCAACGGGCAGGCCAGTGCAGAAGCGTACCGGAAGCGCCTTGAAAACATGGGAATCAAGGTGTATTATCACCATACAATCGAAGACTACCCCCACAATGTCGCACTGATCGATTCTGACGAAGGATTCGGCAAGAACGATTATGTCGAAACGACCCGGCCGCTGATTGTCGTCACGGCACCCGGTCCCGGCAGCGGAAAAATGGCGGTATGCCTCAGCCAGCTGTACCAGGAGAACAAACGCGGCATCAAGGCCGGCTATGCCAAATTCGAGACGTTCCCGATCTGGAACCTGCCGCTGACCCATCCGATCAACCTGGCGTATGAAGCTGCGACGGCGGACCTTGAGGACGTCAATATGATTGACCCGTTCCATCTGGATGCCTATGGGGAGACCGCGGTCAACTACAACCGAGACGTGGAGATCTTCCCCGTGATGAACGCCCTGTTCGATGACATCTACGGCTACTCGCCGTACAAGTCCCCCACGGACATGGGCGTCAACATGATCGGCTATTGCATCAGCGACGATGACGTCTGCAGCGAGGCGTCCTTGCAGGAAGTGATCCGCCGTTACTATACCGCCCTCTGCAATTTTGCGGATGGCAAAGCGACGGAGGCCGAAGTAAACAAGATCGCCCTTCTCATGAAACGTTCCCGGATTACGACAGCAGACCGCCGGACCACGGTCGCCGCCAAAGAGCGGCTGGACAAGTCCGGAGTCGCAACAGCCGCCATCGAACTTGAGGACGGAACGATCCTGACGGCTGAGACCAGTCCCCTCCTCGGCCCGAGCGCCGCACTGCTGCTCAATGCCCTGAAGCACATTGCCGGCATCGCCCATAATGTCAAGCTCATCCCGCAGACCATGATCGCCCCGATCCAGAAGATGAAAGTTTCCTATCTGCACGGTCATAATCCCCGCCTGCATACCGACGAAGTGCTGGTAGCCATCTCCATGATGAGCCTGATTGACGAGAACTGCAAACTGGCCCTGGAACAGCTTCCCAAGCTGCAGGGAGCCCAGGTCCATTCTACCGTCATGCTGAGCGAGGTGGACCGCAAGACTTTCAACAAGCTGGGAATCGGTCTGACCTGCGATCCGGTCCGTCGCCTGAAAGACAGGCAGCGGAAGACGGAATTAGCCTGACGTCTACCGGCAGCAGGAGGGTTGCCGTCTTCTCCACGCTTCCGTACGGACGTGGATGTTCCGGTTCAGGATCGGTCCGTAGAAAACGATTTCCTTGGAATGGTAGTTCCCTTCCACGCCGATGTAAGGGATCATCGGCGTTTCCCCTTCATATCCGCTGACACAGGTGAGGAAAGTGGACGGGTCCAGGACGGCCGTCAGTGTATCGCACAGGACAGCCGGCGTAGCATCTGTCATCCAGTTCACCGGATTGATCCCGACGGCCGTGTCTCCGCTGATGACGGAAATGCCGTCACTGGGAGTCCGGACCGTGTTGTAACAGACGGTGACACCGGTGTCCCCCTCTCCCCTCGCCGGGATGACGAACGGATAATGCAGGTCTTCCTGCGTCACCTGGTAACCAATGACATAGGCGGCCACCATTTGCAGGGACTCTTCCCGTGAAAGCTGCCGGAGCAGCTCTACGACGCAGAAACCGCCCTGGGAGTATCCCATGATGACGAATGGACGGCTGCCGTCGCGATGGTCCAGGAAATAGCGGAAGGCCCGGTTAATGTCGTTGCAGGCGGTCGTGCAGCGCTCCTTGAAACGGGATGTATCCTCCAGGAGCCCCTCGAAGGTAGCTTGCCGGTAATAAGGGATATACAGGTTGCAGCCGTCGATCCGCCGGTCAATCCCCTTCATCTCATTCAGCAGCCGGGCCCGGTGTTCCGGGTTGAACACGTCTGCGTAGTGCATCTTCCGTCCTGTCGCCGGATCCGTCCAGTCGCTGGTGCTCGTGGAGCAGATGTAAAAGACATCTGCACCGGTCCCGTCCGGATCCTCCATGCTTTCGTACCACATGGAAGGGTCCGCATAATCGGGAGCGGCCGGCAGTGCGTCTTTCTCCAGAACCGAGTTTTGGGCGGAAGCCGGGAAAAGGACTGGAAGGAAGGCAATTACGCCCCCGAGGGCAAGCAAGTGTTTCATCGTCGGAAGAGATTGATTTCCAAAGTTACAAAAAAAACGTATTTCGGGAATAATAGGCGGATTTTTCGTATCTTCGCCTGACAAAGTTGAAGCGGATGAAAAAGACGATTTTCCTTCTCGCGCTGCTGATATGCAGCCTCTCTCATGCCCAGGAATTTGACGGGCAAAGTTGTACGAGCATCATGGTCGGCCGCCTGGCCAGTTCCGACGGTTCCGTCATCACGTCCCATACCTGCGACGGACGTTACCGTACCTGGGTGTACATGGAACCGGCGCAGGACCACCAGCCCGGCGAGATGCATCCGGTGCTGCGGGGTACGATGCACACGGCGTTCCACGGGGATACCACCGGTGTCCGCCTGATGGGAGAGATTCCTCAGGTCGCGCATACATACGCTTACCTGAATACGGCTTATCCCAGCATGAACGAAAAGCAGCTGGCCATGGGAGAAACAACCTTCGGCGGCCCTGACACCCTGGTCAACGAAGCCGGATGGTTCACGATCGAAGAGTTGGAACGGGTTGCCCTCCAGCGCTGTGACAATGCCCGGGACGCCATCCGGATGATGGGTTCCCTGGCCGAGCAGTATGGATATGGCGACGGAGGCGAATGCCTGACCGTAGCGGACAAGAACGAAGTCTGGCAGTTCGAGATTGTCGGCATCGGAAAGGAAAAGATCGGTGCGGCCTGGGTCGCCCGCCGGGTTCCGGACGATGAGGTGGCCGTTTCCGCCAATATCCCGCGCATCGGACGGATCGACCGTCGCGACAAGGATCATTTCATGGCTTCCGGAAATGTCGAAAAAGTAGCCCTGGAGAATGGACTGTGGGACGGAAAAGGAGAGTTTATCTTTTGGAAGGCTTTCAATACATCGTATGCGGAAGGGCACAATTTCCGTGACCGGGAATTCTTCATTCTCAATTATCTTGCCCCTTCACTCGGCCTGACCTATGACATGGAGGAACTCCCTTTCTCCGTCAAGCCTGAAAAGAAAGTCGATATCCGCGAAGTCATGGCCCTGTTCCGCAGCACCTTCGAAGGAACGGATTTCGACATGACCCGCAACATCCTTCTCGATTACCCCGCCCGGGGCGACCAGCCGGCCCGCACGGAGATCAGCCCGGTCGCCAATCCCTGGCTGACGACCACTCTTCGCAATACCCTGAACAGGCTTGCTCCCGGAACGGTGGAATTCCGTCGGACGGTAGCTGTCGCCTGGTGTGCGTATTCCCATGTGATCCAGCTGCGGAACTGGCTTCCCGACGAGGTCGGCGGAGTCTGCTGGCTCTCTCTGGACAATCCCGGCCAGAGCCCCCGGATTCCCGTGTTTTGCGGAACGACCCGGCTTCCTGCCGCCTACGAAGTGTGCGGTCAACTGCAATATGCTCCGGAATGTGCTCTCTGGCAGTTCCGCCGCGCCAATAAACTGGCAACTGTCGCCTGGCAGAGCACCAAGGAAGGTTTCAACGAGAACATCCTCAGGATCGAGGAAATGGCGCTCAACGGGTTGGAAGGCCTTACCGGGTCCCCGGCAGTGCTGAATGCCTATACGGAATATATTTACAATGAGGCTGTCCGGACCTGGAAAGACATGGAAGGCCAATACTGGGTCCGCTTCGGACAAGGGTTCTGACCATGGCACATCTTGGAGAAATCATTTCGCTGATCGTTGCCGTCAGCTGGACTTTTACCGCCCTTTTCGCCGACGAAGCGAGCCATCGGCTGGGGTCCATGACGTCCAATGTCATCCGGCTCGTTCTCGCATCCTTCTTCCTGGCCTTGATCCTCTGGGTCACGATCGGCCATCCTTATCCGGTCTATGCAAACGGCGCGGCGTGGGGATGGCTGGCCCTGTCGGCCCTCGTGGGATACGTTTTCGGAGATTATTGCCTCTTCAACTGCTATCTGTCGATCGGGTCGCGGTTCGGCCAGCTGTTCATGACCCTGGCTCCGCCGATGGCCGCCATCGCCGGCTGGATTCTTCTCGGGGAGGAACTCTCCTGGAAATCATGGCTGGCCATGGCCGTGACACTTTGTGGTATCGCCATCTCGATCCTGAGCCGCGGAAAAGGGCATTCCCTGCAGTTTTCCCTTCCTTTGAAGGGCATTTTGCTCGGACTGGGAGCCGGACTGGGACAGGGTGTCGGCCTTGTTCTCAGCAAGATCGGCATGCAACACTATGAGCAGGCTGTCCCTGTAGATGCACCGGCCCTGATGGACCAGATGCTTCCCTTTGCCTCCACGATGATCCGTGCCGTGATAGGCGGCGCCGGTTTCCTGCTGCTGATGGCCCTGCAGCGCAATTTAGGGCAGTTGAAGGCGGCCATGCACAACCGGACGGGACTCAAGTTCGCCCTGGGCATGACCTTGTTCGGCCCGGTACTGGGGGTATCCCTGTCACTGATGGCTGTTCAGTATACGGACGCCGGTATCGCCTCTACCTTGATGGCGCTGACCCCCGTGCTGATCATCCTTCCTTATGCGCTTATCTACAAGCAGAAAGTCAAGTTGAAAGAGATTATCGGCGTCACGGTCAGCATGGCGGGTGTCGCCCTGTTCTTCCTGCTGTAGGCGCTTTTAGTGGCGGCGTCCGGAAAACAGGCGCTGGGGGAATTCCATGGCGAGGACAATGCCGAGGACAATGGCGATTGCAGCCTTCACAGCGGTAAAGCCTGTTGCTCCGGATAGGGCGAATTGGCTGGTTATCAAATAATACGTACACCAGAACACACCGGCTCCCGGGACGAGCGGAAAGATACCGCAAAGCAGATAGACGGTGGCAGGACACTTCTCACGGACTGCGAATGCCCGGGAAAGGACCCCGATGATGACGGTGGCGACCAGAGTCGCCATCGCAGCGGACCAGCCGGCATGGCGGAGAAGGACCAGATACAGCAGCCAGCCGACGGCACCGACGAATCCGGTAGCCGGATACTGCCGGCGGGGCACGCCGAAAAGGATGGCGAAAGCAAAGGTGCCGATAAAGGCGGCGAGAGTCTGGACTGCCAGCGATGCTGTCTCCGGATTGACCCTGATCCCTTCCAGCTCAATCATGCCGTCGAACAGCGTCCCATCCACCAGAAAGGCGATACTGACCCCCATCGCGATGCAGAAAAAACCCAGCAGTGCATCGGTCAGGCGGGTAATGCCGGCCAGGTAATCCGCATTAGCCAGGTCCCGCACGCCGTTGACGAAAGGAACTCCCGGGATCAGCGGCATGATGGAACCGATAATGATGTTGCTCAGGCTGGTCCCGAAACCGATCCGATAGCAGGCAAGGCACAGGAGGGTCGCGACCAGGGCATTACAAACTCCGCTGACGATTCGGGAAAAATACCGGCCGCTGACCAGAAGGATAAAGGCGTACAGCAGCAGGCCAACGGTAAAAGCGGCTGCACAATCCATCCATCCCCCACCGAAAACGGCACAGAATCCCGCTGCGCCGAACGCGGATCCCGCCATTTGCTCCCAAGCCGATTTCTCCGGACGGGTCCGGATTTCTTCCAGCCGCCGCGCCGCTTCCGGGAGCGTACAGCGTCCGGAGGCAATATCGTAACTCAACTGGTTGACCTCAACGACTTTCTGCAGCTGGATCGGACGGATGGGAATGAACTCGACATTGGCATAAGTGGATGCCTGGCCGCCTGATTTCCGGACCTTGTCCGCCATGCCCGTCGTGAAAATCCCGTTGGATAAGACAAAGAAACTGCCGGAATCAACGCCATAGTATGAGGCAATCCGGGCCATGATATCCTCGACACGGGATATCTCCGCCCCGTTCTCAAGCAGGATATGCCCTGCCTTTGAGGCGACTTCAAGGACTTCAGACAGGTCGTGCGACGTTTCCATGTGACAAGTTACTTTTCGAAGTGCTGATAATCTTGGGCGGATTTCCAGGCTCCTCCCCAGGCAAATCCATGTTCCCTGAACAACATATAACAGAGATCGTTCCGGTCAATCTTGTGCGGGAACGACCGGCTCCTGTCCGCATAGGCGGCAGCTCCGGAGGGGCGGATGCCCGACCCGCGGACGAAGGGATTCTCCAGCGGATTGATATCAACCGCCATCCCGTAAGCATGACGGGAAAGTTTCCGCATGCCGGATACCTTCCGATAGTTGAAGCACGAAGTATTGTCAGCTTCCATCGAAGCCTCGTCGGATCCACCGAAATCATCGATCAGGCGGATGCTCCGGATCGGATAGCGAGCCTCGTACAGCTTCCTGAAAATGACGAGAAGGTCCTCCGCAATCGCTTTGTTGCAGACCATCTCTCCTGTCCGGTCGCACCCCTCGAAATCCACATACGACAGCCGGAGATAGCGAAGGTCTTCCGGCGCAATGTCGGCGTCTTCCGGATAGGACACTCCCCTCATGCGTATGAGCACCTCCTGAGGAAGCGGCTCCGAGGTGAAAACGGCAGGAAACACAACGGAAGCAGAGTCCGTAACTTCTGTTTGGACAAACGTTTCAGATGCGGATTGCCGGGCTTTGCATGCACCCAGCAGGCAGATCAAGGACAGTAAGAGGACCTTCTTTTTCATTTGCAACGGCAAAATTAGCAAAATCCGCGG
>JAGAHD010000149.1 GCA_017627255.1 Bacteroidales bacterium | reverse complement strand
TCAGGAACTCTCCAAGCCGGGACGTGATCCGCGTGCGGAGGTCCGGGAATTTGCATTCGCCGATGACATCCATGAGATTGATGACCTGAAGGTGGGAATGGAACTGCCCGGCATCGTCACCAACCTGACGGCTTTCGGGGCTTTCGTGGATATTGGCCTGCATGACAACGGGCTGATCCATGCTTCCCAGATGGGCGTCCGCGGGATGGCGGACCCGTCCAAAGTCCTCAAGCTCCATCAACAGGTCCGCGTGCAGGTACTCTCCGTCGACCTGGAACGCAACCGCATCGGACTGAAACTGATACAATAACGATAGAACCCTGTTTTTATGAAACGCATCTTTCTGCTGCTGGCCGCTTTGACGGGCAGTCTTCTTCTCCAGGCCAGGGACTATACCTTGAAATCCCCTGACGGGGCGGTCGTGGTAACGGTCCAGACGGGCAATCATGTGTCCTATTCGGTCGAGCGGGGCGGATTGCGCCTGCTGGCGCCTTCCCAGATTTCTATGATGCTGCTGGACGGAACGATGTTCGGCGGCAATGACCGTTTCCGGGTCACCCGCCGGAGTGTGGACCAGCAGATTCCCGCCCGGAATTTCAAACGCTCGTCCGTCCGTGACCACTTCAACGAGATGACCCTGTCTGCCGGCGAGTACGATCTCGTATTCCGGGCCTATGACGACGGCGTTGCCTACCGGTTCATTTCCCGTGACAAGCGGGAGGAGATCATCGTCACTTCCGAGCAGGCCGAATTCGCGTTCCCGTATGACTGGAATGTCTATGCCCCTTATGTGGCGGCGTCGGATGCGTCTTCATTCAAGATCCAGTATTTCAATTCTTTCGAGAATACGTATTCCCACCATCTCCTGTCGAAATGGGAGAAAGGGCGTCTGGCCTTCCTGCCGCTGACGGTGGAGGCTTCCAACGGAATCAAGCTTTGCATCACGGAATCCGACCTGCTGAATTATCCGGGCATGTACCTGTATAACCGGGACGGAAAGTCATCGCTCCGGGGCCATTTCGCCGAGTATCCCGGCCAGATCGAGCAGGGGGGACATAATGCGTTGCAGGGACTTGTCCGTACCCGTCACAGTTACCTCGCGAAGGTGCCTGGTGTCACGGAGTTCCCCTGGCGGGTTATGGTAATTGCAACGGAAGACCGCCTGCTGGCGGAAAACGACCTGACCTGGCGCCTGGGACGTCCGGCTGCCGACAAGGACTGGTCCTGGGTCAAGCCCGGGAAGGTAGCCTGGGACTGGTGGAATGACTGGAACCTTTACGGGGTGGATTTCGAAGCCGGCATCAATAATGACACGTACAAATATTATATCGATTTCGCTTCCGAGCACGGTATCGAGTATGTGATCCTGGATGAGGGCTGGGCTGTCAACAAGGAGGCTGACTTGATGCAGGTGGTTCCGGAGATCGACCTTCCGATGCTGTGCCGTTATGCGGAGCAGAAGAATGTCGGGCTGATTCTCTGGGCCGGTTATTGGGCATTCAACCGGGATATGGAAGGGGTTTGCAAGCATTATTCCCAGATGGGAATCAAGGGATGGAAGATCGACTTCATGGACCGTGACGACCAGCTGATGGTCCAGTTCTACGAAAAGGCCGCGGCAACGGCTGCCAAGTACAAGATGCTCTGTGATTTCCATGGTGCTTTCAAGCCTGCCGGCATTCAGCGGACCTATCCTAATGTCCTCAATTTCGAAGGGATCCATGGGCTGGAACAGATGAAGTGGTCTTCCGCGTCCGTGGATCAGGTGACTTATGACGTGACGGTTCCTTTCACGCGCCTGGTGGCCGGTCCGGCCGACTATACCCAGGGTGCGATGCGCAATGCCACCCGCGGCAATTACCGCCCGGTGAATAGCGAACCGATGTCCCAGGGCACCCGCTGCCACCAGTTGGCGGAGTATATTGTTTTCGATGCCCCTTTGACGATGCTCTGCGATTCTCCGTCGAATTATCGGCAGGAAGAGGAATGCACGAAGTTCATCGCATCGGTTCCTACGGTTTGGGATGAGACGGTCGCCCTGGATGGAAAAATCGCCGAGTACGTGGTGATGGCCCGTCGCAGCGGATCCACCTGGTATGTCGGGGTTCTGGGCAACTGGGAGGAACGGGACCTGGAGATCGATCTGTCCCGGCTCGGAACCGGTGACCGGCAGGCGGATGCTTTCGTAGACGGAGTCAACGCCCATCGGGCAGCCCGTGATTACAGGCATGAAAGCGTCCCGGTATCCGGAGGCAAATGGAAAGTGCATCTTGCCCCCGGCGGAGGAGCGGTTCTCGTCTTGTAGTTTGATATTTTACAGATGATTTCCCCGATAAACTGAAATGTTTTTCGGGGAAATTGCTTATATTTGCAAACTTTTAACCCAGACGCTATGAGCAAACCAGGTAAGCTGTTCATTTATCTCATATCCTTTGTGGCAATCTCCCTGTGGGGACTTTCCTATATCTGGAGTGACCGGATCCTCTCTATGGGAATTCCGGTGGAGTATTTCGTTCCGATACGGATCCTGCTTGCCGGCGTGCTCCTGCTGATCGCCAATCTGTGCTGCGGTTACAGCATTCGTCTTCACAAGGAGGATGCACTTCCTTTCCTGCTGCTGGCGCTCTGTGAGCCGTTCATCTATTTCTTTTGCGAAACGTACGGCATCCAGTTGACGGAGTCTCCGACCATCAGTGCGCTGGTGATTGCGACGACGCCTATTTTCGCGGCGATAGCCGGTATCCTGTTTTTCAAGGAACGGGTTTCCTGGCTCAACGTCATCGGTATCCTGGTGTGTCTGGGCGGTTTGCTGCTGGTCACCCATGCGCGTACTTCCACGGGCCGGTTTTTTATCTACGGCATCCTGGTCCTGCTGATTGCCGTTTTCGCAGAAGTGAGCCATGTCTCCTTTACGAAGAGTCTTTCAGACCGGTATGCTCCGAGTGTGATCGTGATGTATCAGTTCCTGTTCGGCACGGTGTATTTCCTTCCGCTGTTCCTTACCAGGGGACTTGAGCATTTCGATCCGGCCCTTTACCTGTCGATGGATTTCATCAAGCCGCTGCTGGCCCTTGCTGTTCTTTGTTCGAGTCTAGCTTTCTCCCTGATGGCGACTTCGATCAAGTATCTTGGCGTCGCCAAGTCCAGTATCTTTCTGGCGATGATTCCGGTTGCAACCGCCCTGTTCGGCTTTATTCTGGGCGACGAGCGACTGTGCGGCCTGCAATGGGTCGGCCTGACCATTGCCTGCATGGGGTTGATCCTGACCCAAATCGCATCAAAAAAGAAGGCTTGAAGGCCTTCTTTTCAGGTTCGTTTATTTTCTCGGCCGGATGTTTCGCAGCCTGAGTTTGATGACGCCCCAGAATGCTTCTCCGAAAATGCCTCCGCTCATCTTGGAGGTTCCCTTTTGCCGGTTGATGAAGATGATGGGCACTTCCCGGATCTTGAATCCCAGTTTGTAGGTCGTGTATTTCATCTCGATCTGGAAGCCATATCCTTTCATCCGGATATTGTCCAGGTCGATTGTCTCCAGGACGCGACGACGGTAGCATTTGAATCCGGCGGTCGTGTCATAGACCTTCATTCCCAGGACAAGGCGGACATAAACGGAAGCATAGTAGGACATGACGATCCGTCCGATCGGCCAGTCCACGACGCTGACACCGTGGCAGTAGCGTGATCCGATGGCGAGGTCGGCACCTTCTTCGGCGCATGCCTTGTACAAGCGGAGAAGATCATCGGGATTGTGTGAAAAATCCGCATCCATCTCAAAGACGTAGTCGTATCCCTGTTCCAGGCTCCATTTGAATCCGGTCAGGTAGGCCGTTCCCAGGCCCTGCTTTCCGGCCCTTTCGGTGAGATGCAAGCTGTCCGGGAACTCCTGCTGGAGACGTTTGACAATGCCGGCCGTGCCGTCGGGCGACCCGTCGTCGATGATGAGGATGTGAAAGCCGCCCTCCAGAGAAAAGACTCTCCGGATGATGGCTTCGATGTTTTCCTTCTCGTTATAGGTCGGGATGATGACGATTTTCTTATCCATATCGTTATTGCGCTTTGTCGATTTCTTTCAGCATTTCACGGACAGCGGCCTCCAGCTGCAGGTCTTTGCCGCTAAGCACGGACGCCGGGTCATTGTAGACCAGAATGTCAGGCTCGATGGGGGAATTCTCGATATAACGCTTGTCCGTCGTGTCCCAGTTACCGACCTGCGGAATGCCGAATACGATAGCGGGATTGATCTGGGTTTCCCACCATACAGCTGTCATGGTGCCGGGAACGGGAGCGCCGATGAGCTTGCCGAGGCCGAGATTGCGGTAGGCGAGCGGGAATCCGGACGCGTCGGAATAGTTGTCTTCCCCGACCAGGACGCAGGAAGGCTTGGTCCATTTGTTGAACGGCTCGTGGCCGATGTACTGGCCGCGCGGAGTGAAGAGGACGTACTCGCGTCCGCCGAGGAAGGTCACCAGGTCATCATGCAGCCATCCGCCGCCGTTGTGCCGGGTATCCACGATCAGCGCGTCGCTGCCGCGATATTTTCCGAGCGCCTTGGAATACAACTCGCGGAAGCTGGGGGAATCCATGCCTTCGATATGCACGTAGCCGACCCGGCCGCCGGAAAGCTTCCGGACCATCTCTTCGCGCTGGCGGACCCAGCGGCGGTACAGGAGAGTGGCGTCGGAAGCGGACGGGGTGACGATGAGTTCCACGTCCTTGTGCCCTTTCTTCATGTTCAGGACCGTTTTCTTGCCGACCCTGTCATACAGGTAGGTATACCAGTTGTCACCTGCCTTGATTTCGTGTCCTTCGATGGCCGTGATGATGTCGCCGGCCTTGATCTCTGCGTCCATATTGTTGAGGACACCGCCCGGGAGGACCTCGGCGATGCGAAGGCCGTCTCCTTCATAGGTACTGTCGTAGATAACGCCCAGATGTCCGATGTTCCGGGTCGTCGCCGGACGATATCGTCCGCCGGTATGGGAGCCGTTCAGTTCTCCGAGCATCTCGGACAGAAGGTCCTGGAAATCAAAGTAATTGTTGATGTAGGGGAGGAAGGCGGCATAGTTGTCATGGTAGTAGTTCCAATCCGTTCCATGGAGGTCTTCCACATAGAATTTCTCCTTGACCTGTTTCCAGATGTGCTCGAACATGTATTTCCGTTCTCCTGCGGCCTTGAATTCGTAATCGCCCGTAAAGGAGATGACGTCGGTCTTGTTGCCGGGCGCCGTGGAAATCCTGGAAATGGAGTTGCCGGAGAAGATATAGATGTATTTTCCGTCTTCGGAAGGAGTGAAACGGCCGGAAACCCCTTTCTTGACAACGGAGATGTCTCCTTTCTCAATATCTCGGCAGCACAGGTCGAATCCGTTTTCAAGCCGCTGGGTGAAATAGAGTTTCTCTCCGTCCGGCGTGAGGAAATGGTCGCCCATGCTGTTGGAGAAACGGGTGAGGCGGATAATCCGGTCCGAGCGGTTCTCCAGGTCGGGATCCAGTTTCTCCACCTTGCCGGCGAGGCTGTCTTTCTTCTCCTTTTTCTCAGCCTTCTCCACGGCTTTTTCCCCGAGAAGCATCTTGTCGATTTCCTGCTGCTCTTTGCTGCGTCCGAATTCAGTATAGGCCTTTCCGTCGAAGAACATGATGTACACATCCTCTTCAGCACCCCAGCTTCCGTGGCTGCGATACCCGTTCTTGTCGGAATTCCAAAGCATGGCCTTGCCTCCGAGCGCCCATTTGAAATTGCCGTCGGAGTAGCCGCTTTCAGTGATATTGGTGACCTTGCCGGATTCGATCTCGATCATGGCGATATCCTGGTTGTTCCACCCGCCGTCGGCCTGCCAGTTGGTGAGGATGTAGCGGCTGTCAGGACTCCAGGCAAACTCCTGGTCCCCATCGGAATAAGAGTAGTTGACGCCTTTGTGGAGGGATTTTTCCTTCCCGCTCTTGAGGTCCTTGACAACCAGTTCGGTACGGTCCCGAAGGTAGGCGATCGACTTGCCGTCCGGGGAAACTTCCATCTGGAAGCAGGTCTCGCCGGGCGTGCTGACGATTTCTTCCTTCATCTTGACGGCATAGGTGAAATACTTGTCGTCCTTTTCGGTGAGGGACATCTTATAGATGCTCCAACAGCCGTTCCGTTCGGAGGCATAGAACAGTTCGCGGCCGTCCTTGGAGAAGGAGACTCCGCGTTCCTGTTCGGCTGTATTGGTGATGCGCCGGGTCGTAGGATAATCGACCGAGGTGACAAAGACGTCACCGCGGATCACGACAGCCACCTCTTTCCCGTTGGGGGAGACGGCCATATCGGAGGCATTCCGGAGGGACAGCGGCTCGGTTGCCCGTTCGTCCTCGTCACGGAATAAGCTGATCTCCAGCTTATTCTCTTTTCCATCCTTCAGGAGGTACAAATCTCCGTTGTAGGAATAGGACAGCGTCCCGTCCATGGCGACGGAGAGGAAACGGACAGGATTCTTCTCATACCGGGTCAGCTGGACGGACTGGTCCGGACGGCTGAGCGAACTGCGATAGACATTGGAGGTCTTTCCGTCCTGTTCGCTGAGGTAATAGAATGTGTCACCGTCCGCCCCGAATACCGGATTCCTGTCTTCGCCGATATATGCGGACAGTTTCCGGAAGGTGCCGGAAGCATCGATCGCAAAGTCTTTCCCTGCGGCCGGCGTATACAGCCAGATGTCGCGGGTGACGGAAGATGTGTGATGCTTGCGGAGGGCATCCTCATATCCTTTGTAGTCCTCGTAAAGGACTTTCCCGTCCTTGCTGACGCTCATGGCGGACAGGGTCAGGGAGGTGACTAGTTTCGGGGTGCCGCCCTTGATGTCCGTGCGGTAAAGTTGCGGCTCTCCCGGGAACCCGTCGAAAGACGGGCTCATCATATCGGCATTGTACCAAGTAAAGAGGACCGTCCCGTCAGGCAGCACGGCAAGCGGCGTTTCGTTTCCGGGCAGGGTGGTGACCCTTTTCGGGGTACCGCCGGCTTTCGGGACGACATAAATGTCCTTGCTTTCCTCGCGCCATGAGGTGAAGACGATCTGCTGCCCGTCGGACGTCCATACTGGGTCGGATTCATAGGCCCTGTGGGAAGTCAGCTGGCGGGCTTCGCCTCCTGTAGCGGCGACGGTATAGATATCGCCCTTGTAGCTGAAGGCAACGGTTTTTCCATCCGGCGAAATGGCATTCTTCCGAATCCAGGAAGGGGTTTCCTGTGCAGAAAGGGTACCGGATACGAGGACCAGAAGGGCTGCGGTCCAGAGTACTTGGCTTCTCATGTCTGAATAATTTAGCGGATGACGATTTCGGAGCGGTCCGGTCCGACGGAAATGATACGGACGGGACATCCGGTTTCGGCTTCGATGAAATCGATATACTGGCGGAAGGCTTCCGGGAAGTCTTCATAGCGCCGGACTCCGGTGATGTCTTCTTTCCAACCCGGGAAATCCCGGTACACGGGTTTGACCTTGTCGGGACACTCGAACGGGAAATCCGTGACGGTCTGACCGTCGATTTCGTAGGCCGTGGCGACCCGGATGGTGTCGAACGTGTTGAGCACGTCGGCTTTCATCATGATGAGTTCAGAAACGCCGTTCATCATGACGGCATATTTCAGGGCGACCATATCCAGCCAGCCGCAGCGGCGGGGACGGCCCGTGGTTGCACCGTATTCACGGCCGATCGTACGGAGGCGTTCTCCCGTCTGGTCGAACAGCTCCGTGGGGAAGGGACCGCTGCCGACCCGGGTGCAGTATGCCTTGAAGATGCCCATGACCTTGCCGACCCGGTTCGGGGCGACGCCAAGACCTGTACAGACTCCGGCCGTCATCGTGTTGGAGGAGGTGACGAAGGGGTAGGTGCCGAAATCGATGTCCAGCATGGATCCCTGAGCGCCTTCGGCCAGGATCGGGACGTCCTGGTCCAGATAGCGGTTGACCGTGAACTCGCTGTCAATGAAGGAGAAGCGTTTCATGCTTTCCACCGCCTGGAACCATTTGAGTTCGTAATCCGTGATGTCGAACGGGAACTTGTATTGGGAGAGAAGACCGAAATGCTTGTATTTCAAGGCTTCATACCGCTGGATGAAGGCATCGGAGAGAATGTCGCCGACCCGGAGGCCGTTCCGTCCCGTCTTGTCCATATAGGTGGGGCCGATTCCTTTCAGGGTGGAGCCGATCTTTCCTTTTCCCTTGGCGGATTCGCTGGCGGCATCCAGCATCCGGTGCGTCGGAAGGATCAGATGCGCCTTTTTGGATATCAGGAGTTTCCCGGTAATGTCGACGCCTTTGGCTTCGATGGCTTCGATCTCTTCCTGAAGGATGACCGGGTCGATGACCACGCCGTTGCCGATGATGTTGACCGAATCCGGACGGAAGATGCCGGAAGGGACTGTGTGGAGGACGAAACCGTCTCCGTCGAACACGAGTGAGTGGCCCGCATTGGGGCCGCCCTGGAACCGGGCAATCACTTTGTAGTCGGGGGTCAGCACGTCGACCACCTTGCCTTTGCCCTCGTCTCCCCATTGGAGGCCGAGGACGACATCTACCTTCTTCATAAGATACCTACGCGTTTGAAAATATAATCAACATTCTTGAAATAATAGTCGAGGGTGAAGCATCCGGCGAGTTCATCTTCGGAGAGGTACCGCATGACCGCATCCTCGCCGCGGAGCAGCGTCTGGTAGTCCAGTCCTTCGGTCCAAGCTTTCATGGCCACGGGCTGGACCGTGTCGTATGCCTGTTCACGGGTCAGTCCCTTTCCGATGAGGGCGTTCATCACCCGCTGGGCGAAAATGACACCACGGGTACGCCAGATGTTGGAAAGCATGTTCTCCGGATAAACCGTCAGGTTTTCGAGGATCCCCTTGAAGCGAGTCAGCATGTAATCAAGCAGTTCCGTCGCATCCGGAAGGATGATCCGCTCGGTGGAGGAATGGGAGATATCCCGTTCGTGCCAGAGGGCGACGTTCTCGCAGGAGGCAGACATGTAGCCGCGCATGACACGGGCGCATCCGCAGATGTTTTCACTGCTGATGGGATTGCGCTTGTGCGGCATGGCGCTGGAGCCTTTCTGTCCCTTGCGGAACGCTTCTTCCGCTTCCCTTACCTCCGTGCGCTGCAGATTCCGCACCTCGAAGGCCATCTGCTCCAGGGTGGAGGCGATGACGGCGAGGGTCGCGATATAATAGGCGTGCCGGTCGCGCTGGAGAACCTGGGTGGAGATGTCCGCGGAATGGATGCCGAGCTTCTCACAGACGTAATCCTGGATGGACGGGGGAATGTTGGCGAAATTGCCCACGGCACCGCTCATCTTGCCGGCCTCCACGCCCTTCCGGGCGAACTGGAAGCGCTCGATGTTGCGCTTCATCTCTTCATACCAGAGGGCCCATTTGAGACCGAATGAGGTAATGTCGGCATGGATACCGTGTGTCCGGCCGATGCAGGGCGTGTCCTTGAATTCTATGGCACGGCGCTTGAGCACGGCAAGGAACTCTTCCAGGTCCTTGAGGAGGATGGCGTTGGCCTGCTTGAGCAGATAGCCGTTGGCGGTATCGACCACATCCGTGGACGTGAGCCCGTAGTGGACCCATTTCCTCTCCGGTCCTAGGCTCTCGCTGACGGCCCGGGTAAAGGCGACGACATCGTGGCGGGTCTGTTCTTCGATCTCGCGGATCCGGTCCACCTTGAAGGTAGCGGCCGCGCGGATCTTGTCCACGTCCTCCGCCGGAATGACGCCGAGGCGGCTCCAGGCTTCGCAGGAGAGGATCTCAACTTCCAGGTAGGCGCTGAACTTGTTCTCTTCCGTCCAGACGTCTCTCATTACTTTCCGGGAATATCGTTCGATCATAGGCGTTCAAGGCACTGTTTGATGTTCTGTTCGATGCGCTTTTCAATATCTTCGCTTTCAGCAGGCTGGAACGGCTCTCCGGTAATGTGTTCGTACAACTCGATGTAGCGGTTGGTGATACCCTCGATGACGGCGTCCGTCATTTCCGGCACCTGCTGCCCGCTCTGGCCCTGGAACCCGTTGGCCATCAGCCATTCCCGGACGAATTCCTTGGACAACTGCTTCTGGTGTTCGCCACGGGCGAGCCGCTCTTCGAAACCGTCGGCATAGAAATACCGGGACGAGTCGGGAGTGTGAATCTCATCCATCAGGATAATCTTGCCGTCGCGGCGGCCGAATTCGTATTTGGTGTCCACAAGGATGAGTCCTTTCTTGGCGGCCAGTTCAGTGCCTCTGCGGAACAGGGCGCGGGTGTATGCCTCCAACTGTTCGTATTCCTCGCGGGGAACGATGCCCCGGGCGATGATCTCTTCCTTGCTGATATCTTCGTCGTGGCCTTCATCTGCCTTGGTAGTCGGAGTGATGATCGGCTCCGGGAAAGGCTGGTTCTCCAACATTCCTTCGGGGAGGGGAACACCGCAGAGCGTCCGTTTGCCGGCCTTGTATTCCCGCCAGGCGTGGCCGGTCAGATAGCCGCGGATGACCATTTCGACCTTGTACGGTTCACAGCGCCAGCCAATGGTTACCATCGGGTCGGCCTGGGCGATCTTCCAGTTGGGAATGATGTCCTCCGTCGCATCCAGGAAGCGGGAAGCAATCTGGTTGAGGACCTGTCCCTTGAACGGAATGCCTTTCGGAAGGACAACGTCGAAAGCGGAAATACGGTCGGTAGCGACCATAATCAGATAATCGGAGCCGATGCCATAGACATCGCGCACTTTTCCGGTGTACTTGGACACCTGGTTGGGAAATTGAAATTGGGTACGGATAAGAGCTTTCATGAGGGGAATGTTTAATCCGTACGCGAAGTTACGATTTTTTTCGACACGGCGAAAGAAAATATGGAATTAGTGCTATCTTTGTCTTATGAAAAGGATTGATTGTTACGTTCCCGGCGACGTGGATCCTGCCTCCCTGGCGGCGCAGGCCCCCGTTGCTTCCGTCCATAGTGTCTCGGCACCGCTGTGCCGGACATCGACTCTTCGCGGAATCGCGGATTCGGCAAAGGAAGAGTTTACCCTGATCTATACCCGCCATACGGCCCTATCCTTTGTCCGCTTCGCCCTGGAGCGGATGCTGCAGGTGGCAGACGATACGAAAGCGGACCTGCTGTATGCCGACCATTTCCTGTCCAAGGGAGGGGAGGTGATCCCCGCTCCGGTCATCGATTACCAGAAAGGGTCCTTGCGGGATGATTTCGATTTCGGCGGACTGCTTCTGTACAGGACATGTGCCCTGAAGGATGCGGTGGGCCGCATGGACTCCGACTATGAACATGCCGCCCTGTACGATCTCCGTCTCAAAGTATCGCAGACGGGACGTCTGGAGCATGTCGGCGAATACCTTTATTATGAAACGGAAACGGACCTCCGAACTTCCGGTGAAAAGATGTTTGACTATGTAGATCCGAAAAACCGGCAGGTCCAGGTTGAGATGGAACAGGCCGTGACATCGCATCTGAAGGTTGTCGGCGGCTATCTGGCACCCGTTTTCCGTCCAGTGGATCTGACTTTGGGCGATTTCGCTTACGAAGCATCGGTCGTGATTCCGTGCAAGAACCGGGTCCGGACGATCGGGGATGCCCTTCGCTCGGCGCTCGGGCAGCAGACGGATTTCCCTTATAATGTTATTGTGGTCGATGACAACTCCACGGACGGGACTGTCGATGTGATCCGGAGTTTCCTGGATGATCCGAAGCTGGTCTATATTGCCCAGGATCCGACCTGGCACGCCATCGGCGGCAACTGGAATGCGGCGATCCATCATCCTTCCTGCGGACGGTTTGCCCTTCAGCTGGATTCCGATGACCTTTATTATGACGAAAACACGGTTTCCAAATTCGTGGAGGCTTTCCGGAGTCAGCAGTGTGCCATGGTGGTCGGTTGCTACCAGATGACGGATTTCGATCTGCATCCGCTTCCGCCCTATGTTATCGAGCATCGGGAATGGACCCCTGAAAATGGAAGGAACAACGCGCTTCGTATCAACGGTCTGGGGGCACCCCGCGGTTTTTGGACGCCGCTGCTTCGGGAAATCAATTTCCCGACGACCAAATACGGCGAAGATTATGCCGTCGGGCTGAGGATCAGTCGCGAATACCAGATCGGAAGGGTGTATGACGTCTTGTATACCTGCCGCCGTTGGGGAGGGAATTCCGACAGTGACCTGTCCATTGAGAAGGTAAATGCGAATAATTTCTATAAAGACCGGATCCGCACTTGGGAGCTTGAAGCACGTATTGCTTTGAATAAAAGGTGATTGGCTTTTTTGACGAATAGTGGAGCCAAATTTTTTCCAAAAAAAGTCGTAAAAAAGTTTGGTAAGTCAGGAAAAAGGTGTA
>JAGAHD010000148.1 GCA_017627255.1 Bacteroidales bacterium | reverse complement strand
GATCAAGCTGCTCCGGAAGGAACCTGGAGGTCTGGTCATCTATGCGATGATGCTGGACTATGGCCGCTTCCGGCTGCCCACTTTTGAGGAAGGAATGGCCAGCCATGCCCTGGTCTGGCGGGACCTGGACCGGATGATCCGACGCATCGTCGACGATCCGAACTATCGCCTGCGATGTCTCCGGAGCGGTGTCCGGAAGTACTGAAAGCGCTGGAAAACATCGAAGAAAAACGGCCGTAACTTGCATATATGGCCGTTTTTTCGTATCTTGTAATTGGAAATCAAAGGGTTAGGATGACGTCCCTTCTCGTAGACTGCGGTTTTTAAAATTCGTTTTTCGCAAATTGTCCCCTGGCAAATGGGAAGGACTATTCCGATAAGCGGGGAAAGATTGATCGTTCTATCGGTTCATGATATGCGGCTGAACAGGTAAACTCTCCTCCAAGATAAGTAAAAGTAAAGATTGCAACGGGAGAATGAATGCCGGATGCAGGGACCTCGACACACCACGGGAGGGTGTTCCCGGATTCAAGGGAACAGTCAATGTCTATCGTATCGGAGCCGATGCCGCTTTCTCCATCGACTAATTGTACCGTTTTGACAGTGATTGTTCGTGAACTGAAGTTGCTGACTCCGAAATCCAATCGGCTTCCTCCCAGGACTAAACCGTCATTGATCCGGAGTTCCCCACCAAAACAGGAAGCGGTCACTCCTGACGAAGAATCTGTGACGACTGTCACTGTGCAGTATGCGAACTGGTCCCCAATCTGAGCCGTGATGACCGTCCCTCCAAAGCTTATAGCCGTAATACTTCCGCCTTCGACAGAGGCTACGTCCGAATGAGAGGAGTACCACGTGAGAGTATTCTCAGAAGCGTCTTCCGGAAAAACGGTAGCGTCCAAAAATGCAGTTTCGCCAACCGACAACATGAGGCTCGTCGGATTCAACGAAACTGACGTAACCGGAATGAAAACAGAAACGGTACAGGTCTCGGATACATCTCCGGCGACAGCCGTAATGGTGGCTTCGCCGCTGTTGACCGCAATCACCCGACCATTCTGATCTACTGTTGCCACAGAAAGATTGTCGCTGCTCCACTGGACCGTTTTGTCCGTTGCATTCTTCGGCAGAACGGTGGCTGTCAGTGTTTCAGAAGATCCCTTTTCCAAAGACAAGAACGTCTTATCAAGAACAACAGCTGTAACGGGAACGTCGACGCAACTAACGGAACAAGAAACTGAAATATTCCCTGCAGAAGCTGTGATCTTAGCTTTGCCGACACTTACGGCCGTAACCCTGCCGTTCTGGTCTACCGTGGCGACGTCAGGATTGTCACTGCTCCACTGGATCTTTTTATCCATGGCATCGTCCGGTAAGACGGTCGCGGTCAACAATGCGAAATCACCTATTTCCAAAGCGAGAAGGGTAACATTCAGGCCGATGGACTCAACAGGAACGACAACGTCGACAGAACAGGAGCTCGAGACACCACCCGCAGAAGCAGTAATCAAGGCTTTACCCCCTCCAATGGCGGTGATGGTTCCAGTTTGATCGACACTTGCGACAGTATTATCGGATGAAGTCCACTTAACTGTTTTCTCAATGGCATTGTCCGGCAAAACGGTCGCGGTCAAAGCATGGCTTTCTCCTTTATTTAACTGTAGGGACGTCTCGGATAAACGAATGTCTGTGACAGCGGCTGTATTTGCGAACACGGTGACTTGACATTGAGCTTTCTTATTCCCATCTTCCGACGTGGCGGTAACGGTTCCATGACCTAATACCGGCTTGCCGTTAACTAGAGAAGGGGAAGTCCCCGATTTGAAGGAGGTCGTAATCTTACCATCGGCAACCAGGATGGAAGGATTGCTCGAAGTCCATTTAACCCGCTTGTTTGTTGCATCGACGGGATAAATGGTTGCCGTGACTGTAAAACTGTCTCCATCAACAAGTTCGACAGATGTCGGATCGACGGCGATTCCCGTGACTGGAATTGTATCTGACTGTTTATCGCATGCGAAAAGAAGAGGGAGTGATGCAAGAATACCTAAAATGAATCGGCTTCTCATAGCAGTATCATTTCATATTATACAAAAAGAAAAGGAGGCGATCCATATGAACCGCCCCCTCCATGACTTGCATTCAAGCATATTAAAAATGTTCTACCTTAGAACTCTTATAGTGCTCAGTATCGGCCTTGCCGTCTGCACTGGTTGCAAAGTGGTTGATCATCACGGCCTCGGCATGCTTGATGACACCTTCTTTCTCCACGTTAGTAAACGTGAACGGGTTGACTTCCACCGTAGATGTAGTCTGGACTGAAGAGGCACCAGTAGTCGTATAAGCCCAACCCCAGTCGTCTTCCACCACTACATAAACATAGTTGGGATCCAAGGAGAGAAGAGTCTTGGAAACAACCGCGCCATTTGTTTTGGTCGTATTGGTCACAATGACCTTGGTAAACGTGTACCAACCCGTTTCGCCTTTGCCAGCTTTATCTTCAACCGTCAGGTCATCCGTATAAGGAAGAGGTTTATTGATGATGTTATACTCCACGTTGGCCATCTTCTCCGCAATGGTTGCACCATCTTTGTTCCATCCTTTCGGACGAATTCTCATGATCTCGAAGGTGGCGCTTTCACCTATACGCAAGCCATCTTTCTTAATGGTGATATTGACGGGAAGATTCTCATGAGGAATATCGAAAGTGTTGATTTTATCATATTTTCCAGTTTCCTTGTTAAGGACATAGACACCAGAGTCGGACGTGTTCGTAGCGGTCCCGACTCCACCGGTAGCGGCCTCGTTCGCAATGATCTTGAACTCGATGACCAACTTCTTGCCGGCCCAGAAATTCTTGCTGGGATCCAGAGGATCAGGAACGCGCTCACCTACCCAGTTACCGTCGCCGGCACCGGTCGAAGTATCGTCCAAGGAATAATCGAACCCGGTAACAATAATCTGTTTGGTCTCAGGATCAAGCGATTTTTGGGCGCTTGCAAAAGCAACCCTGGTTCCCCAAGAAGTTTCCGGCAGAGCAGCCTGAGTATAAACCGACACATTCTCATCGACCCAAGCCTGAATCTCCTCATCCGTCATATCAGAGGTATCGATCGGAAGGGCGAAGCTATTGGAGACATAGTCCTGGACCTGCGTGGAAGCTCCAATTTCTTCCTCGGAGCCACCGGAAGCGCTTGCGATGTCCTTGAAAATGGAAGACAAATCTACATTTCCGGACGCATCCTTGGAATAATCAATTCCATCATCGTTAGCAGTACCAGTAATGTTTAATCGACCACCATAATAGCTACCCCACCAGTCGTATGTAGCCGAAGCAGAAGTATAGTTAGACGAAACCGCATCCAAATACCTAGTTACGTTGTCAGTGGCACTAGGAGTGCTCGAGAAAGTACCAACGGTAAACACCTTTGCCGAATAACTGCTCTTAATCGAAGAGGATGTATTGATTGCAGTAGCAGCAGTGTTGAAACCAGTTTTATTATCAAAACCCTGTCCACCGGGTTCGCCATCAGTAAAGAGGACGACGGTTTTGTTTGAATCACGATTCGCACCACTGAGAATGGTATTTGCGTGAGCCAGACCCAAATCGGACTGCGTACCACCTCTTGCGATAAAGGCTCCCACAGCATCTTTCAAAGACTGAACATTATCCTCAACCAGCGTGAGGTCGCGGACAATCTGAGTACGATTATAACGCTTATCGCCAGTAGTATATGTATCATCGCCCACGTTATCAACACTATTGCTAGCGAATTTGACGATAGCAATCCGGTTGTGGAGGCGTTCCGGACGATCCCCTCCACCAATCTTCTCCTTATCATTCTTTTCGATTTCGTCAATGAATAAACTGGTCGCCTGTTTGAGGGCCGTCATTCGGCTCGTACCGGTTGCAATATGCACTTGATTACCACCAGAAGTTTTCGTAGTGACAATTGTACCCGTAGCACTATCGCTATAACCAATTGTGGTACCTGTACCGCTATTTGCCCACTTTCTAATTCTTAAATAATAAGTATTACCTTCTCTTTCAGCATAGATACGATACCAGCTGCTGCTACTGCTATAACCACTAGAAGTAGTATAATAGTAAAAATACTCCACATCACTGTTAGCAACGGTATTATATGAAATCGCCGTATTATTAGCGAGTTCGGTTACGGCACCCTTATTCTCATCCATGGAACCCGACACGTCCAGCACCAGGACAATGTCTGCAGGCTTGGTGTTGTCGATCACAGTGGTTCCACCCGTGGCGAAAGCCTCGAGCGTAACGGTGTAAAGACCGTTCGAATCAGGACCAGTCACATTTTTGGAAGTGGTCACGCCGCCTTCCTCGTGCTGCGCAAACGCAGCAAAAGAAACAAGAAGCAGGGAAAGGCTGGTCAGAACGTATTTGAATATATTTTTCATATCTGTATCGATTTATGATTGGACCGTCACTTTACTTAATTCTTGACATCAATATCCTCCCCGGTCGCATAGCTCCAAGCAGCCTTCCAATCGGCAAACGGCTTGCCGGTCTCAGGGTTGATGGCACTGATGGCCTGTACAACCACCTCCATCACAAGATGCACACCCTGCGCAGGATGCCGGACATTGGATGTGGCGGAAGGGAGATAAATCGTAGGAATGTCGATGTCGTCCAGCGTATAGGACTGGAATAAAGCGTCAGTCTGAGACAGTTTGTCGCCGGCACCGATAACATCAGGATAGTAGAAATAAGAGCCCGTACCGTAGATCCACTTATTACCCTTAGCCGCATTCGGCTTACCGTTGAGGAAAGTCTCGTCAAAACCACCCTTATACTCATCGGCCGCACGATACCAAGGAACGACCATTTCGGCATTCTCTGCGTCCGTATGCTCACTGCTGCCGTCAGTCACATAGCCGACCAGGATATTGCCGTCCTTATCAAACCAGTTACCGACAAGCATCATGCGGACATACTCGTCCACGTTACCCGTATTGGTGACATGGAGATTCTCTTTAGTCCAACCATGCAATTCGTCAAAGATGTCCACGTCTACGTCAAACGGCATAAGAGTATAGGTACGGAGTTGTCCCGCCTTCCAAATGGGATATTCGCCATAAGTAACGTTACCCTCTTCATCTTCCGAAAGGACCTTTCTCGTGGAATCGCCAAACTTGATGGTATGGGTGATGTCCGTTCCGTCTGGAGTGTCCGGAGTCTTCACACAGAAGGTGACTTCCAGTTCCACTTTGTCGGTCAACTGCTGCGGGATGAACCAGAAAGTCATGGAACCATCCTTGACATTGAGATTCTGGTCGGCAGCCGCACTGATCCATGAAGAGCCGAAACCATCGGCGGCCGTGTAATCGTAGGTACCATCACTGGAGGTTACAGTCACATTTCCATCTTCATCCTCCGTGTAGGTATAATTGGGATTTGTGAATTCCTGCGAGAACACGAAGCCCGTCGTTCCCTGGTTGCTCCATGCCATGGTAATGCTGTTATCGGAGTTGACGGTTGCGACCAAATGCCCAGTAGCTTTCAACCCCTTGAACTTGACGCTCTTGATAATGGTGTGCGTCGTCTTCTGATTTGTATGACCCGTGCGGAACTTCACTCCGGTGAGCGCATGGTACATCATTACGGGAGCGCCTTTGGGAAGATAGCTATCATGTTTTTTCTTATTCAGGTTCGTATAGGCCAAGAGAAGGTCGTTCTGCTCCGTCGCGGTCAAAGAAGACTTATAATCGAACGTGAAGGTTTTGTTTGTTTTGTCATATTCAATGTCCCCCTGTACGCCAACATCTGTGGAGGGCATACGGAGAAAGAAATCGACTGGTGTCGACTCGTCAGGCCAAGGATTGCCGTTGTAGTTGTGCTGATAGCGCCAACCCTGACCACCATTTGGATTATCAAACTCATCCATTACGACAAAAGAAGCTTCACCACCAAAACTTCCGGCATCTGCATAAACCCCCATAGTCTTGTACACTATACCGAGATTCTCGGTATAAGCTGGTGCACCTCTGGTTCCCAGGGTGGGATTCAGGTCCTCGATGGTCTCTTCCAGACAAAAGGCATTACCATGACCGTCATTTCCCACCGGAATGGAAATACCTGTCTGAACAGGAACTACTGACTCGTTTTCCACCGACCGGGTGGAAGCATTCTCTAGGACGAACGCGATGTCATTCTCGCCCAACGGGGAATAACCATTGAAATCCTTCTCCCTTTCGCAGGAGGACAGCATCGCGGCAGCAATCACTGCCATAGCCATGTAAATCTTTTTCATAACGCTCTGTTTTTCAAAGGTTAGGATTCGAAGTAGAACACCTCTTCGGCGGCATCACCCACTCCCTTGAGCGGATCATTAGGGTCGTTCATGTTCTCCAACTCCTTCACCTGGACGTTGAAACGTACAGTGTTGCAGAAGTTGCTCTCGAAAGACACCTCCGTGACTTTCGAAAACGGGCTCTGGTACTTCCGTGTTTTTCTGTTACGGCGAATCATTGCTATTACTATTTATTGTTAAATACTCAACTCGTTATGTATCAACTTCCTATAATGCCAGTTATGAGAAATCGAAATACACTATAGTGCATATTAATAGGCTGTATATAAACAAATTATACACTG